>JAHEJV010000228.1 GCA_024638705.1 Deltaproteobacteria bacterium | reverse complement strand
CTGGGGCGCGACCATGGGAGGCTCCTGCTTCAGATCGTCCGCCGCGTCGGGCTCGATCGCGCCGGCGAGGACGTCCACCTCACCGAGTTCGAGGTCGACGTCGGTGGTGGGCTCGTCGCGTTCTTCCTGCATCTCGCTCTCGGCTTTTTTGGCCTTCGGCGGCTCCTCGATCTTCGGAGGCGTCTCGGGCGGCGGCGGCAGATTCGACGGTTCGATCTCGGAGGCCGACGATTCGTTCACGCTCGCGAAGACGCGCCGTCCGCAGCTCGGGCACGCAGAGCGGCCGTCCTTGAATCGGGTGTTGCAGGCCTTGCACAGGAGCATGCGTCTTCCATCGGCCGTCCGGCAGCCGACCTGAAACCCGATCGCAACCCATGCGCAAAAAGGCTCGGAAGCGCCCAGAAGAGGACGGGGAGGCCCGGAGCGGTGGGGGACCGCGGCGCTGGCGCCCAGGGGCGTCCAGGTGATAGAAGGGTCGGATGCCGCCCCCCGAAATCGCCCCCTACCCCACCCTCGCCGTCTCCCGCGACGGCGGGATCGTCACCGTCACGATCGACCACCCGCCGATGAACCTGCTCGACGCCGCGCTGATGACCGACCTCGATCGGCTCGGCCGCGAGCTCGAAGGCGACGAAACGGTCCGCGTCGTCGTGTTCCAGAGCGCCAACCCCGACTACTTCATCGCCCACGCCGACGTCACGCTGATCCAGACGCTACCGACCGACGTGCCGCCGAAGTCGTCCGAGCTCTCCTTCTTCCACGCGATGGTCGAGCGCTACCGGCTGCTGCCGTGCGCGACGATCGGCGTGATCGAGGGTCGCGCGCGCGGCGGCGGCAGCGAGTTCCTGCTCTCGCTGGACATGCGCTTCGGCGCGCTCGGGCGCTGCATCGTCGGCCAGCCCGAAGTCGCGCTCGGCATCCTTCCCGGTGGCAGCGGCACGCAGCGCCTCCCGCGCCTGATGGGCCGGGCCCGCGCGCTCGAAGCGATCCTCGGCTGCGGCGACTTCGACGCCGTCGAGGCGGAACGCTACGGCTGGATCAATCGCGCGCTGCCCGACGGCGAGCTGCGTCCCTTCGTCGCCGACCTCGCCGCGCGCATCGCCTCCTTCCCGCCGGAGGCGGTGGCCCTCGCGAAGGGCGCCGTCGACGCGGCGGAGGGCACGACCCACGACGGCCTGCTCGAGGAGGCGCACCGCTTCAACCAGACCCTCGCCATCCCCGAGGCGCAGCAGCGCATGAAGGCCTTCCTCGAGAGCGGCGGCCAGGATCCCGTCGGCGAGCTCGACCTCGAAGCCGTCCTCGCGCGCATCAACGCGAAATAGTCCCGCGAAGGAGAACCCGTGACCCGCATTCCGCTCGTCGACCCGAAGGACGCCCCCGAGGAGATCCGCACGGTGCTCGAAGCCTTCCCCGTGCAGCTCGACATCTTCCGGCTGATGGCCGTCGCCGAGAACCACTTCCGCCCGCTGCTCCAGCTCGGCACGTCGATCCTCGCGAAGCAGGAGCTCGACGCGAAGCTGCGCGAGCTGGTGATCCTCCAGGCGGCCGCGCTCACGCCCGGCGAGTACGAGTGGGTGCAGCACGTGCCGATCGCGAAGGGTGTCGGCGCGACCGACGCCGAGATCGAGGCGGTCGAGCGCGGCGACCTCGACGCGGCCGCGCTCGGCGAGCGCGAGCGCGTGCTGCTGCGCTTCGGCGACCAGGCGATGCGCACGACGAAGGTGGACGCGGGCCTCTTCGAGGAAGCGCGCAAGCACTTCTCGCCGCGCGAGATCGTCGAGGTGCTGGTCACCCTCGGCTACTACAGCATGCTCGCGCGCCTCACCGAGGTGGTGGAGCTGGATCTCGACGAGCCGGCGGGCATGGCGGTGGTGGACCGCGCGACCGGCGGCGGCGGCCCGCTCGAGTGAGCGACGCAAGCGTCCGACTCCACGCCATGACCTGCGGCTGGCTCACGGCGAACAGTGGCGTGTTCGGCGCCCCGGGCGACGCGGGCACGCTCGAGGTGCCCGTCCCGTCCTACCTGATCGTGCATCCGAAGGGCACCGCGCTCTTCGACTCGGGCATGCACCCGACGACGCAGACCGACCCGGCCGGGCGGCTCGGCGGCCTCGCGAAGGTGTTCGACGTGCGCTTCGCCGCGGGCGAGGAGGTGTCGGGACGTCTGGCGTCGCTCGACGTGGACGCGACGCGGGTCGACTATCTCGTGAACTCGCACCTCCACTTCGACCACGCCGGCGGCAACGAGCTGATCTCCAACGCGCGCTGGGTGTTGCAGAAACGCGAGTGGGAAGCCGGCCAGGACGACGCGGTCGCCGCGGCGAACGGCTTCGCCAGACACGACTACGACCACGGCCACGACCCGCTGCTCGTCGACGGCGAGCACGATCTCTTCGGCGACGGCTCGGTCGTGTGCCTGCCCACGTTCGGGCACACGCCCGGCCATCAGTCGCTGCGCGTGGCGCTGCCGGGCGGACCGGTGATCCTCACCGCGGACGCGTGTTATTTCCGCGAGACGCTCGAGCAACTGGCGCTACCGCCCGTCGTGCACGATCGCGAGGAGATGATCGCCTCGCTCCACCGCCTGCGCGCCTGGCGCGACGCGGGGGCGCGCCTGTTCTTCGGTCACGACCCGGAGCAGTGGAAGGGCGTACCGCAGGCGCCGGCGAAGATCGTCTAGATGGCGTACGGCGAACCTCGTCTCTCGCGACGGGAGTTGTTCGGCGCGAGTCGCCGCTGCCCGAGGTGAAGACGCGTGTCGAGCGGGTCGCCTAGTCCGACGCCTCGCCACCGGCAATGCACACTTCAGGTGACGATGCGGTAGATCACCGTGCCGCGCGCGCAGACGCGTCCGCCGGCGGCGCTCGCCACCTCGACTTCACTCCACAAGAGTTCGGCGTCGCGCTGGACGCAGCGTCCGTAGGCGACGAGGTCTTCGCCCGGCGGCGGCGTGAGGATCTGCGCCTGGAGCGCCGGCGTCGACGCCTTGTACGGGCCGGGGCCGGTCGTGGCCCAGGCGGCCATCGCGCCGGTGGTGTCGAGGAGCGCGAGCACCGCGCCCTCGTGCATGCCGCCCGACGCGTCGGCGTTCGTGGCCTGGAAGGGCATCGTGATGCGCGACGTCTCGTCCACCATGTGCTCGACGTGGAGGCCGCGCGCCAGCGTGAACGGCATCTTGCCGATGTGCGGTCCCATCGGGCCGGGCTCGCTCCGGCCGTGATCTCCGGCGTGCTCGTAGACCGACGCCGGCTCGGCGCCGAAGCGTCCGCGCACCGCCGCCGTGGCGTGGGCGATCGGCTTGCCGTCCTCGCGGGCGACGTCCACCTCCACGAAGCACATCTCCTTGCCGCGGCGCAGCAGCGTCGCGCGGGCGGTGACGGACTCGTCGATCGCGGCGGCGAGGTAGTTCACCTGGAGCCCGGCCGTGTGCCAGGGACCGGATTCCGGTCCGAGCGCGGCTCGGGCCACCGCGTGCGCTCCCGAGACCGCGAGCGACGCCGCGCAGCCGCCGTGCAGCGCCTTCCCCGGGTTCGAGTTCTCCTCGCGGAAGGGCAGCGCGAGCGCCGCCGACTCGGCGTCGATGTCGCTGAGCTCGACGCCGAGCGCCGCGGTGTAGCCCGACTTCGCGATCCATTCTCGAACGAAATCCATGCGTGCTAGCTCTCCGGAATCAGGCAGGAGTGGATCGACTCGTCGTCCGGGATCTCCCGCGCGAGCGTGCGGATCGCCGTCTCGGCGTCGCGCAATCCGAAATCGTGGGTGTGCATCCGCTCGACGGGGTGCTTGCGCGCTTCGAGCAGGCGGATCGCACTGCGGTAGCCGCTCGACGTCACGCCGATCGCGCCCTGGATCGCGATCTCCTTCATCACGATCTTGTCGGAGACGAAGTCCGGGATCGGCTTGAAGCCCTTCACGCCGGCGAGCACGACGCGTCCGCCGGTGGCGACGTAGTCGAGCGCCTCGGCGACCGGCGTCGTCGCGTAGGACGACACGTCGACCACGACGTCGGCGCCGCGGCCGTCGGTGAGCTCCTGCACGCGCCGTTTCACGTTCTCGTTCTCGACATCGATCGTGGCGTCGGCGCCGAATTCCTTCGCGAGGGCGAGCTTCGGTGCGTCCGCGGCGAGGCCGGTGACGAGGACCCGGTCGGCGCCGGCTTCGCGGCACGCGATCACGCTGGCGAGCCCGCGCTGTCCCGGGCCGAGGATCAGCACCGTGTCGCCCGGGCCGGTGCGCGGCATCTCCACCGCCCAGCGGAAACCGGCGCCGAGCGGGTTGAACATCACGGCGGTGCTCGGCGGAAGCGTCGGATCGATCTTGTGCACGATCGAATTGCGGTGCACGAACATGTACTGGGCGTAGGCGCCCCACAGCCCGGGCTCGTCGGAGAGCGGGATGTAGGAGTAGATGCGGCGGTCGTGGCAGAGGTGGTAGCGGCCACCGAGGCACGCCGAGCAGAAGCGGCACGAGAGCATCGTCTCCACCGCGACGCGATCGCCGACGTCGACGCCCCAGCGCCGCGCCGCCGCGTCGCCGATCTGCTCGATCACGCCGAGCGGCTCGTGGCCCGGGATCACGGGCATCGGCGTCCGCAGCATCCCCTCGAACTGCTCGTAGTCGCTCCCGCAGATGCCGCACGCCTCGATGCGCAGCAGCGCCGACTCGTCGTCGATGTCCGGGATCGGCGGATCGCGCGGCTCGAGCTTCCGCACGTCGGTCTTGACCATGGCGAGGGTCTTCGCGGGCATGGGGATGCATTCTAGGTGGGACGCGGGTGGACGTGCGAGGCCTTCCGCTCCGTCGCCCTGCTAGCTTCCGCGCGTGCCCGACGAAACGCTCCAGATCGGCATCACTCCCTGGGAGACGCTCGGGGCGCAGGATGCGGAGACGCTCTGCGCCCAGGCGCAGCGCGCCGAGTCGCTGGGCTTCCACTCCTTCTGGCTGCCGGAAGGTCACTTCAGCTCCGGCGGCGCGGGCGGCGCGGCGCCGATCCCACAGCCGCTCCTCTGGCACGCGGCGATCGCGGCGCGCACGAAGACGCTGCGCCTCGGCACGACCTCGTATCTGCTGCCGATCCGCAATCCGATCTCGGTCGCGGAAGAAGTGGCGGTGCTCGATCGGCTCTCGAACGGGCGCGTGATCCTCGGCGTCGGACGCGGATTCCGTCGCGACCTCTTCTCCGCCTTCTCCGTCGACCGCAGCACGAAGCGCGACCTCTTCGAGGCCGCCCTCGCCGTGATGCGCGACGCTTGGGCCGGCGAGCCGCTCACCGACGACGGCGACACACCGGGCGCGCCCTCGCTGCTGGCGCCGCTGCCGGTGCAGCGGCCGCATCCGCCGATCTGGGTCGCGGCCTTCGGACCGAAGGCGCTCGAACAGGCCGGGCGGCTCGGCCTGCCCTACCTCGCTTCGCCGATCGAGACCGAGGAGATGCTCGTCGCGAACTACGCGAAGCATCGCGAGATCCTCGCCGAGCACGGACACGACGCGACTCCGCTCGCGGTGCCGATCATGCGCACGGTCTTCGCGCACCGCGACGCGTCCGTCGTCGCGCGCGTGCGCGACGCCCTCCAGCGTCAGGCGATGGCGCTCGCGAAGGCGCCATCGGCGGCGATCCGCCGCGCCGGCGCCGCCGATGCGGAGGACTTCGCGATCTTCGGAGAACCGGCGCGCGTCGCCGACGAGCTCGCGCGCACGCGGGAGAAGCTCGGCATGACCCACCTGCTGGCGCGCACTCAGGTGCCGGGCGCCGACGGAGACGAGCTGCTCACCGCGCTCGACGCGTTGGCGGAGCTTTGACCCTCGGCGAGCGCATCGCGCCGGGCGCCTCGGCGGACGAGACGCTCGACGCCTTCCTCTCCTGGGTGTCCGAGCAGGGCCTGTCGCCCTACACCGAGCAGGAGGAGGCGATCCTCGAGCTGCTCGCCGGGCGCCACGTCGTGCTCTCGACGCCGACGGGCTCGGGAAAGAGCCTCGTCGCCCTCGCGATGCACTTCCGCGCTCTCTGCACCGGCGAACGCTCCTTCTACACCGCGCCGGTGAAGGCGCTGGTCAGCGAGAAGTTCTTCGCGCTATGTGACGAGTTCGGCGCCGACCGCGTCGGAATGCTCACCGGCGACGCCAGCATCAACCCGGACGCGCCGGTGATCTGCTGCACCACCGAAGTGCTCGCGAGCATGGCGCTGCGCGGGGGCGAAGCCACCGACGCCCCCTGCGTCGTGCTCGACGAATTCCACTACTACGACGACCGCGACCGCGGGATGGCCTGGCAGCTGCCGCTCATCATCCTGCGCCACAGCCAGTTCCTGTTGATGTCGGCGACGCTCGGCAACACCGCACCGATCGAAGAATCGCTCGCCGCTTTCACCAGTCGCGACGTCGCCCACGTCCACTCGGACGTCCGCCCCGTCCCGCTCGACTTCGAGTATCGCGAGACGCCGCTGCACGAAACGCTCGAGGACCTCGTCGAGCGCGATCTCGCCCCGGTCTACGTCGTGAACTTCACCCAGCGGGAGTGCGGAGAGCTCGCCCAGGGCGCCACCAGCGCCAAGCTCGTCCCGCGCGAAGTGCGCGACGCGATCGCCGCAGAGATCGACCGTTTCCGTTTCGACACCGGGTACGGGAAGGACGTGAAGCGCTTCCTCTCCCACGGCATCGGCGTGCACCACGCCGGTCTCCTGCCGAAGTACCGCCTGCTCGTCGAGCAGCTCGCCGGGCAGGGTCTGCTGCGCGTGATCTTCGGCACCGACACCCTCGGCGTCGGCGTCAACGTGCCGATCCGCACCGTCCTGCTGAACCGCCTCGCAAAGTTCGACGGCGAGAAGGTCGGCATCCTGCGCGCGCGCGAGTTCCACCAGATCGCCGGGCGCGCGGGACGCAAGGGTTTCGACGACTTCGGCAGCGTCGTCTGTCAGGCGCCCGAGCACGTGATCGAGAACAAGAAGCTGGAGAAGAAGGCGAAGGCGGGCGCTGGCAAGCGCAAGATCGCGCGGAAGAAGCCGCCGCCCGACTTCGTGCCGTGGACGAAGGACACCTTCGAACAGCTCGTCGCGAAGCCGCCGGAGATGATGCGTTCCCAGTTCGCGGTGAGCCACGGCGTGATCCTCTCGGTGCTGCAACGCGAGACCGGCGCCGAATACGGCGCGGTGATCCGGCTCGTGAGCCAGAGCCACGAGACCCCCGTGTCGAAGGCGCGCCAACGGCGCCGCGCGGCGGCGCTCTTCCGCTCGCTCGTGACGGCCGGCGTCATCCTCCTCGAACCGTCGCTCGCCGGCGGACGCGAGGTGCGCGTGAGCCCCGACCTCCAGACCGACTTCTCCCTGCACGACACCATCTCGCTCTACGTCGTCGAGGCCGCAAACGCGCTCGATCCCGACACCGACACCTACGCGCTCGAGATCCTCTCCCTCGTCGAAGCCGTGCAGGAGAACCCGCGCGCGATCCTCCGCGAGCAGACGTCCCGCGCGAAGGGCGAGGCGATCGCGAAATGGAAGGCCGAGGGCGTCGACTACGACGAGCGCATGCGCCGACTCGAAGAAGTGACGTACCCGAAGCCGGAAGAGGAGTTCCTGCGCGGCAGCTTCCGCGTCTTCGCCGAACGCTACCCGTGGGCGCGCGAGGACGACGTACGGCCGAAGTCGATCGCGCGCGATCTCG
>JAHEJV010000227.1 GCA_024638705.1 Deltaproteobacteria bacterium | reverse complement strand
GAGCGCTGCGTAGATCGCCGCGACGCGCTGACGCGCCGCGGCGCTGCGGCCCGGTGTGCCGTGATGGGCGCGGTGTGCGAGGCGAGCAAACGGGAGCGGTACGACCCCGTGTCGCACGGCCCACTCGGGGGCGCGTTCGAGCACGATTGCGGGGTCGAATCCGCGTGTGTCGTCGAAAGGAACGCCCTGTTCGGCGTAGTAGCGGGAGACGCGTGCGAGGTTCTCGGCGTTGCGCGCGTTCTGCCGGAGATGGAGCGCGGTCGTCGGCGAGCGGAAGATCGGAATCCAGCCTGGGGTGTCTTCGAGGTGTCTCGTGGTCGAGGGGAACCGCCGCGCGAGTGGACGTGTCTCCGGAAGACGCGTGCCGAGGAAGAGGTCGAGGTCGAGGCGGTCGAGCAGCGCGGGAAAGCGCTCGCCGGGCCTGGCTCCGCGCCGCGCACCGAGGCTCATCATCTCGTCGAGGGTGCCGCGCGGCACGTTGAGCGTGCCGTTCACGAGGGTGCGCACGTCGGGCGCGAGCCAGTAGCCGACGAAACCGCCGAGGAAGTACTCGCCGTGGAGGTTCCCGCGCACGTCGGCATCGTCCATCAGCCAGATCGCGTGGGTGGAGTACTTCCCGGTCGGGTAGGGCTCGGCGTAGACGGGCCAGGTGGTCGGCAGGGCGCGCGTGATGGCCGGCCAGTCGCCCTGTTGCAGGAAGCCTGTCAGGATCAAAGCGGCGAGGACGGGTGAAGCGAAGCGCAGGCGATCGTCGCGCCAGAAGCACGCGAGGACGAGCAGGGCGAAGAGGCCGAGCCACAGGAAGCGCACGGCCGAGAGCCACATCGCAACGGCGAGCAGCGCGACGCCGAGTGCGGCGGGATCGACGCGATGTGACGACCCGGTCGCGTGCGACGCCCGCCGCGATGCGCGCCACGCTGCGAAGAGCACCCCGCCGAGGCCGATCACCATCGCCCAGGCCAGCGCCCACGAGGTGGGGGAGGGCTGCTGAGGCATGGCAGGAAGCGTGAAGAGCGTGGTCGGCACCCACTCGTCCGAGATGCGCGAGAGCTCGGGCGTCTCGCCCCCGGCGACGAAATAGGCGAGGTGGGCGTGGATGCCGAGCGGGTTTGCGAGTGTCGCGACGCCGCCGGCGATCGTCGCGAGGACGAGTCCGCGCGCGCGCGCGAGGTCGGCGCGACGGTCGTCGTCGCTGCGGAGGGGGTAGGCAGCGGCGAGTCCGGCGATGGCGGCGCCGGGGATCAGCAGCGCGAGCGGAAACCCGGCGTGCAGGTTCGCCCACAGTCCAGCCAGCGTGGCGAAGCCGACGATCCGCGAGGGGGAGAGCGTACGCGGCGAAATCAACAGCACATGACACGCGAGGGCGAGGGCGATCGTCGCGAGCTCGGGGCGGAGCTGGACGAGGCGAAAGGCCGCGAGCGCGACGAAGGCGAGGACCCCCACGCTCGCGAACGCCGCGGAACGGCTCGCGCGTCGGAGCATCCGCCACGCAATCCACAGGATGGCGCCGACCGACGCGACGTGGGCGACGCGCAGGAGCGTGAATCCGCCCCAACGCGACGCCTCGTGGAGCGCGACGTCGGCGAGCCACGACGCCGGACGCGGAGGGCCCGCCGCGGCGAAGAGCAGCGGGTCGGTGTCGAGCCAGGGGCCGTGCGCTGCAAACGCGCGGCCGAGCGACAGATGCCACCAGAGGTCATCGGTGAAGATCGGTTGCCCGACCGCGTAGAGCAGCAGGCCGCAACCGACGATCGCGATCCCATGCGCGATCCACGCGGCGATCCGGTTTCCGGCGCTTCGATTCGGGTCAGTCATCGAGGGGCGCCGCAGCGCCGCGCCTCACTCGGGGAGCCAACGCAGCCGGAAACCGAGACCGGCGCGGTACACGTAGCGGTCGGGTTCGAAGGTCCAGCTGGCCGTCTCGCCGAACTCGTTCGTGGCGGTGAGCGTTTCGTCGAGATCGCCGGTCAGCCGGATCGCGCGTCCCATTGCGTAGACATTAGTCTGGAATGGGCCGCGCCGCGCTGGATCGGCTCCGGATTCGAGAGTCCGCCGCCCTGCTTCCCTGGCGTTACGGCGCGGGCCGGCGCGGTGGGCCTGTTGCCGTCTGCGGTGTTGTCAACGCGTGGGCGTCCGTGCGATGCTGTCGGGTCATGAGGAAGGCATGAGCGCGGAAGGAACGGGCATCGGAATCCGGTTCTGGCGACAGAAGTCCCTGGTTCGCCGCGCTTTCGCGGCAGTCGTGCTCGGTATCGTCGTCGCGGGTGCCCCGTCGCAGGCGTGCGCCGAGTCGTTCGGGGACACGATATACCGCGGCACCGAGGTCACATACGACGTGCTCATCCTGCGGCCGCTGAACGCCGTCGCCACGTTGCTGGGATCGGGGTTCTTCCTCATCAGCTTGCCGCTCGTCGTCCCCTTCGAGGGAATCGACACCTCTTGGGATGTCTTCGTGTACGCGCCCTACGAGTACACCGTCCTGCGCGACCTCGGAGACTTCTAGCCGCCTGCGGTTCGCAGCGCCTCTGGCCCGAGCCAGACGGCACCGCAGCAGGAGCGGGAAGGAGCGATCGCGGGACATCAGGGTTGGGTGACCTGGGCTTCCGTCTCTTCCAGCAGGGCCTGCGCCTCGCGAACTTCTCCGGTCGAACCCGCCTGCGCGATGAGCACGAGCGCGTGTTCTCGGGCGGTCGCGGTGTCTCTGCTGGCGAGCGCCAGCCTGGCCCCGAGGTAGCGAAGATCGGTGTCACCCGGCAGCCATTGCCGCGCGCGCGCGAGCGGTGCGATGCCTTCGGCCGGGTCCTCGCCGGGAACCAGTGCGCTCGCGGCGAGCCCGGCGAAGGCGGAGGGGAGATCCGGCGCGAGCGCGATCGCCTGGGCGTACTCGGCCCGCGCTCTCGAGACGAGTTCGGCGCGCCGCGCGGCATCGAGTTCGTCGGCGGCGCGCGTCCGGAGATAGTCGGCCCACTCGACACGGACGAGGGCGTCGTTCGGGGCGACGTCGATGGCGATGCGATAGGCGGAGTCCACGGCTTCCGCATCGCCGGTGCGCGCAGCGAGGGCTGCGAAGACCCGCATCGCGCGATTCGAGACCGGACCGGCCTCCTTCGCCGTCTCGAGGTAGCGCTCGGCCCGCTCGTCGGCGTCGATCGCGAGCGCGAGCAGGGCCAGCTCTTCGAGGATCTCCGTCTGGGCGATCGGCGAGATCTCGGGTGTCGGGCCGGAGCGCTGGATCCGGATCGCCGTCGAGGGCAGCACGTCTTCGAGAACGTACCGCCGGACCCGCGCCTGGAGGTCGTCCCCGAACGCCGATCGGCTCGCCTCGAGCGCGTCGGCGCCCTGGTCGCGCAGGGAGCGATACCGCGCGAGCTGCGCGGCGGACCCGCGTCGTTGGCTGTCGTGGAGATGGAGGTAGTGAACGAGCGCCCAGGCTTCGGCGCGGTAGAGCGATCGCTCGCGGATCGACCATCGGGGCATGGCCTCCGCCGACAGCACGCGCTCGAGAGAGATCCACTGATCGCTGCGCAGGGCGTTCATGTGGTCGTCGCGCAGGATGCCGACCGACGCTCCCGGCCCACCCACTTCGAGCGTGCTCGCGAGCTGCGCCATTCCTTCGTAGAGCCAGGGCGACGGCAGGTCGGGCGCGGCATGGCTGATCAGGCGACGGGCGAAGGCGAGCTTGAGCGGGGTGCGCGCGTCACTCGTCCAGCCGCCTCCCGTGCGCAGCACGATGATGTCGCCGTCGAAGCGCGGCAGGAGGTAGCTGCGGTCGTTGCCATGGGAGTAGGGCCGCCCGATGCCGCGGTCGTCGAAGGCGTAGATGCGGGTGCGGATCGCGGCCGGCGGGATCGTCTGGCCCCAGAGGTATTCGGTCGCGGTGCGGAAGCCCTCGGCCTGGAGCGCCAGGCGCTCGGTCTCTTCCTTCCCGAGCGCGCTCCAGATGTCGAAGTGCGCGGTCTGGACGCGCCACCAATCCCGGTTCTCGAGGGGGGTGGTGACGCAGCCGGTCGCGCCGAGGAAGAGTGCGATCAGCAGCAGCCGCGCTCCGAACTCTGCGAGCCGGGCGGGGCTTTCGCGTTGAACCCGGAGGTCTCGCCGATCGACGCGCATTCCTCCTCCGCTCAGGCCGCGCGCAGTCGGAACGCCGTGAGCAGCTCCTCGCGCTTCGTCGCCACCGACTCGGCACTCTCCTCGCGCACCTGTTCGAAGCCGCGGATGTGTTCGGGCAGGCTCGCCAGCTCGACGGCGACGTCGAGGTTCTCGGCGCGCAGCCCTTCGAGCAGCTGTTCGACGAGGGCGTCGTACTCGCGCATCCACTGGCGCTCGAGGCGACGGTGCGCCGTCAGCGCAAAGACGTTGAGGGGCGTCCAGCGGATCGCCTTCAGTTTGGCGAGCACACTCATCAGCGGGAGGAACCAGCGCGCCCCGAGGCGCCACTTCTTCATCCGACCCGTGTCGGGATCGCGGCGCCCGGTCAGCCAGTCGACGACCGGGATCGTGAAGGGCGGCGCGAAGTGCACGTAGAGCTCGTAGCCGCCCTCGAACTCGCTTTCGAGCTGCTCGCGGAACGCGCCGTCGGTGTAGAGCCGCGCCACCTCGAACTCGTCCTTGATCGCGCGCATCTTGAAGGCGTACCGCGCGACCGCCTGGGCCAGGCGTTCCGAGCCTGGCGCCACCTCCCGCTCGCGCGCCGCGACCCGATCGACCAGCGCTTCGTACCGCCTGGCGTAGGCGGCGTCCTGGTAGGCGGTGAGGAGCTCGAGCCGTCGGGCGACCAGCGATTCGAGGGTTTCCGCCGGGGCGCTCGGCGCGAGATCGCTGGTGCGTGCCGCGCGTTCGACGGCCTTCGGGTCGTGCGCCGCGAGTCGCCCCCACGCGAAGGCGCGCAGGTTCGCCTCGACCGCGCGGCCGTTGAGCTCGAAGGCGCGCTCGAGGGCAGGGCGTCCGACCGGGAGTCGGCCCTGCTGATAGGCGAAGCCCATCAGGAAGGGGTTGGTGAAGATCGCGTCGCCGCACAGCGTGGTCGCGAGCCGCGTCGCGGGGAGGAAGTAGCTGGCGTCGGCGCCCGCCACGCCGCGGATGGCGTCCTCCATGTGCTGGCTCGAGAGATCGAGGTCGGGGTTGGTCGCGAAGTCGGAGGTCGGCGCGACGTGGCTGTTCACGATCGGAGTCGTCCGGTTCGCGGCGAGCTTCGCGAGGTTCTCGGCGTTCGTCGCGACGACGATGTCGCAGCCCAGCACGACGTCCGCGCCTCCCACGCCGATCCGCGTGGCGGCGAGCGATTCGGTGTCTCGCGCCACCCGCACGTGGCTGGTGACCGGCCCGTTCTTCTGCGCGAGCCCGGTCACGTCGAGCACGGACACGCCCTTGCCTTCGAGGTGTGCGGCCATGCCGAGCAGCGCGCCGACGGTGACGACGCCGGACCCGCCGATGCCGGTCACGAGCACGTTGAACGGACGGTCGAGGCTCGGGGGCGTGGGCTCGGGGAGCGCGTCGAAGAGTGCGGCGTCGCCGTCGACGCCGTCGCTGCTGTGCTTGCGCAGCCGGCCGCCTTCGATCGTCACGAAGCTCGGGCAGTGGCCCTTCAGGCAAGAATAGTCCTTGTTGCAGCTCGACTGGTTGATGCGCCGCTTGCGTCCGAACTCGGTCTCGACGGGTTCGATCGAGATGCAGTTGCTTTGCACGCTGCAGTCACCGCAGCCCTCGCACACGCGCTCGTTGATGACGACGCGCGTGTCCGGATCGGGAAACTCGCCGCGCTTGCGCAGGCGGCGGGCCTCGGCGGCGCAGGTCTGATCGTAGACGAGTGCAGTGACGCCCGGCGTGTCGCGCAATTCGCGCTGTACGGCGTCGATGCGATCGCGGTGGTGGATCGTGACGCCCGACGGGAAGCTCGCCGGCCCGCCGTACTTCGCCGGCTCGTTCGAGACGATCGCGATGCGCGGGACGCCCTCGGCGGCGAGCTGGCGCGCGATCTCCGGCACCGTCACTTCGCCTTCCATGCGCTCGCCTTCGATCGGCTGGCCGCCGGTCATCGCCACGGCGCCGTTCGCGAGGATCTTGTACGTGATGTGCACGCCCGCAGCGACGGCGGCGCGGATCGCGAGCAGACCGCTGTGGAAGTAGGTGCCGTCGCCGAGGTTCTGGAAGATGTGTTCCGTCTCGGTGTAGGGCGCCGAGCCGATCCAGTTCGCTCCCTCGCCGCCCATGTGGGTCACGGCGAGGGTGGGACGGTCGGGGAGCCACACCGCCATCCCGTGACAGCCGATGCCGCCCTGGGCGAGGCTGCCTTCGGGCACGACGGTCGAGCGGTTGTGGGGGCAGCCCGAGCAGAAGGCCGGGAGCCGCATCGGTCCCCCGGCCGAGATGGCGGCCGGCGCTGCGGCGGGCGGCGAGAGTCGCGCGGCGACCTCGGGTGCCGCAGCACCCAGCCAGCCGCGCAGCACCGACACGACGTCCGCGGGCGAGAGCTCGCCGACATCGGGCACGCAGGCCTGGCCGGCGGCGTCGAGCTTCCCCACCAGATGCGGTCGCGCTTCGACGTTGAACAGCAGGCGCGCGAGCTGCTCCTCGATCACCGGGCGTTTCTCTTCGATCACGATCAGGTGCTCGAGGCCTTCGGCGAAGGCGCGGATCCCCTGCGGCTCGAGCGGCCAGGTGAGCGCGACCTTGTAGATCTCGAGGCCGAGCTCGGCGGCGAGGGCATCGTCGATGCCGAGCTCTTCGAGCGCCTGACGGACGTCGAGGTAGGCCTTCCCCGTCGTGACGATGCCCAGGCGCCGGCGCGGCCCGCCGCCGAGGATCACGCGGTCGAGCCCATTCGCGCGGACATAGGCCTGCGCCGCCGGGAGACGCTGCTCGAACAAGCGTCGCTCGACGGCGGCGGGCAGGTTCTGCCAGGCGATGTGGAGACTCTCGGGCCGCTCGAAGTCGGTTGGCTGGACGACGTTCACGCGCTCGGGACCGACCTCGACGGACCCCGCGCTCTCGACGGTATCGGTGAGGCATTTGAAGCCGACCCAGCAGCCGGCATAGCGCGACATCGCGATGCCGTGCAGGCCGAGGTCGAGGTAGTCCTGCACGTTCGACGGGTTGAGGATCGGGATGCCGCAGTGGATCAGCGCCTGCTCGCTCTGGTGCGCGATCGACGACGACTTCGCGCCCGGGTCGTCCCCCGCCAGCGCGAGGACACCGCCCACGGGTGCGGTGCCCGCGTAGTTGGCGTGCTTGAGCGCGTCGCAGGAGCGGTCGACGCCGGGACCCTTGCCGTACCAGATGCCGAAGACGCCGTCGTGCTTCGCGCCGGGGTAGAGGCCCGCCTGCTGAGAGCCCCACACCGCGGTCGCGGCGAGATCCTCGTTGATGCCCGGCTCGAAACGGACGCCCTCGGCCTCGAGCTGATCGCGCGCCTGCCAGAGCGCCATGTCGTAGGTGCCCAGTGGCGAGCCTCGGTAGCCGGAGATGAAGCCCCGGGTGTCGAGCCCGGCCTCGCGGTCGCGGGCGCGCTGCATCAGCGGGAGCCGGACGAGGGCCTGGACCCCGGAGAGGTAGACGCGTCCCGAAGTGCGGCGATAGCGATCGAGCAGCTCGTAGTCGGCATCGAAATCGCGAGCTGCGTCCGTCACTTGATCGCTGTCCTCTCGAGTGGAATGGGAGGTCGCGAAAGGCGCTCCCGACCGGCGCACTCTAGCGGATTCGCGGGGTTGGCGGATCGCGTCGGCTCGGGTCGGGGGGTGCGGGGCGGACGCGTCGGG
>JAHEJV010000226.1 GCA_024638705.1 Deltaproteobacteria bacterium | reverse complement strand
GAACCTGCGCCGAAGGACGGCGCGGCCTCTGGGAAGGGGTCGGGAAGGGATTTCCCGAGTCGCTGCCCGGTTCGAGACTCCAAAGGGAGATCCCATGAAGAAGCTTCACGCACGCAAGGGTGGCTTCACGCTCATCGAACTGATGATCGTGGTCGCCATCATCGGAATTCTCGCGGCAATCGCGATTCCGAACTTCCTCCGCTTCCAGCTCAAGGCGAAGTCGAGTGAAGGCAAGACCAACATCGCCGCGATCCGCACGGCCGAGCAGTCCTACTACTCGGAGTTCGGTGTCTACGTCTCGACGGCCAACGCCACGCCGACCGACGCGCCCACGAGCGCGAAGGTGAGCTGGCCGGGCTCGGGTGGCTCGCCTGACCCGGGTCTGGACCGCATCGGCTGGTCGCCCGAGGGCCAGGTGTACTTCAACTACATGGTCGGCATCGACGCCGGTGGTGTGGGCACGGCCTTCATGGCGAGTGCCGAGGCGGACATCGACGCCAACGGCACGGTCCAGCTCTGGGGCTACCACCGCCCGGCTGGCGCGACGAACGCCGCTCCCGGCACCCACTCGGGTGGCGGATCCTGCACGGTCGCCGGTCTCGGCGTGTCCAACCAGGTCGGTCCCTGCGACGCCTCGGGCGCCGCGGTCTTCGGTCAGAGCGAGTTCTAGGATCGCCTGATCGTTCGTGAATCGCGGATGGAGAGCCGGCTCGTCCGGCTCTCCATCCCGCATTCGCGGTCCTCGGAAGCCTTTCCCTCCACGATCCGCCCCCGCAGCACTCCAGGAGTCTTGCACCATGCGCCCTCGAAGTCGGAGCGAGAACGGCTTTACGCTGATCGAGCTGATGATGTCCGCCGCCCTGATCGGTGTGTTGGCGGCGATCGCGATCCCCAACTACCTCTCTTTTCAGGCACGCAGTCGCCAGGCCGAGGCCTACAGCAATCTGTCGAGCCTGTCGCGCGCCTACACCAGCTTCTACGCCGAGCAGGGTTTCTACCCGGACATGCGAACGCGCTCGGTGGGATCCGAGCCCTCGCTTCCCGCCACCGCCACTCTCGGCACGACGAAGCTCACCTGGGATGCGAACACGCAGGCGTTCTTCGACATCGTGGGATGGGGCGTCGAGGGCGGCGTCTTCTACACCTACGACGTCAACGCCGCGGAAGGGGGCGGCTGCTCCTGCGGCGTGGCCTGCTTCACCGCGACGGCGCATGGCAACGTCGACGGTGATGCGGGCTGGTCGGCGCTGATGTACGCGGTGCCCGAGGTCGACTCCTCCGGCACCGTCCAGGGCGAATGTCCCAGTGCGATCGGTGGTTATCTCGCGCCGATCTACAACCAGGTGTCCTGGAACGCCACGTTGGATCGCTTCTAGCTCGACGAGAGCACGTCCGATCCGGACGATTCGCGCCCTACCGGGGGGAGGGGAGTGGAGAGCTTGGAGAGACGGACACTTCCGTCCGCGAGACGAAGCCGCTGGATCCGCGTCTTCGTCTGCGCCGCGATCATCGGGGCGACGCTCTTCGCGCACGGCCTGATGGACACGTCGACCGCCGCCGCGAGCGGTCGTCTCCGCGTGCCGGACGCCGACCGCGCGAAGTTGTTCGCTCTCGGCTTCGAGCCCGTGATCGCCGACTACTACTGGATCCAGGCGGTCCAGCTCGTCGGCGCACGAACGCCCGACCCCGACGACATCCAGACCGCGGGAAAGCTCGTCGATTTCATCACCCAGCTCGATCCCTGGGTGGACCACCCCTATCGCTTCGCGGCGCTCTGGCTCACCGAGAGTCCCGAGGATGTCCGCCACGCGAACGAGATCCTGCGTCGCGGCATCGCCTATCACCCGCTCGAATGGCGCAACCGGTTCTATCTCGGATACAACCTCTTCTTCTATCTCGAGGACAACGCGCAGGCGGCGGACGTCCTCGAGACGGCGGTTCCGCTCCATGGCTCCCCCGACTACCTCGGCGCCTTCGTCTCCCGCCTGCGGGCGTCGAGCGACAGCCTCGACACCGCGGCGCTCTTCCTCCAGCAGCTGATCGCCGAGAGCCAGGACGAGTACGAGAAGGCCGAGTATTTGAAGGCCTTCGACGAGATCGAGACCGAGCGCCGTGCACGCTACCTGGACGACGCTCGCGCCGCGTTCTGGAAGCGCCACAAGCGCGACATCGAGACGCCGGCCGACCTCTGGGAGGGGCACGATCGGGTGATCGCGCGGATGCCGCCGGCCCATCCCCATTTCCCCGGCTTCGCGTGGGAGATCGACGAGGAGACGAGAGAGATCGTCTCCTCCTTCTACGGCGGCCGCTACCGCGTCCACGTCCATCCCCTCGACGCCGAACGGCAGCGCAAGTGGCGAGGCGAACTGGCCGATGGAGAAGGAGACGCCGAGCAACCGGCGACTGCGGAGACCGAGATTTGAGCCAGCGCGAGATCGTGGAAGTCGACGCCGTGGTGAAGGACGTCCGGCCCGGGTTCGGGCTGCGGACGAAGCGCGTGCTGCAGGGGATCTCGTTCACCGTGCGCGAGGGCGAGATTTTCGGCTTCGTGGGGCCGAACGGCGCGGGCAAGACCACCACGCTCAAGTTGCTGATGGGCCTGATCAAGGCGACCTCGGGCCGCGCGCGCGTGCTCGGATGCGACGTCAGCGAGACCGCCTTCCGTCGCCACGTCGGCTTCCTGCCCGAGAATCCATACTTCTACGACTACCTCACCGGCCGCGAGACGCTCCGGTTCTACGCGAAGCTCTGCGGCATGCCGCGCGCGAATCGCGACACGCGCATCGACGAGCTGCTCGACCGCGTCGGCCTCTCGCACGCGGCGGACGCCCGCCTGCGCACCTACAGCAAGGGCATGCAGCAGCGCGTCGGGATCGCCCAGGCCCTGGTCCACGACCCGGACGTCGTATTCCTCGACGAGCCGATGAGCGGCCTCGATCCGATCGGCCGCAAGGAGATCCGCGACCTCGTCCTGCGCCTGCGCGAGCAGGGGAAGACGGTCTTCATGAACACCCACATCCTCCACGACGTGGAGCTGGTGTGTGATCGCGTCGCGATCATCGCGGACGGAAGCATCCGCTACGAGGGTGCGATCCAGGACTTCGAGGAGGCCGGCGAGCGGCTGACCGACGTGCTGGTGTCGGGTCTCCCCGCCGAGGCCGGGCCGCTCGTCGAGGAGCGCTTCCGCGCCGAGCTGCGCGCGCTCGGCGATTGCATCG
This sequence comes from Deltaproteobacteria bacterium, assembly GCA_024638705.1. Classification (GTDB taxonomy): domain Bacteria; phylum Myxococcota_A; class UBA9160; order UBA9160; family SMWR01; genus JAHEJV01. The sequence continues at coordinate 4,581 of JAHEJV010000226.1, read as the reverse complement.
AGGTGCGCGTACCCGAGAAGAGCACGGACGAGACGCTGCGCACGCTGCTCGACGCCGGCGCCCAGATCGTGTCCGTGTCGCCGCACCGCGCGTCGCTCGAGCGCATCTTCATGGACGCCGTCGAGGAGAGCAAGCAGTGATCGGGTCGCGAAGTCTCGGCTGCATCTGGGCGATCGCCGCCAACACAGTCCGCGAATCGGTACGCAGCAAGCTGCTCTACGGGCTGCTGTTCTTCGCCGTGGTGCTGATCGGGGGCGGCGCCATCGTCGCGACGCTCTCCTACGTCGAGGGGCATCGCATCCTCCAGGACGTCGGCCTCGGCGCGGTGCGTCTGTTCGGCGTCGCGATCGCGATCCTCGTCGGCATCAACCTGATCCACCGCGAGGTCGATCGACGCACGGTCTACACGATCCTGTCGAAGCCGCTCTCGCGCGGCGAGTTCCTGGTCGGGAAGTTCCTCGGGCTCACGCTCACGATCTGGATCCAGATGGCGATCATGGGCGTCGCCTTCGTCGGCGTGTCGCTCGCGACGGGCGCGCCGCTCGGGGAGACGCATGCCATCTTCTTCGTGCTCACCGCATGCGAGCTCGCGCTCGTCGTCGGCATCGCGACCTTCTTCTCGGCCTTCACCACGCCGGTGCTGGCCGCCTTCTTCACCACCGGCGTCTGGGTCGTCGGCCACGCGACGCGCGAGCTGCGCGACATCGGCGCGCGGGCCGACTCGGCCGCGCTCGAGCACGCCACCTGGCTGCTCCACCGCATCCTGCCCGACCTCGAGAGCTTCAATCTCGCGTCCGAGGCGGCGCACCTGCTGCCGGTGACGACCTCCGACTGGGTCCTCCCGGCGATCTACGGCGCGGGCTACCTCGCGCTCGTCCTCTTCGCCGCCGTGGCGATCTTCGAACGCCGCGATCTTCGCTGAGCGGCGCGTTGCTACCTTCGTCGACCATGGAGCTGCTCGCGCTCTTCCTGGGCACCGCACTCGTGATGGGGCTCCTGATCGGCTCGTTCCTGAACGTGGTGATCTATCGCCTGCCGCGCGACGAGTCGATCGTGCACCCGAGCTCGCACTGCCCGGGATGCCGGACGCCGGTGGTGTGGTACGACAACGTGCCGGTGCTCTCCTATCTCTGGCTGCGCGGTCGCTGTCGCTCTTGCGGCACGCCGATCTCGCTGCGCTACCCGGCGATCGAGCTGCTGACGGGGTTGCTCTTCCTCGTCGTGGCGCTGCGCTTCGGTCTCACGCCGATGACGCTGATCGGCTGCGTCTTCGCGGCGGCGCTCGTCGCGACCGCGATGATCGACTTCGATCACCAGATCATTCCCGACGAGATCTCGTTGGGCGGACTCGCCGTCGCGCTCGTCCTGGTCCCGCTGCTCGCGTGGCTCTCCGGGGCGCCGGCCTTCGACGCGCTGGTGCATTCGCTGGTCGGCGCGCTCGTCGGCGGCGGGACGTTGTGGATCGTCGGCTTCGGGCACGCCCGTCTGTCCGTCGCGATGGGGCGTCGCTTTCCGCACTGGCCAGGCGAGGGCGAGGAGGCGCCGCGGCCCGGCTCGCTCGACTACTGGACGTGGTTTCCCGGCGTCGGCTTCGGTGACGTGAAGCTGCTCGCGATGATCGGCGCCGTGCTCGGACCCTTCGGTGTGATCGAGACGATCGTGATCGCGTCGTTCGCCGGCCTGGTCTTCGGCCTCGCCGCGATGGCGATCAATCGCCACTGGAACGCGCCCTTCGGCTTCGGACCGGCGATCGCCGCAGGCGCGCTGCTGGCGTTGCTGGTCCCGATCGACCTGCGCTGGATCGCGTTCCTCTGAGCGCCGGCCGCGCTTCGCGCCCTTCCTCGCCGATCGCTTGTCGACCGCCCCGGGAGCGGGGTAAGGTCCCGGCCAGGCAGCGTTCCCCGGTCGTCTAACGGCAGGACAACAGACTCTGAATCTGTGTATGGAGGTTCGAATCCTCCCCGGGGATCCACTGCCCGATCGCACCGCCCGATCCGATTGGCGCCGTCCGCCGACCCGCGAAGTCCGATCGCCCCGAACGCCGATTCCCCGAGGGGTTCCCATGAAGCTCGAGGTCGAACGGCTGACATCCGAGCCGCTTCCCTACTCCTTCGAAGCAGGCACCCCGTGGTGGGAGCAGCGGATGCCGGCCCAGCCCGGCGTTCCGCGCGAGTTGGCCGAGCCGATCGTCGTCGAAGGCACCGCGTACCGGGGCGGATCCGGCGAGGAGCTGATCGTCGAGGGGACGGTCAGTGGCGCGCTCGACCTGGAATGCGCGCGCTGCCTCGCGCGCTATCGTCACCGGCTTCACGAACCCTATCGCCTCGTCCTGGAGCCGGCGGGGACGCGTATCCCGGCGGAGCCCGAGGCCGCCCGTGCGCTCTCCCGGAATGGCTTGTGTCTCTTGGACGAGATCGAAGTGGGATGGTATCGAGGGAGCGAGATCCAGCTGGATGAGGTGTGTCTCGAGTTGATCTCGCTGGCGCTACCCGTGAAGCCCCTCTGCCGTGAGGACTGCGCGGGATTGTGCTCGCGCTGCGGCGCCGATCGGAACGAGGCGAGCTGCAGCTGCGACGAGGTCGCCCCGAACTCACCATTTGCCGTGCTCGCCGCGTTGCGCGGCGGCAAGGCCGAAGGAGCAGACTGATGGCGGTGCCCAAGCGCCGGACTTCGAAGGCACGGCGAGACAAGCGCCGAGCCCACCACGCGCTGCCGTCGGCAGCGAAGAGCATCTGTCCGCGGTGCAAAGAGCCGAAGCGGCCGCATCGGGTGTGCGCGAGCTGCGGCACCTACCGCGATCGCGAAGTGATCCAGGTCGAGGAGGACTAGCACCTCGTGCTGGCGCTGCTCTTCCCCGGCCAGGGATCCCAGGCGGTGGGCATGGGTCGCGACGTCTACGAGACGAGCGACGCCGCGCGCGCCGTGTTCGACGCGGCGGACGCCGCGCTCGGGTTCTCCCTCTCGCGCCTGTGCTTCGAAGGCCCGGAAGAGGAGCTGGTCCGCACCGAGGTGCAGCAGCCCGCGATCCTCACCACGAGCATCGCGCTCCTGCGCGCGCTCGAAGAGCGCGGCCCGGTGCCGGCGACGCATTTCGCCGGACACAGTCTCGGCGAGTACACCGCGCTCGTCGCGTCGGGCGCCCTCGACTTCGAGGATGCCGTCCGGCTCGTCCAGGCGCGCGGCCGCTTCATGCAGGAAGCCGTGCCCGCCGGTCGCGGGGCGATGGCCGCCATTCTCGGCCTGCCGCCCGACGAGGTGGCCCAGGCCTGTCAGGTCGTCGCGAGTCAGGGCGATCGCGTCGTGGCGCCCGCGAACTTCAACGGTCCCTCCCAGACCGTGATCTCCGGTGACGCGGCGGCCGTCGAGGCGGCCTGCGCACGCGCCCGACAGGAGGGCGCCAAGCGCGCCGTCCCCCTCGAGGTCTCTGCCCCCTTCCACTGCGCGATGATGGCGCCCGCGGCGCAGAAGCTCGCCCTCGAGCTCGCCCGCGTGCGCTTCAAGGAGCCGATCGCGCCGGTCGTGACGAACGTCGAAGCGACTGCGTGCACCGACCCGACGCGCTTTCCCGCGCTGCTCGAAGAGCAGGTGACCGCGCCCGTCCGCTTCACCGAGATGATCGAGTTCCTCGTCGGAGCCGGGACGGAGAAGTTTCTCGAGATCGGCCCCGGCCGCGTCCTCGTCGGCCTCGTGGCGCGCATCGCGCGCCGCACCGGGCGGGGCAGTCTCGGATCGGCAGACGAACTCGAAGCTGCGGCGGAGTTCGCTGCGGGTGATCGTTAGGCAGGGCGACGGGTCGCCTGGGGAGGGGTTGGAATGGCGCTGGAAACCAAGGTTTCGGAACTGATCGTCGAACAGCTCGGCGTCAGCAAGGAAGAGATCAAGCCCGAGGCCTCGTTCATCGACGACCTGGGCGCCGACTCACTCGACATCGTCGAGCTCGTGATGGCGATGGAAGAGGAGTTCGACATCGAGATTCCGGACGAGGACGCCGAGCGGATCCAGACGATCGGTGACGCCACGGCGTATCTCAAGGAGAAACTCGGCTAGTGAGCCCGTCCGTCGCGCGTCGGCGCGTCGTCGTGACGGGGATCGGGTGCGTCTCGCCGCTCGGTGTCGGCCTCGATGCCACGTGGAACGCCGCGGCCGAGGGACGCAGCGGCGTCCGCACGATCACGCGCTTCGATCCCGAGGGCTATGCCTCGCACCTCGCGGGCGAAGTGGCGGAGGATCTCGATCTCTCTGACGTGCCGCCGAAAGAGGCGCGCCGTCTCGACCGCACGATCGCACTCGCGCTCGTGGCGAGTCGCGAAGCCATCGAGGCGTCGAAGCTCACGATCGACGACGGCAACCGCGAGCGCATCGGGGTGGCGATCGGGTCGGGGATCGGCGGTCTCGAGACGATCGAGAGCGGTGTCGAGACGCTCGTCAAGTCGGGGCCGCGCCGCGTCCCGCCCTTCGTGATCCCGATGACGATCTGCAACATGGCGAGCGGCTACACGGCAATCCGCCACGGCATCCAGGGGCCGAACCTCTGCCACGTGAGCGCCTGCGCGACCGGCTCGCATTCGATCGGTGAAGCCG
>JAHEJV010000225.1 GCA_024638705.1 Deltaproteobacteria bacterium | reverse complement strand
ATTCGCCGTGAACGGGATCTTCCCGATGCCGAGCGGCCCCTGGGAAGACGGCGGGACGGGTCGGGCGCCCCGCGATCGCGCGATCTCCCCCGGGTTCCAACCGGGGTTGTGCACCACGACGTGGAGCGGGAACTCGCCGCTCGGAGTGGGATGATTGGGGGAGCCGAGCGCGACGCGCAGCGGCGGACCGATTGCGCCGGTCGAGAGATCACGTGCGTGCAGCTCGAAGGTCGTGCGATCGAGCTCGAGCAGCACGCCCGGATCACCGCTTCCGCCGATCAAGAGCGGGACGGTCGCCAGGAAGGCGACCGCGAAGCCGCGTTGGATCGATCCGGGAACGGACCGCGACCGGACTGTGTCGTGACGCATGGGCTCCCCCCGAAGCCGCGCACACCGACGGTGTGAGCATCCCGGCTCCAGCTTAGGGCGCGTGCTGTAGCGTTACAACGACGCTCGACGGGTAGGTGTCCGCGAAACGGGATTCGGGTACACCCCGTTCCACCGTCGGTGCGCAAGCCCAGCCGCAGGTCACTGGAATCGTTCACGGACCCGCGCATGACACGAAGGGAGCCCCCACCGTGACGACTTCCACGTTCGAGTCCCTCGACGGCGAGTCCTATCTCAGCCTCGAAACCTTCCGGCGCGACGGGCGCGGCGTGCGCACGCCGGTCTGGTTCGCACGGCGCGGGTCGAACCTCTACGTCTTCACCGAACGCGACTCCGGGAAGGTGAAGCGACTGCGCAACGGCGACCGCGCCCGCGTCGCCGCCTGCAACGTGCGCGGTGGCGTGCACGGCGACTGGCTCGAGGCGCGCGGTCGCATCGTCAGCGACTCCCAGACCGAGTCGCTCGCCTACGCGGCCCTGCACGCGAAGTACGGCTGGCAGATGCGGATCGCCGATTTCTTCTCCTCGCTCACCGGCCGGATCCAAGGACGCGCGGTCCTCGAGATCGCCCCGCCCGAGGGAGGAGCGACATGAGCGACGACCTGCTCTTCGACGTCGAGGATGGCGTTGCGACGATCACCCTCCATCGCCCCGAGGCGCGCAACGCGTTCAGCGGCGCGATGGGCGAGGCGCTCGGCGCCGCCTATCGACGCTGCGACGAGGAGGACGCGATCCGCGCCGTCGTCCTCACCGGCGCGGGCGACGCCTTCTGCGTCGGCGCAGACATGGCCGCGGGCGGCGAAACCTTTGCGGCCCAGGAGCCCGAGGGGTTCAGTGCGGCCGCCTTCGACCCGCCGGCCTTCGCGATCCGCAAGCCGGTGATCGCGGCGGTGAACGGACACGCGATCGGTCTCGGGTTCACGATGGCGCTGCAATGCGATCTGCGGATTCTCGCGCGCGAGGCGAAGTACGGCGTCGTGCAGGTCCGGCGCGGGGTCATGCCCGACGCCTACGCGCACTACACCCTGCCCCGCATCGTTGGCATCTCGCGCGCCGCCGAGCTGCTGCTGACCGGTCGCAAGGTGGACGGGGACGAGGCCGAGCGACTCGGCCTGGCGACGCGGCTCGTCCCGGCCGGCGCGGTGCTGTCGACCGCCCTCGAGATCGCGCGCGACATCGCCCGCAACGCCGCGCCCCTCTCGGTAGCGGTGACGAAACGCCTGCTGTGGGAGAGTGGCGCGCTCACGCCGGCCGAGATCGAGACCCGCGAGACCGCCCTGCACCACCACCTGATGGGTCGCGCCGACGCGATCGAAGGCGTGATGGCCTATCTCGAGCGGCGCGCCCCGGAGTGGAAACTTTCCGTCACGCGCGACTGGCCCGCCTGGCCGGAGTGAAGACACCTGCGCCGGCGCGACATCGGCATCAACTCCGCCGCGCGGACGTCGATAAGAACTCCGGGTACCCATTCTCTCGAAGGAGTTCGCTGATGCAGGACCGATTCCGCCGCCTCACCGTGGCCCTCGCTACCGCTCTTCTGGTTTTCTCCCTGGCCGCGCCGAGCTTCGCCGAAGGCCGCCTCGCCGAAGTCGGCAGCGAGCCCTCGGCAGTCCCGATGATCTTCGACGCCGCCGTGATGCGCCCGATCGGTCTGGTGACCGTGATCGGGGGCGCGCTCTTCTACGCCTTCCCGGTGGCGCCGATCATGGCTCTCACCCGGCCCGCCGACATCGGCAAGCCGCTCGGACCGCTCGTCGGCGTGCCGGTGCAGTTCACGTTCCGCGACCCGATCGGCCACCACGCGCAGTAGTCGACGCCGCGCGCGTCGATCCACAGCCCGCAGCGCGTTCGAGCCGCACGGACGGGAGAGGTGCGCCCGCGATCCGGGCGCAGGAGTCGCGCCGTCGCTCAGCGGATGGTCACCGGCATCGACTCGATGCCGGTGATGAAGTTCGAGTTCCGGTAGGGCGGCGCTTCCGCCATGTCGAGCTCGATCTCCTCGGTGCGCGAGAGCAGCTCCTCGAACATCACCCGCAGCTCGAGGCGCGCCAGCGACGACCCGAGGCAGAAGTGCGCGCCATAGCCCCCAAAGGCGAGATGCGGGTTCGGATGGCGCTCGGCGTCGAAACGGTAGGGATCCTCGAAGACGTTCTCGTCGCGGTTTCCCGACGGGTAGAGCAGCATCACCTTTTGCCCTTCCCGCAGCGTCTGGCCGCGCAGCTCGACGTCACGTGTGACCGTGCGCGACATGTTCTGGATCGGCGTCACCCAGCGGAGCATCTCCTCGACCGCGGTCGGGATCGCCGCCGGGTTGGCGGCGAGCTTGCGTCGTTGATCGGGGTGCAGGAGGAGCTGGTACATCCCGCCGGTGATGACGTGGCGCGTCGTCTCGTCGCCGCCGACGAGGATGAGCAGCGACTCGTGCTGGAGCGCCTCGTCGTCGAGACGCTCGCCGTCGATCTCGGCGTGGACGAGGATGCTCATCAGGTCGTCGGCGGGCGGCTTCTTGCGACGATCCGCGACGACCTCGGCGCAGTAGGCGGCGTACTCGAGTGCGGCCTGGGCCGTGGCCTGGATCGCCTCAGGCGGCGCGCTCAGCGAGAGCCCGGTGATCAGGTCGTCGGACCAGCGCAGCAGCGTTTCGCGGTCCTCGGGGCGCACCCCGAGCATGTCGCCGATCACGATCATCGGCAGCGGCGCGGCGACGTCGCGAACGAAGTCGACCTTCCCTTTCTGCTTCGCGCCCTCGACCAGGGTCGCGCAGATGTCGCGGATCTTCGCCTCGTGATCGGCGACGCGGCGCGGCGTGAAGCCGCGGTTGACGAGATTGCGGCGCCGCTTGTGCTCGTCGCCGTCGAAATTGATCATCGATGGCATCGCCGGCGCGTCCGGCCGCATGCCGAAGCGGTTGCAGAACGTCTCCGAGTCCTTCGAGACGGCCTGGAGATCGTCGTGGCGTGTGATGCCCCAGACCTGACCGACTTCATCCCAGTAGACGGGCGCGTTCTCGCGCATCCATCGGAAAGCCGGGTGCGGATCGTTCGCGTAGAAGCGTCCGTCCATCAGCGAGATGTCGGGGCGCACGGGATGGTCGGGCATCGGGGTCTCCCTCGGCGTCGAGGCGCGCAGGATACCGCGGCGACTTCATCCCGCATGCGGGATGTCCCGGATCCGGGAGCCTCGGACCGCGAAGGGACACCGCGGTGTCGACGCCGTCGGCCGCGCGCTCGCGAACCGCGACCGCGATCGGCGCCTTGCGATGGACCTTGCGTCCTCCTGCGGCCGTCTCCGTCGCGCAACTCAGCGGCAGCGTGGGCGGGACGCGCGCGGTCTGCCGATCCGCCGTCCCGGAACCGGGAATCCCCCTGCCGCTCACGCGTGCGCATCGCGCGTCGCAAACCCCGAACAGACTTCGCGAAGCGCGCGTCGCAGCGCGCTTGGCACGCCGCTTGATAGGGAGAGTCCACGAGCGCGTGCGTGCGCCAGCGAACCCGAGCGACTTCCCGCCACCCGAACTCCGGAGCCCCCGATGCGGCATCAGCACACCGTCCTCTTCGTCGACGACGAGGTCAACATCCTGAAAGCCCTCCAGCGCCTGCTGCGCACGGAGGAGATGAACGTCCTGTGCGCAAGCCGCGCCTCGGAGGCGCTCGAGCTGATCGAGAAGCATCCGACCCAGGTGGTCGTGACCGACCAGCGGATGCCCGAGATGAGCGGCGTCGATCTGCTCGCGCGGGTGCGCGAGCGACAGCCCGACATCGTGCGCATGATGCTCACCGGCTACACGGAGATGAAGGTCGCCGTCGACGCGATCAACCGCGGCGAGATCTACCGCCTGATCACGAAGCCGTGGAACGACGACGAGCTGCGCGCGACGCTCCGCCAGGCCTTCGACCACGGCGACCTGAAGGGCGAGATCAAGCGCCTCAACCAGATCACGCGCGAGCAGAACTTCAAGCTCCAGGACATGAACCGGAATCTCGAGGGGAAGGTCCGCGATCGCACGAAGCAGCTCGCCGAGAAGCACCAGCAGCTGCGCACCGCGTACGTCCAGACGATCCGCGCGCTCTCGGAAGCCGTCGACGCGAAGGACACCTACACGCGCGGCCACTCGGAGCGCGTCGGCGTCTACGCCTCGAAGATCGCGCGCGAGATGAACTTCCCGAAGGACGTGATCGAGCGCGTCTACATCGCGGGCCTGCTCCACGACGTCGGCAAGATCGGCGTGAGCGACGCGGTGATCACGAAGCCCGATCGCCTCACGCCCGAGGAGTACGAGGAGATCAAGCGGCATCCGGAGATCGGCTACCGGATCCTCGAGCCGGTCGAGTTCCTCCAGGACGTCGCGCCCTGCGTCCGCCACCATCACGAGTGGTACGACGGCTCGAACCGCGGCTACCCCGATCGCCTCCGCGGCGACCAGATCCCGCTTCCGAGCCGCATCATCCTCGTCGCCGACACGGTGGAAGCGATGACGAGCGACCGCCCCTATCGCAAGGCGCTCTCGCTCGAAGCGGTGGTCGACGAGGTGCACAAGTACACCGGCAGCCAGTTCGACCCGAAGGTCACCGAGAGCTTCCTGAACCTCCTCGAACGCGAAGGCGAGTCCTTCATCAAGAAGGATCAGAAGTTCGACATCTATTCGTTCATCCAGGACTGACGCCCCCTTGTCCACTCCCCAAGACGACGATCCCGTCGTCCCGGAGATCGGTTTCGACCCCGAAGCCGTCCTCGAACGGGACTCGCGCGTGCTGCTCGACCCGGCGTTCCTCGCGACGCTCCACGAAGAGCTCGCGAGCGAGGTCGACGTCGAGCACTCCGACCGGGCGCTCCTGCAGATGGGCTTCCTCCACGGGCTCCAGGACGCGATCCGGCTGCTGGCCTCGCCCGGAGAAGGAAGCGCGAGGCAGGGGATGGCGTTCTCGCCGCCGATCCAGATGCCGTGTCGCCCCTGCCCGGACGCCTCGTCCGCAGGGCTGCGCATCGCGGGTCGCTGGCCGGAGGCGCGCGAAGCCGAGGCGAGGCTCACCTCGCTCGGTGCCGCGGATGCCCCGTCGTGTCACCTGAGCGCGGGATACACCTCGGGCTGGCTCACCGGGACCTTCGGCGTGGATCTGCTCGTCGTCGAGACGAGCTGTAGCGCCGCCGGCGCGGACACCTGTCGGTTCGAGGCCCGTGAGGCCTCCGCCTGCCGCGAAGACGACGACGCGCGCCTCCAGCGCCTCCTTGCCAACCTGCCCTTCGACGCGTTCCGCAGCCTGGTTCGCGAGCGCGTGGCGCGCACGACCCTCGCCGCCAGCACGCCGTCGACCGGAGGCGTCGGCGTGGATCGCGCCGCCGCCGCCGTCCACATCTGGGGTCCGGTGATGGTGATCCCGTGGAGCGGCGCAGACGCCACCTACCAGACGCTCGAAGTGCTCGCGCGCGACTCCGGCGCCGCAGAGGTGTCGGTGATCATCCTCGACCTCCAGGCGGCCTTCCTCGACGACGCCCACGACGCAGTCGCCCTCGAACAGCTCATCCAGACCTCGGACTCCTGGGGCACCGAGGTGCTCTTCGTCGACCCTGCCCCGCAGAGCGAGGCGATGCTGGCCGATCTCGAGCCGGCCCCGCTGCGCATGGTCAAGGATCTGGAATCGGCCGTCACCCTCGCCTTCCAGATCGCCCGCTCCCAACGCCGCACGCTCTGATCCGCCGCGCGCGGCGCGCATCAAGATTCCCGGCGAATCGCCCGAAACCGTGTTCGATGGTGGGGATTCCGGACTCCGGGGAGCTGCAGGGGACGTCCCTGCCGACGCTCCTGATCGAGCTCTCGCGAAGGCGCTTCGACGGGATCCTCCACCTCGTGCGCGATCGCCACGAGAAGAGCTTCCGCTTCCAGCGCGGCGCTCCGATCTCGGCGGAAAGCAACCTCGCGAGCGACACGCTCGGGCTCCAGCTCCTCGACGCGGGACGGATCTCACGCGACGACCATCACCGCGTCTCGACCTACGTCGTCGAGCGGAAGGTGAAGGAAGGCGTCGCGCTCCTCGAGCTCGGGATCCTCGAGCCGAAAGAGCTCTTCGTGGCGCTCAAGGAGCAGGTGCGCGCGCGACTGATCGACTGCTTCGGCTGGCCGCGCGGCGACTACGCGATCGAGACCCAGCCGCCGACGGCGGGAGACGCGCAGCCGTTCCGCGCCGACGTCTACACCCTGATCCAGGACGGACTCGCCGCGCACTGGAGCGCCGACCGCGTGCTGGCCGATCTCGCGCCGCGCATGAACCGCACCGCGAAGCGCAACCGTCTGGTCTCCCGCGCCCAGGATCGCCTGCGGTCCGACGACTCGGTGATCGCCCTGATCGATTCCCTCGATGGCACGCGAACCCTCTGGCGCGCCCTCCAGAACGCCCGCACACCCCTCGCGATGGGCGCCGCCTGGGTGCTCGATGCGTTCGGTGCGATCGACTACTCGGACGCCACCACGCGCGAGACCGCTCCTTCCGAGAGCGACGAGCCGCCCGAGATCGAGGTCGTGCTGACCGGCGCGGGAGACGCGTCGACCGAAGAGGTCGCGGTCGAAGCGACGGAAGCGCCGCAGCGCGGATCGGAAGCGAACGAGACCCTCGTGCTCGAGATCAGCCAGAAGTACGTCGCGCTCGACGACCTCGACTACTACGCGCTGCTCGGGGTCGCCCGGGACGCCGAACCCGCCGACATCAAACGCGCCTACCTCGACGCCGCGAAGCACTACCACCCCGACGCCCTCGCCCGCGCGCGTCTCGATCGCGAGATCCGCCAGAAGGCCGGCAAGGTGTTCGCCGCGATCGGCAAGGCCCACTCGGTGCTCGCCGATCCGAAGCGCCGCAAGAAGTACGACGCCTCCCTCGACTCCGACGACACGGACATGGACGCCGAGCGACTCGCCGCAGCCGAGACGAACTACCGCAAGGGCGAGATCCTCATGCGACAGGGCAACTTCCGCGGCGCCCTCGACTTCCTGCGCCCGGCCGTCGAACTCTGGCCCGACGACGGCACCTATCAGGCCAGCCTCGGGTGGGCACTCTACAAGGCGACGCCCTCCGACCCGGTGCGCGCGCGCGAACACCTGGAGCGCGCCTATCAGCTCGAACCGCGCAGCGCGCAGACGGCCTATCACCTCTCGATGGTGTTGAAGGCGCTCGGCGAGGTGGCCCCCGCGGCAAACCTCCTGGCGAAGGCGCGCGAGATCGACCCCGACATCGGCTGATCCGCATCGCCCGCGCGGAACCCGGGAGCCAGCAAAAGGGAATCGCGAAAATCCCTTTTTCCACTGACGAGTTCCGAAGGTCTCCTCAGGTAGTACACGAAATCCGGATCGGCCCCCCAGGACACCCGCTCGGAGACGTCCCCGAGCCGGAGGTCGGCGACCGGCGCGCCGGCGTCGCGCGCCGCCTCCGCGATGGCATCGATCGTCGCGGTGGCGCCGCGTGGGAGGGCGCGTCG
>JAHEJV010000020.1 GCA_024638705.1 Deltaproteobacteria bacterium | reverse complement strand
TTCGCGTAGCGCCGCGATCTCCGCGGCATCGTAGCCCGCCTCGGCGAGCACTTCGTCGGTGTGCTCGCCCTTCTGGGGCGGAGTGCGACGCATCGAAGCGGGCGTCTCCGAATGGCGTGCCGGGTAGCGGAGCTGGCGGATCGTGCCGGCGGCCGGGTCCTCCACCTCGAAGACCGCGCGACTCGCCTGCACCTGCGGGTCGGCCATGAATTCGCGGATCCCGTTGACCGGCGCGAGCGGCGCCCCGAAGCGTCGCGCCCGTTCGACCAGCTCCTCGGTGTTCCACTTCGCCATCTCTTCCTCGACCATCCCGAAGAGCTCGACGCCGTGCTGGAGCCGCGAAAGCAGGTTCGCGCAGCGCGGGTCGTCGATCATGTCTTCGCGGCCGATCGCCTTGCACACCGCCTGGAAGTGCGAATCCTCGACCGGCATCATCACGACGTGCCCGTCGGCGGTCTTCCACACCCGGTGGATGTTCGACGCGACCGACATGCCCGGCGGCTGCTCCTCGACCGGCGCGAACGACTCGGGGCCGAGGATGTCAGGGAGCGCGAAGGCGGCGTAGGCGTCGAGCATCGGGATGTCGACGCGCTGGCCGCGGCCGCTGCGCTCGCGGGCGAAGAGCGCCGCGAGCACGGCCGACACGGCGGTGAGCCCGCTCGTCTTGTCGGCCACGATGCCGCGCACCAGCGCGGGCTCTTCGGGTGTGCCCTGTTGCTCCATGAATCCCGAGAGGCCCTGGATCACCGAATCGTAGGCGGGCTGGTCGGCGTAGGGACCGTCGGGACCGAAGCCGCTGATCGCGGCGTAGACGAGGCGCGGGTTCTCCGCCGAGAGCACGTCGTACCCGATGCCGAGCCGGTCGGCGACGCCGGGCCGGAAGTTCTCGATCATCACGTCGGCCTCGGCCAGGATGCGGCGCGCCGCCGAGACGCCGGCTTCCTGTTGCAGGTCGAGAACCACGCCGCGCTTGTTGCGATTGAACTGCACCGAAACCGGGCTCTGTCCGCCGCGGAAGGGCGGTCCCATCATGCGCGCGCTGTCGCCGCGCGGCGCCTCGACCTTGATCACCTCGGCGCCGAGGTCGCCGAGCGTCTGGCCACAGAGCGGACCCGACACGACGGTGCTGAAGTCGACGACGCGGATGCCCGCCAGCGCCCCGCTCGACACCCCTCCCAGATCGACCTTCATCGCGATGTCCATGGCGCCTCCTGCGGGCATTCTCGGGTGCGGGCATAGCGGCGGTCAACCTCAACCACGGGCTTCCGGCGTCCGATACGTCTCTCCATGTCCGAATCGGTCCATCCGCACGCGCCCCGCGTCGGCACGCCCGAACATTTCCGTTGGTTGCACGGCATCGTGAAGGCGGTGCTCGTGCTGAACCTGCTCGACGCGATCCTGACCCTCCTGTGGGTGCGCGCCGGCCTCGCCCGGGAAGCCAACGTGTTGATCGACGAGCTCGTGAACGAGCACGCCCTCGCATTCTTCGCGGTGAAGCTCGGCCTGGTGGGGATGGGTTCCTGGGTGTTGTGGCGGCGACGCGAAAACCCGACGGCAGTCGTCGCGATCTTCATCGCCTTCCTCGTGTACTACCTCATCCTGCTCTACCACCTGCAGTACGCCGCGACGCTCGTCCGCAGCCTCTTCTAGGCACTGCGCCGCACGCACCACGACCACTCGTGCCGCCGCTATCATCCCGCCGGCTCGCACTCCGGCTCTTCGGAGTGCCACCGACAAGGGAGACACCATGGCTGGCTTCATGCGTGCGTACGAATCGCAGACCTACGCGGCGTTCCGGATCGTGACCGGACTGCTCTTCATCTGGCACGGCACCCAGAAGCTCTTCGGCTTCCCCGTGCCCGCCCCGGAAGCGCCCGCGTTCGTCATCTACGTCGCGGGATCGATCGAGCTCGTCGGCGGCGCGCTCGTGATGATCGGGCTCTTCACCGGCTGGGCGGCCTTCCTGTGCAGCGGGTTGATGGCCGCCGCCTACTGGATGGCGCACGGGACCAAGGCCTTCTTCCCGCTCGTGAACGGCGGCGAGCTCGCGGCGCTCTACTGCTTCGCCTTCCTGTTCATCTCCGCCCGGGGTGCGGGCATCTGGAGCGTCGACCAGCCGCGCGCCTCCTAGCCTCGATCGGACAGGGTCTTCCCGGTCAGAGCCGGGCCGCGATGCTCCTCACGGTCGCCGGGCGCGGCATCCGACTCCCGTGGGGATCTGGCGCGGCGCGAAGGGCCTGCCTACGCTTTTCGCACCTCGGATTCGGGTAGACCCTCGCGAGTGTCGGCCCGTATTCTGAGGTTCCCGGGTTTGGTGGAACCCGGGTTTACCCACCGTCGCGTGTCGGGATCCCGTTTTCTCTGATCGAAAGGCTCTGATCGAAAGGTTTCGAGGTCTGGTCGCGACCCATGTCACCGCCGGGAACGGTTTCGGACGGTGAGCGAGAGAATCACGTGAAGAAGATCTATGTCGGCAACCTCCCCTGGAGCGCCTCCGAGGCGGAACTCAGGGATTTCTTTTCCAGCGTCGGGGAGGTGCACTCGGTGGCTGTGATCACCGATCGCGAAACCGGCCGGTCGCGCGGCTTCGGTTTCATCGAGATGGATGACGCAGACGCCGACAAGGCGATCAACGAGCTGAACGGTCGCGAGATGGACGGACGACCGCTGCGCGTCAACGAAGCCCAGGACCGCCGCCGAGGCGGCGGCGGGGGCGGAGGGGGCGGAGGTGGCGGCGGCGGACGCCGCTGGTAGCTCCAGCATCACCGGGCGTACCCCGCCCGGACACGAGACCGCGGAGGGCTCCGGCACTCCGCGGTCTTCGCGCTTCAGGGTCGCGGGTCCGGTGGGACGGTCGCCGCGACGGCACAGGCGGGGTCAGGATTCGGCCGACTCTTCGTCCGCAGTGCGCGCAACCGCAGTCGCGCCTCCACCGCAGTGGCCGAACTCCCGCACCATCCGCGACACTTCGCGCGGATCCTCGTCCCAGACGTAGAAGCCGGGACCCTCCGCGCAGTAGCCGCCGGCCTGACGGCGGATCGCGACGGGTTCGCTCATCGGAATGCGAAAGATCATCGGAATCGGTCCTTCGGGTTCTGTGGTTGAAGTCGGCCCGCGTCTTCCATCGGTGAGTGTCGCGGGCGAATTCAGCGCAATCGTCATGGGGGTGCGAATTTTTCGGGACGCTGGCGCGGCTCTGCGCAAACCCTGCGCGCGAGGTGCACGACGTGGCGGCCCGGTACCATGACGCCGCGCTTTGCCCGGAGGTTCCCTCGATGTCGCGATTCCCGTTCCGCTGCTCGGCGCTCGTCGGCCTGGTCCTCGCGCTCGGATGCGCGGGTGGCCCGCTAGGCGGTGCGGACCCCGTCACGATGGACCCGGCGTCGACCGACCCGGAGCATCCCCCGCGCCTGGTCGAGACGCAGATCCCGAGCCACGGCAGCGCAATGAACGCGATCGTGTACGTGGCGGACGGTGTCGGGCCACACCCTACAGCCGTCCTGCTTCACGGCTTCCCGGGCAACGAGCGCAATCTCGACGTCGCCCAGGCGGTGCGCCGCTCGGGCTGGAACGTGATCTTCTTCCACTATCGCGGCGCCTGGGGCAGCGAGGGCGCCTTCTCGTTCACCCAGGTGCTCGAGGACGTCATCGCGGTGGTCGGCTGGACGCAGGATCCGGAGGTCGCCGGACCGCTGCGCATCGACCCGGACCGCATCGCCCTGATCGGTCACAGCATGGGCGGCTTCGCCGCGCTCCGGACGGGTGGCGGGCTCGTGGCGGTGGACTGCGTGGTGTCGATCGCCGGCGCGAACCTCGCTTCGCGCGGCTACGCCGCCGAGGAGGACCCGGCCATCGCCCGCGCCATTGCCGCCCAGCTCCAGGCCTGGAGCGCGCCGCTCTCGGGCACGTCCGGCGAGGCGTTGACCCGCGAGTTGGCGGAGGCCGGCACCGATTTCGATCTCCTCACCCAGATCCCCGTCCTCGCCCCGAAGCCCCTGCTCCTGATCGCCGGATCCCGCGACGACACCACACCGCCCGCCGAACACCACGCCCCCCTCGTCGCCGCCCTCACGGCCGCGGACGCCCCCCACCTCCACCACACGATCCTCGACGCCGACCACGCCTTTTCCCAGCGCCGCGTGGCGTTGTCGCGTGCGGTGGCGGAGTTCCTGGTCGAGGAGTGTCGTTAGGCGGGGTTGGAAGTCGGTTGTTTTCTAGCGCCTTCTCGCGACATCGAGAGCCCACGGGGTTGCCCGGTATTCCTCCGGCCAATGGCTCGCTTCGACGTCACGCGCCGTAGCCAACTCGTTGCCCGTCGCGCCGCGCAGGCGTAACGGGAGTTCTCCTCGGGCTGCGCTTCAGTTGGCCTGCGGAATACCGGGCAACCCCGTGGGCGACCGCGACGGAGCCACTCCGTGAGCGCCCGGCAGTTCGCGACCCAGTCACACCGAGAGCTAAGTCCCGGGCTCACGGACCCGCGCGGCGCGGGCGGCCGGGTATCCCGCAGGCCGCGCTTTCGGGGCGGCGGAGCCGACCCGAATGCACGCGGACGGCGAAGCCGTCTAGCGCACTCAGCGCAGCAGGCCGCGCGATAATCAGCTTCCGCGGCGCTCCAGCCCCGATTCGGCTTGGTACACCGGAGTCACAGGCGAGCCATTGGCCGGAGGGATACCCGGTCGCCCGTGACGCTCACCGAATTCGCGAACGGGAAACGCTCCCGGTACCGCCGGACACGAAACGAAAACAGCGGCGGCAGAAAGGAGAAGTCAGTAGCTCGCGGCTTTCGCGGCTCGCGTGGCGAACTTCTCGCGGGCGAGGCGCCAGCGGGTCGGACCGGACAGCTCGCTTTCGGTCTGGGGCTCGAGGGACGGCGGGTCCTTCTCCGGGTCGTCGTAGCGGGCGAGGATCTCGTAGGTCGTGCTGCGCTGGACGGGCGTGCGGCCGATCTCGCGGATCAGGCGGCGCATGTCCTCGGCGGGGAGATTCTCGCCGAAGTCGGCGCCCGACTCCCGGCTGATCGACTCCTCCATCAGCGTGCCGCCCATGTCGTTCGCGCCGGCCATCAGCGCCATCTGCGCGAGCTTCGGCCCCATCTTCACCCACGACATCTGCACGTTCGGGATGTGCGGACGCAGGAAGAGGCGCGCGATCGCGATCATCAACAGGTCTTCGGGCATCGACGCGCCGGGACGCGCGTTCATGTGATTGAAGAGAACGTTCTTCTCGTGGATGAATCCCAGCGGCACGAACTCGGTGAAGCCGCCGGTGCGCTTCTGGATGTCGCGGATCAGGCCGAGGTGGCCGGCGATGTGGTGCGGCTTCTCGATGTGGCCGTACATGATCGTCGACGTCGAGCGCAGGCCGATCTCGTGGGCGGCGGTGACGATCTCCACCCAGCGGTCGCGGCGCAGCTTGTTCGGCGAGATGATCTGGCGCACCTCGTCGTCGAGGATCTCGGCCGCGGTGCCGGGCATCGTGCCGAGCCCAGCCTCGACGAAGGCGCCGAGCAGCTCCTTGAGCGGCATCCCCGACTTCTTGTGCGCGAAGTCCACCTCTTCCGGCGAGAAGGCGTGGATGTGCAGCTCGGGCAGCTCGCGCTTGAGGGTGGTCAGGATCTCGAGATAGTGGGTGTGATCCTTCGAGGGATGGATGCCGCCCTGGATGCACACCTCGGTGGCGCCCCGGGACACGGCGTCGCGCGCCTTCTCGAGCAGCTTCTCCATCGGGTGATCGAAGGCGTCGGTGTCGTCCTCGTGACGCGAGAAGCCGCAGAAGGAGCAGCCGACATAACACACGTTGGTGAAGTTGATGTTGCGGCAGATCACGAAGGAGACGTCGTCGCCCTTGTCCTGCGCGCGGGCGGCGTCGGCGGCCTGCATCACGGCGAAGAGATCGGGGCCCTGGGCGCCGAGCAGCGTCTCGACGTCGCGCTCGGCGAGATCCTTACCCGCGAGCGCGCGATCGAGGACGTCCGCGATGGCCGGGCTCGTCTGCGCGAGGCGGTGTTCGATCGTCATGCAGCCTCCCCGACGCCGTGCGAACCGTCGCGCCGCACCCAGCCGTCTTCACCGACCTGCTTCATCGCCATCTCCCGCACGCGCGGCTCGAAGAACCCGGGCTTGCCGAGCAGGTGCTCGGGGTAGACGGGAAGTCGCTCGACGAGCTTCTGGCCCGCCGCCTCGGTGCGCCGCTTCAGGTCGCGCAGCGCCGGCCACGGAGCCTCGGGATTGATGAAGTCGACGGTCAGCGGCGAGACGCCGCCCCAGTCGTTGACGCCGGCGCGCAGCAGCCAGTCGAGCAGGTCGGGTGTGAGGTTCGGCGGCGCCTGCACGTTCATCCTCGGCCCGAGCACGAGACGCGCCATCGCCACCCAGCCCGCGATGAGGGCATCGGACATCGCCTCTACGTTGCGCATCGGCGTGTCGCCCTTCGGGTGGAAGGGCTGCACGATCACTTCCTGGATGTGGCCGTGACGGTCGTCGAGGTCGCGGATCGCGAGCAGCGTGTCGACGCGCTCGGTGTCGTTCTCGCCGATCCCGAGCAGCATGCCGCTGGTGAACGGGATCGCGAGCTCCCCGGCTTCCTCGTGCATGCGCAGTCGCACCGCCGGATCCTTGTCCGGGCAGTAGTAGTGGGCCTCGCCCTTGTCGCGCAGGCGCGGGCTCGTGCTCTCGAGCATCAGGCCGAGGGACGCATTGTTCTTGCGCAGCTTCTCCATCTCGTCGGCAGAGAGGATGCCAGCGTTGGTGTGGGGCAGGATGCCGGCGTCGAAGCCGACGTCGCAGGCCTGGATCAGATACTCGGTCGTCGTCGACAGCCCGCGCGCGGCGAGCCACTCGCGATGGCTCTTGTACGCGACTTCGGGCTTGTCGCCGAGACAGAAGAGCGCCTCGGTGCAGCCCGCTCGCAACGCGCCCGCGACCGTCTCCTCCACCTCGGCGAGGGTGTAGGTCTTCGCGGCGGGGTCGTCGGGCTGCTTCGCGAAGGTGCAGTAGGAGCAGCGGTCGCGGCACAGGTTGGTGAGGGGGATGAAGACGTTGCGCGACACGCTGACGAGGTCGCCCTTGCCCCGTCGCTTCGACTCGGCCGCGCCCGCGAGGATCGCGTCGCGGACGGTCGCCTCGCCTAGCCCGGCAGCGAGCGTCTCGGCGGGCGCCCGCTCGAGGCGGCCGTCGTCGACGGCTCGGGCGACGAGCGCCTCGGCTTCGCGGCGGGTGGGGGGATGGCGGGAGGGCTGGGACATGGGCACTGTCAACCTGAGGGCGCGGGTGGGGAGCATATCATCGATCTGTCGGGGGCATCGTTTTCTAAAAGTTGACGCCGTGTCGCCGAAGCACGGCGGGCTAGAATGCCGCGCCATGGACCTCGAGACGATCCGCGCCCGCGAGGCCGCGCACTTCCTGCCCGTCGTGAAGCGCCACCCGGTGGCGCTCGTGTCCGGGAGCGGCTCGCGCGTGCGCGACGTCGCGGGGAAGGAGTACGTGGACCTGATGTCCGGCTGGGGGGTGACCTGCATCGGGCACTCGCACCCGGCGCTGGTGCGCGCCATCGCCGAACAGGCCGGCCGCCTGATGCAGACGACCAACCTGTTCTACACGCTGCCCCAGCTCGACCTGATCGAGAAGCTCGCGGCCACCACGCCAGGACCGATCACGCGCACCTTCCTCACCAGCTCGGGCACCGAGGCCGTGGAGGGTGCACTCAAGCTCGCCCACCGCGCGACGGGGCGACGCGTGTTCGTGTCGACCCACGGCGCCTTCCACGGACGCACCCTCGGCGCGCTCCAGGTCAACGGCAGCGCGAAGCACCGCGAGCCGTACGCCGCCCTGCTTCCGGAGCAGCGCCACGTGGCCTTCGACGACCTCGCCGCCGCCCGGGGCGCCATCGACGAGAGCGTCGCCGCGGTGATCATCGAGCCGGTGCAGGGCGAGGGCGGCGTGAACGTGCCGAGCGCCGGCTATCTGCGCGGGCTGCGCGACGCCTGCGACGCCGCGGGCGCATTGCTCGTCTTCGACGAGGTGCAGACCGGCATGGGTCGCACCGGGAAGCTCTTCGCGGCCGAGCACGACGCGGTCGATCCCGACATCATGACGCTCGGCAAGGGCCTCGGCGGCGGCTTCCCCGTCGCGGCGTTCCTCTGCACCGAGGCCGTCGCGAAGACCGTCGCCCTCGGCGACCACGGCACCACCTACGGTGGCAATCCCCTGGCGTGCGCGGCCGCCAACGCCGTCTTCGAAGTGCTCGAAGAGGAGAAGCTCGTGGCCCGGGCCGCCGAGCTGGGGCAGCGCCTCCAGAAGAAGCTCGCCAACTTCGCCGCGGAGGCACCGGACGTCGCGACGGGTGCCCGCGGCCGCGGCCTCCTCCAGGCCCTCGTCCTCTGCGACGCCGAGCGCGCCGCCACGCTGCCCCTCCGCGCCATCGAGCGCGGCGTACTCGTCAACGTCACCGCCGGCAGCGTCGTCCGCTTCTTCCCGCCGTTGAACATCCCCGAGGACGACTTGTGGCCGGCGGTGGAGACGATCCTGGAGTTGGCGGCGCCCTAGCGTGCCGTCGCTCGGGATGGATTCCGCCGTCGAGGAGTCCGCGGCCCCCTCGCCTCGGCGTGCCCTTTCCTCTGCGACGCGCCTCGGCCGCGCCGAGTGGCTCGGGCTCGCCGCGCTGCTCGCGGTCGCCCTCGCCCTGCGGCTGCTCCACCTCTTCGAGATCCGCACCAACGACCCGTTCTTCGAAGCGCCGTCCGTGGACCCGCGCCTCTACCACGAGTGGGCGACGCGCATCGCCGGAGGAGACTGGGTCGGAGAAGAGGCCTTCTTCCTCGGCCCGCTCTATCCCTACCTCCTCGGCGTCGTCTACACGATCTTCGGCCCGAGCCTGCTCGCAGCGAAGCTCACGAACGTCGCGCTGGGCACGCTCACGGTGGGCCTCGTGTTCGTGCTCGCTCGGCGTATCTTCGATCGCCGCGTCGCCTTCGTCGCTGCCGCCATCGCGGCCTGCTACCGCATGGCCTTCTTCTACGAGGGCATGCTCGTCGTCGCCAACGTGCTGATGCCGATCACGCTGGTCGTCGTGCTCACCACGCTGCGCGTGTGCGAGCGTCCCACCCTCGGAAGAGCCGCACTCGCCGGCGTCGCGGCAGGAATCGCCGCACTCGCCCGCCAGAATCTCCTGCTCTATCCCCCGCTCGCGATCGGCTGGATCCTCTGGTCGCTGCACGGCACGGCAACCCTCGCCCGACGCGGTGCGCTGGCGGCGGCGATCGGCGCGGGAGCCCTGCTGGCGGTCCTGCCCGCCACCCTGCACAACTACGCCGTGAGCCGCGATCTCGTCTGGATCAACTCCGCGGGCGGCGCCCCATTCTTCACGGGCAACAACCCCGACGCCGACGGGACCTTCCGCGTCCCGCGCCTGTTCCACCAGGCGCTCGCAGACGACCCCGTGGAGCAACGCGAAGCGTACGCCTCACTCGCGGAACAGGCCCTCGGGCGCGAGCTCCACGCCTCGGAGGTGTCGGCCTTCTGGGTCGACCTGAGCCTGGACTGGATCCGTGCGCGTCCGCTCGACTGGCTGAAGCTCGAGGCGAGGAAGTTCTTGCTCTACTGGAACGCACACGAGGTGTGGAACAACCGCACGATCACCATCGATCGCGAGTTCTCCTGGGTGTTGAGGGCCCCGCTCCCGACCTTCGGCCTGGTCGCACCGCTCGCGCTGCTCGGGATGGGCCTCGCCGCGCGACGCACGAGAGACCTCTTCCCGCTCTACGCGATGATCGCCGTGTCGCTCGCGACGGCGCTCGCCTTCTTCGTGCTCTCCCGCTACCGCATGCCGGTGGTGCCGCTGCTGGTGATCTTCGCCGGCTTCGCTCTCGTCCGGATCGTCGAGTTCGCCCGCGCGCGGCGAGTGCGGCCGCTCCTGGCCTGCGCGCTGGCACTCGTGGGCCTCGCGGGATTCGTCCACCTCGACGTCGTGCGCGAGGATCTCTCCGTCGCCCACTACAACCTCGCGAACCGCTACAAGGCATCGCAGCAGTGGGAGCTCGCCGTCGAGCACTACTGGAAGGCCCTCGAGGGCCGGCCCAGCTATCTCTCGGCCTACAACAACCTCGCGCTCGTCTACGAGGCGACCGGCCATCACGACCAGGAGGCGGCGCACCTCTGGCAGGAGCTTCGGCGGCTGGCGTTGGAGCGCGAGCTACCGGTCTACGTGGAGCGCGCGGAGCGTCGCTTGCGGGGGCTGGGCCTCGAGGAGCAGGACCCGCGACCGGAGTAGACGACTCGGCCGCCCCCTACCCGCCCATCGCCGCCACGTTCACCACCCAGCGGATCCCCTCCCCCGCCGCGAAATTGCTCATCGCGGTGAAGAAGGCCTGGTCGGCGGCGGGCGGGTTCTCGGCGCAATCGAGCTGGAAGCGGACGCGGCGACCGACGTACTGCGGATACTGCTTCGCGAGGTGCTGGCCGAGCACGTACTCGAGATAGGAGTTGAACTTCGCCTCGAGCTGGCGGAGCTGGTGCGGGTCGCTGCCCCAGGGACGCTCCTCGCGCATCACCAGAACCACCTCGTCGGCGGACGGATCCTCGGTGATCAGGTCGATCACCTTCGGGTTGTGCACGCCGCGTTCCTGGCGCTTCTCGTCGGGGGCGTCGGGCTCCGTCATCGCGGGGAGTTTCGGCGACGGCGTTGCTTTTGCAACACCGGCGCGGCCAGAATGCCGTCATGACTGGCGCACTCGACGGCTTCCGGATCATCGATTTCTCCCAGGTCATCGCGGGGCCGCTCTCGGCGCGCATCCTCGCCGACCAGGGCGCCGACGTGATCAAGGTGGAGCCGCCGACGGGCGACATCCTGCGCCACATGGGCGGCATCGCCGGGCTCTCGCCCACCTTCGCCACCACCAACCGGAGCAAGCGCTCGCTGGTGCTCGACATCAAGAAGCCCGGCGGGCTCGCCGCGCTGAAGAAGCTCGTCGCCGGGGCGGACGTGTTCATCCAGAACGCCCGGCCGGGCGCGGCCGACCGGATGGGCGTCGGCGAGAAGACCCTGCGCGAGATCAACCCGCGTCTCATCTATGTGTCGGTGAGCGGCTTCGGCGAATCGGGCCCGTATGCGGGCAAGCGCGTCTACGATCCGATCATCCAGGGCATGTCGGGGATGTGCGAGGTGCAGGGCGGGCCGGCCGGTCCGCCGGGGCTCGTGCGCGTGATCGTGCCCGACAAGGTCACCGCGCTGACCGCCGCACAGAACATCACGGCGGCGCTCCTGGCGCGCGAGCGCACCGGAAAGGGCCAGCACCTCAAGCTCGCGATGCTCGACGCGGTGATCGCCTTCATCTGGCCGGAGGCGATGGCCTATCACACCTACATCGCGGACGGCCTGCCGAAGCCGAAGCCGGTCGCGCGCCGCGACCTCGTGTTCGAGACCGCCGACGGCTACATGATCGCGTCGACGGTGGCGCTGCGGGAGTTCCAGGGCTTCGCCCGCGCCGCGAACAAGCCCGAATGGCTCGAGGACGAACGCTTCCAGGACGCCGCCGGCCTCGTCGCCAACGCGAAGGAGCGCCTCGAGATGATGGCCGAGGTGCTCACGACGCGGACGACGGCCGACTGGCTCGCAGCGCTCGACGCCGAGGACGTCCCCTGCGGACCGGTGCTCTCTCGCGACGTGTTGCACGAGCATCCCCAGGTGCGCGAGAACGCCATCCTCGTCGAGGACGAGCATCCGGTGGTGGGACGCATGCGCCAACCGCGCCCGGCCGAGCGATTCGACGACACGCCGTCGATGATCTCGCGCCCGGCGCCGACGCTGAGCCAGCACGCCGACGAGGTGCTCGGCGAGCTCGGCCTCTCCGCCGACGAGATCGCGGCGCTCCGCGAAGAAGGTGCGACGAAATGACGCGCCGACTCTGGGGCATCGGGACGTCGCGCACGATCCGTCCCCACTGGATGCTCCTCGAACTCGGGCTCGACTACGAGACGGTGCCGCTGCTACCGCGCAGCGAGGGCATGAACGACCCGGAGTTCCTGCGCCTCGACCCGCGCAAGAAGATCCCGTTCTTCGAGGACGGCGACCTGCGCATCGGCGAGAGCGCGGCGATCGTGTTCCACCTCGCCGACACCTATCGCGACCATGGCGTCTTCGCGCCCGAGCCCGGCACCCCGGAACGCGCGGTCTTCCACGAGCTCGCCTTCTTCATCCTCACCGAGCTCGACGCGACCACGCTCTACGTCCTGCGCCGTCACGAGGGGCTGCCCGACGAGTACGGCGAAGCGCCCGTCGCCTGCGACGCCGCGCGCGCCTACTTCCTGCGCCAGGTCGGCGAGATCGAGCGGCGCCTCGCCGACGGGCGTCCCCACTTGATGGGCGACGACTTCGGCGCCATCGACATCCTGCTCGCGTCGTGTCTCGCGTGGGCACGGTTCTCGAAGATCGATCTCTCCGAACCGCTCGCCGCCTACCAGGGTCGCATCTCCGCGCGCCCGAGCTTCGCGAAGGTGATGACGGTGAACTTCCCGCCCGATGCGCTCGCGTCGCTCGGCGCCGGAGTGAACTGACCTAACCCCCGAACATCCCGCCGTTCACGTGGATGACGCAGCCGTTCACGTAGTTCCCACGAGACGCGAGGAAGGCAACGACGTCGGCGACCTCTTCCGGCGTGCCCATCCGCTGCTGCGGAATGCGCGCGAGGATCGCGGCCTTCACCTCTTCGGGCAGCTCCTCGGTCATCTCGGTGTCGATGAATCCGGGCGCGACCGAGTTGACGAGGATGTCGCGGCCGGCGAGCTCTTGCGAGAGGCTCTTCGTGAACGCGTCGAGGCCCGCCTTGACCATCGTGTACGGGATCTGACCCGGGTTGCCGGTGTGCCCGACGACGCTCGAGATGTTGATGATGCGGCCGGTCTTCTTCCGCAGCATGAAGCGGCGCAGGATGTTCTTCGTGAGATACCAGGCGCCGCGGCCCATGCTGGCGACGGCGTCGTAGTCGTCGAGCTTCATCGAGAGCATCGGCGCGTTGACGTTGAAGCCGGCGTTGTTCACGAGCACGTCGACGCGGCCGGCGACGTCCTTCAGCTCGGCTGTGAGCGCGTCGGTCTCCTCGGGCACGGCGAGGTCGGAGCGGATCGTGAAGGCGTCATCGAGCGACTCCGCCAGCGCCTTCGCCTTCCCCTCGCTCGATCGGTAATGCACGCCGACGCGGAAGCCTTCGGCGGCGAGCGCACGGCAGCAGGCGGCGCCGATACCGGTGCCGCCGCCCGTCACCAGGGCAACGCGTTTCTCGTCACTCAAGAGGACGCTCCCGAGATGTGCTCCCCGCCGTCGACGCGGATCACTTCGCCGTTGATCCAGCCCGCCTCGTCGGTGGCGAGCAGGGCGATGACGCCCGCGACGTCCTCGGGCGTCGTCAGCCGACCCATCGGGTTGCGCGACAACGCCTGCGCACGCATGTGCACCGAACCGGGGATCGCGTCCTGTGCCGGCGTGTGGGTGATGCCCGCCTGGATGACGTTGCAGCGGATGCCGTAGGGCGCGAACTCGACGGCGATCGAGCGCGCGAGCGATTCGAGCGAGACCTTCGCCGCCGCGACGGCCGCATAACCCTTCCACGCGACTTCGTTGCCCTCGCTGGTGAGGCCGAAGACGCGGGCGTCGGGCGCGAAGAGGCCGCGCAGGTGGAGCTGCTGCACCCAGCCGAGCAGGCTCGTGCCCATCGCGTGGATCGTGCGGGTGAAGTCCTCGTCGTCGAGGAAGTATTTGTCGGAATAGTCGGGCGGCGTCGCGAGGCCGAGCGCCTGCGGGTGCCCGGCGGCGAAGACTTCGTCGACGGCGCTCTGGAGCTTCTCGCGGTCGACGCCCAGCTTCGTCGCGAGCTCGTCGGTGACGACTCGCTTCGGCTTCGCCTCGGAGACGAGGAGTTTGAGGTTGCCGAACGCGACGGAGTGCAGCAGCACCCGCACGCGCCCCTCGCCCATCTCCTCGGCGAGCTCATCGATGACCTGGTCGCGCTTCTCGGCGGCGAGCGCGTCGACGTTCTTCGTGACGAGCTTCGTGCCGCCGGCGCGGATCTTCTCGAACTCGGGTTCGATCTTCGCCATCATCGCGCGCCGATCACGGTGCACGATGCACAGGCTCATGCCCTGCTCTGCGAGGCGCTTCGCCGTCGCCAACCCGAACCCGCTCGACCCGCCGAGGATCACCGCCCACTGGTCGCTGGTGAAACCCATGTCCGCCCTCCGGTTGGCGGGCAACTCTAGCAGGACGGCTTTCTGGGCGCGTAGTCGGGAGGCGGTGTCTTTCGAGTAGCGTCTAGCGACATCGAGAGCCCACGGGGTTTCCGGATGTTCCTCCGGCGAATGGCTCGCATGGACGTCACGCGCCGTAGCCCACTCGTTGCCCGTCGCGCCGCGCAGGCGTAACGCGAGTTCGCCTCGTTGCTGCGCTGAGTTCGCCTGCGGAACATCCGGAAACCCCGTGGGCGATGGCGACGGATTCCCTGCGCGAGCGGTCGGTTGTTCGCAACGGACTGACACCGGAGGGCTGCGACCGGGCTCGAGGGCCCGCGCGGCGCGGTCGGCCGGATTTCTCTCCGGCCAACTCAGCGCAGCAGGCCGCGCGATAATCAGCTTCCGCGGCGCTCCAGCCTCACCTCGACTTGGTACTCAGGAGAAACAGGCGAGCCATTGGCCGGAGAGAAAGCCGGTCGGCCGTGACGCTCTCCGGTTTGCGATCGGGGACGACTCCAGTTGTCGCCCTACGCTTTACGAGTGCGATTCGTCCGAATCCCCGAGGCCCAGGTCGGTGACGATCGTGGACAGTTCTTCGAGCGATGCGACTTCGAAGGAGCAGCCGGTGGGCAGGGCGGAGGAGAGGCGGTCGAAATAGCGTTGGTCGCGGCGGGGGTCGACGACGACGACGAGGCCCTTGTCTTCTTCGCTGCGGATCAAGCGGCCAACCATCTGTTTGAGATTGAGGAGCATCTTGCCCAGCGTGTACTGCTCGAAGGCGTCGCCGCCCGTGTCGCGGACGCGCGCCTCGCGGCGACGGCGCAGCTCGGTGGGCACTTCGAAGGGCAGCTTCTCGATGACGACGGCTTGCAACGCGGCGCCGGGCACGTCGATGCCCTGCCAGAACGTGCGCGACCCGAGCAGCACGCCGCCGCCTTCGGCGCGGCGGAAGCGGTCGACGAGCGCGCCGGGATCGTCGGTCGCGCGGCGCGGCATCCACACCTCGATACCGTCGTCGCGGAGCTTCTCCGACAGCCGTTCGTGCACGTCGCGCATGCGGCGCAGGCTGGTGAAGAGACCGAGCGTCCGGCCGCCGAGCGAGCGGGCGAGGTTCGCGAGCACGTCAGTGGTGAGCGCCACCGGGTCGCCGCGGTCGGCGAGCGCGACCACGCGCATGTGCTCCGCGTACGGGAACGGACTTTCGAGGGCGGTGCGCCAGCTCGGAGCGTCGGAGTTCTCGATCGACAGCTCGCCGAGCGCGGCGAACGGATCCTTGTCGACGAAGAGACTCGCCGACACGCACGCGAAGCCCTCGAGCTTGTCGAGGAGCTGGGTGTGGAAGCGGTCCGCCGGCGACACCTCGCGTAGCGCCATGCGCCAGCGGTCGAAGGGCTCGGCGAGCCCTTCGAAGGCCGCGACGACGGCGTCGTTCTCGGCGAAGGCGGCGCGCAGTGCTTCGGCGGCGTCGCGCAGCTCGCCGATCGCGCGGCCGATCTGTTCGGAGATCCCATCCTCTTCGTCGCGCTCCTCATCGAGGTCGGCCGCGAGGCGCGCGATGTCGTCGATGCGATCCGCGGCGCGGGCGGCGAGCTCCGCCGCTTCGGGCATCACGCGCGGCGCATGCGCGGGCAGCTGCACCTCGCCGAACTCGCTCGCGCGCGGCGCGAGTGCGCGACCCACCGCGCGCAGCTCTTGGAGGAGTTCACCCCGGGCGACGCGCGGGTTCGTTCCCGTGCGCGGCCTGAGGAGCGGAGGAGAACGACGCGCCGGACCGCCGAAGAGCTCGTCGAGGCGCTCGAAGAGCTCTTCGGGACGCAGCTCGGTGGCGTAGGCCTCGTCGGCGACACCGGCGAGCTCGTGCGCTTCGTCCGCGATGACGTGGGTGAAGTTCGGGTAGTCGGGAGGCCAGCGGAGCAGCAGGTCGTGATTGGCGACGACGAGCTGCGCGCGACCCAACGCCGCGCGCCGACGCCCGAATGGACACGCCGACTCGGCCGCGCACTGCTCGCGCGTGCAGTGCTCGGCGCGTGCGGCCACCGCGCTCCGTCGCAGATCGCGCAGCGCGGGAAAGCGCATCAGCATCGCGCCGGGCAGCGTGCCGACCTCGCCGTGCGGACGCAGCTGTGCGCAGGCCGAGAGCAGCGCGAACGCCACGCGATCGCGCTCGTCGAGAAGCCCGCTGCGTCCTTCGGCCAGCACCTGCTGCGTGCGGCGCCGACACAGATAGTTCGCGCGTCCCTTGATCGAGAGCGCGCGCAGATCGGGATAGCCGAGCATCGCCGCGGCGGCGGGGATGTCCTTTTCGAGCAGCTGATCCTGGAGGATCTTCGTCCGCGTCGAGACGACGACCGGGTCGCGGACGCCGCCGGCGGCGCGCTCCATCGCGAACGGGATCGCCGCAGCGAGATAGGCCAGCGACTTCCCGACGCCCGTGCCGCCTTCGAGGAGCAGTCGCCCGCCCTCGTCGAGCAGACGCACGAACTCGCGGGCCATGCGGATCTGCGGCTCGCGCACGCGGTAGCGCGGGAAGTGTCGCTGTCCGCGCGCCTCGTCGGCGAGCGCTGCCGCGATGGCATCCGCGTCGAACGGAACGGGCTTCTCCCCGGTGCGCGGGATCGCGATGTACTGCGGCAGCAGCGGCTCTTCGGGCGGAAGCCCGGGCGTCGCGAGCAGGGCGGCCCAGGGATGGTCCGGCGCATAGCGCTCGAGGGCGCCCTGCGCGGAGGCCTCGCGGGAATCGCCCGCGACGGCGCGCGCCGCGATGTGCGACATCACGCGCGTCGTATCGAGCGCGTCGTCGAGCGCGCGGTGCTTCTCGGTCCGACCGAGGAGCCGCTCGGTGAACGTGGCGAGGCGCAGATCGGGTGCGTCGGGATGCACGATCGCGAGCAGATCCTGCGTGTCGAGATAGCGCGCGTCGCCGAGCGACGGCGAGACGAATCGGCGCAGGAAGTGCTGCTCGAACTCGGCGTTGTGCGCGACGATCGCGCGTCCCGAGAGCGCCGCGAGCAACGCCGGCCCGATCGCCTCGATCGGCGGCGCGTCGGCGAGCGCGGCGTCGTCGAGCCCGGTGAGCGCCGACACCGCTCGCGGCACGCGCCCGCGCGGTCGGATCAACGTCGCGAACGTGCGCACGCGATCGACGTCGAGCAGCACGACACCCACCTCGATCGGCTCGGCGCGCCCGAAATGCGGGAGCCCCGTCGTCTCGAAGTCGACGACCGCGAGCGGACCCGTCGCAGCGAGGAGGCCGGACAGCGCGCCGAGATCGACACCGACGTCTTCGGGATCGACGTCCTGCGAATCCACTATGGACGTCCGCAGACGAAGCTTACGCCACGACCTCCGGCGCTGTCGCCGGCGCGGAGGCCACCTTCTGACTTCGCTCGCCTGCGGCTCGCTGCGCGCCGGCTTGCGCCGGCTTGCCTAGACGTAGATCCCACCCTTGTACCCGCGATCCTGGCGGATCATCACGTTCACGAGGGCCGGCTTGCCGGACGCCGCGGCGCGTTCGAGGGCGGGACGCATCTCTTCGGGTCGCTCGACCAGCTCGCCGTGACCGCCGAGGGCCTCGACCACCTTGTCGTAACGCGTCGGGTTGAGGAGCGTGCTGTCGTAGGTGCCGTAGATGGCGCCCTGCGGTCGCATCATCTGGCCCCACGCCGCGTCGTTTCCGACCACGCCGATGATCGGCAGGTCGAAGCGCACCGCGGTGTCGTACTCGAAGCCGTTGAGGCCGAAGCTGCCGTCGCCGTAGACGATGACGACGCGCTTGTCCGGGTTGCTCGCCTGGGCCGCCAACGCGAAGGGCATGCCGACCCCGAGCGTGCCGAGCGGGCCCGGGTCCATCCACGCACCCTCGCGCTTGACCGGGATGATCTTCGCGGCGGTGGCGACGATGTCGCCGCCGTCACCGATCACGATCGTGTCGCCGAGGGTGTCGAGCCAGTCGCGCACCTCGCGGCACATGCGCTGCGGGTCGACCGGACTCTCGTCGCTGTCGAGAGCGGCCTGCACCTTCGCCTCGGCCTCGGTCTCCACGACGCGAAGCTCGTCGCGCCAGCTGGTGAAGTCGAGCTGCGTGTTCGTGTTCTTCATCTCCTCGGAGAGCAGCTCGAAGCTGCACGCGAGGTTGCCGACGAGGCCGACGTCGGCCTGGCGGTTCTGACCGATCAGCGTCGCGTCCATGTCGAGCTGGATGATCTTCGCCGTCTCCGGGATCGTCGCCCCGAAGCGCATGCGGAAGTCGAGCAGCGTGCCGGCGAGGATGATCGTGTCGATCTTCTCGAGGGCATGACGACGCGCGCGGTTCAAGAACTCAGGTGAGTCGGGCGGGATCGTTCCGCGCCCCATGCCGTTCGAAAACGACGGAATGTGCGTCTCGGAGATGAAGCGGTTCATCGCAGGCGAAGCGTTGCTCCACTTCACGCTCGTGCCGGCCATCAGCATCGGACGCTCCGCGCTTCGCAGGATGTCGAGCGCCTCGCCGATCGTCTCCCGGTCGGGGGACAGGCGCGGCGCCTTCGTGCTGATGCGCGGGATCTTCACCTCCTCCTCGACGTTCCCCATGAAGATGTCCATCGGGATCTCGAGATAGGCCGGGCCCGGTGTTCCGCTCACCGCGTGGCGGATCGCAAGCTCGATGTATTCCGGAATGCGGTGGGTCTGATAGATCGCGTCGGCAAACTTCGTGATCGGTCGCACGACACCGATGTGGTCCATCTCCTGGAGCGAACCGCGGCGCAGGTTCTCGAAGGGGCCCTGCCCGCCGAACACCAGGATGGGAGAGTTGGCGCGCCAGGCGTTGGCGATGCCGGTGACGCCGTCGGTGACGCCCGGCCCGGCGGTGATCGCCGCGACGCCGATCTTCCCCGGATTGCAGCGCGCCCAGGCGTCAGCGGCGTGGACGGCGGCCTGCTCGTGGCGCACGTCGATGATGCGAATGCCCTGCTCCTGGCAGCCCGCATAGAGCGGCATGATGTGGCCGCCGCAGAGCGTGAAGATGCACTCGACGCCAGCTGCCTTGAGTGCGCGACCTGCCAGGATGCCGCCGTGAACGTCGGACATGGGGGATACCTCGGGCGAATGGGAGAAATGGGTGGGAAGCGGTCGACGGTATCACCGCGCCGACGCGACGGTCAAATACGACGCGGGGGCCAGGCCCATGGCCCGACCCCCGCGCGATCTGGAAACGTCGGCTGTGCTTGCTCGGACGCTCTTATTGAACGAAGTCGGAGCGCCGGTTGTAGCGCCAGGCCGATTCGTCGTGGCCCTGCACGGCCGGGCGATCTTCGCCGAAGCTCACCACGTTGAGCCGCGAGGACGGCACCCCGAGGTCGACGAGGTAGCGCTTCACGGCGTTCGCGCGGCGCTCGCCGAGCGCGAGGTTGTACTCGGCGCTCCCGCGTTCGTCGCAATGGCCTTCGATCGTCACCGTGCCTCCGACGCCGGCGCTCATCTTGTCGGCGTTCGATCGCAGCGCCGGACGCGCGTCCGAGCGGATCTCGTAGCTGTCGAAGTCGAAGTACACGGTCTGGAAATCGAGCATCTTCGTCTGCTGCTGCGGCGGCGCGGGCGCCGGCGCTTCGCGGAACTCGCTGCCGGTGTCGGGACCTGCGGTCTCGGAAGCATCGGGCGTGGAGCTGCAACCCATGAGAGCGATCGCGGCGGGCAGCGCGACCGCGATGACGAAACGAGAGAACGTACGCATGATCATGACTCTCCCCCCTTCAGAGCAAATCGAAAGCCACCGGGATCCAACATACGGGGGTCCGGGGCAAGTTTTCGGCACCCCCCAGCGCCGCGGCCATAAGGTGGCGACAAGTAACCCCCGAAGCAAGGCGTCACAGGGCATTTCGTGGCCGGATTCGGGTGACCCGGATCACCCGGCCGAACGCTTCCCGACCCGGTCGGGCGGGCACTACGCCAGTCCGCGTTGCACCCGATACTCCGCCACCAGACAGGCGCCCTTCGCCGCGCCGAGCTCCGTGTTGTGCGAGAGCAGAGCGAACTCGATGCCGTAGGGCAGCACGCGGTCGGGTCGAACCCGCCCCACCGCGGTGGTCATCCGGCCCCACGCGACCGTCCGGGCGCGGGTTCGGATACCATCGGAGCCCGATGGAACGAGCCCAAGGCGCCCAGACCCCGTACGAAGTCTACTGCCACCACTGCCGAGTCACTTTCCCGCGCGAGCAGCGCCGCTGCATCCATTGCGGCGGAGCGCTCGGCCGGCCCGGTCGCATCGCCGAACTCGAGGGCAAGCCCAGCAAGCTCGGCGAGATGCTCGGCGGAAACGATACCCCCGAAGAGATCGAAGAAATCGAGGACACCGGCTCGATGCTGCTGCGGCGTTTCGGCGGGCTCGCCGTCTGGGCCGTGCTCGCCCTTGCCGCGGTGCTCTCCAACATGTGCCAGGGCCAGGACTAGCGGTTTCGCTGATGGGCGAGCAGACCCCGAAGCTCGCGCTCCTCCGACTCTCCGGCGAGATCGGCATCAAGGCGCGCCCGACGCGCATGCAGTTCCGCCAGCGCCTGCTGCGCAACCTGCGCGACGCCCTCGACAGCGAGGGGCTGCCGCAGACGATCGAAGCCTCCCACGATCGCTTCTACGTGTCGCTGCCCGCGCACACCTCCCTCGAAGACCACGCGCTGCGCCGCGTGTTCGGCATCCAGTCGCTCTCGCTGGTCGAGCGCCATCCGGTGACCTCGCTCGAAGACATCGTGAGCCACGGCGTCGGCCTGTTCACCGAAGCCGTGCGCGGACGCCACTTCGCGGTGCGCGCGCGACGCGTCGGTCGGCGCCACGGCGCGGCGGTGCGCGCGGGTGAGGTAGAGCGCGCACTCGGCACCGCGCTGCTCCCCGTCGCCGCCGGCGTAGAACTCGGGAATCCCGACGTCACGGTGTCGCTGGAGATGACCGAGGACGCGACGTCCTTCTTCACCGAGCGCGCGATGGGCCCGGGCGGGCTGCCGCTCGGCGTCGAGGGACGCGCCGTGTCGCTCCTCTCCGGCGGGTTCGACTCGGCCGTCTCGACGTGGTTGTTGCAGAAGCGCGGCGTCGAGTGCGACCTCGTCTTCTGCAACCTCGGCGGCGCAGAGCACCTGCGCGAAGTGCTCCGCGTGGCGGTGCACCTGATGCGACGCTGGTCCTACGGCACGCGCCCCCGCCTCCACGCGATCGATTTCGAGCCGATCGTCCGCGCGCTCCAGGAACACACGACGACGCGCTACTGGCAGGTGCTCCTCAAGCGCCAGATGCTGCGCGCGGCGGAGGCCGTGGCGCACGAGATCGAGGCAGAAGCGATCGTGATGGGCGACTCCGTCGGGCAGGTGTCGTCGCAGACGCTCACCAACCTCGCGACGATCTCCCGCGCCACCGAGATGCCGGTCCTGCGCCCGCTGATCGGTTCGGACAAGACGGAGATCACAAACCTCGCGCGGAAGATCGGCACCTACGACCTCTCGAAGACGGTCGGCGAATACTGCGCACTCGTCCCACGCAAGCCTGCCACCCAGGCGAAGCTCGAGACGGTGCTGCACGAGGAAGAGCGCATCCCGGAAGATCCGCTGCCGGCGGCCGTCGCCGCGCGCACCGTCTTCGACGTCCGCTCCCTCGACGACGCGGTCTTCGACGACGGCGGGCTCGCGGTCGAATCGCTGCCGAAGCACGCCGTGCTGATCGACCTCCGATCGATCGCGCAGTTCCGCAGTGGGCACCATCCCGGCGCGCTGCACCTCGATTTCGCGAGCGCCCTCGCCGCCTACCCCGGCTTCGACCGCGCGAAGCGTTATGTGCTCTCGTGCGAGTACGGCCTGCTCTCGGCGCAGCTCGCCGAAATCATGCGCCGCGAGGGCTTCCGCGCGCACCACTTCCGGGGCGGACAGCGGGCGTTGATGCGGTCGGTGGGATGAACGACGCCGATCGCGCGGGTTCTGGGAGGCACCTCGCCGAGCAGCGCCGCGCGCCGATCGCGCGGGTTCTGGGAGGAACCTCGCCGATGTTCAGCGCGCCCCGGGTCCGGAAGAACAGAGAACGCCCGCCGGCCTGGTAGGCGAGGTTCCTCCCAGAACCCGCGCAACCCAGCCCCGAACTCGAGCGCTAACGCGAACGCGTACGCGAACCCCGCCTAACCCTCGACCAGATGCACCGCCACCCGCCGAGCCCGAGGCCCGTCGAACTCGAACAACCACACCTCCTGCCACTTCCCCAGCAACAGCTCCCCATCGACGATCGGAATCACCTCCGACGGCCCGAGCACCGAAGCCCGCAGGTGCGACGCCGCGTTGTCGTCCTTCAGGTTGTGCAGCCAGTCGTCGCGCTCGGGGAAGACCTCGCCGAGCGCGCGCAACACGTCCTTGCCGATGTTCGGGTCGGCGGTCTCGTTCAAGACGATCGCGCAGGTCGAGTGCAGCACGATCACCTGACACAGACCGCGCGCGATACCGGAGCGCGCCACCACGTCCTTCACGCGGTCGCTGATGTCGAAGGACTCCTGGGACGCCGTCGTCTCGATCTCGAAGAACTCGGTCGTGCCGCCCATCAGTCGATGCGCCGCAGGCCGGGCAGGCCGTCCAGACTCCGGGCGTTGTAGTCGCGCCGATAGCCGGCGAGCTTCGCGTCGTCCTTGCGGTCGCCCCACTCGAAGAGCTGCTTGCGGTCGCCTCGATGGTCGTAGAGGGGGACGCCGTAGCCGCACGAGTCGGAGACGCGCTCGACACGCACCTTCACGATCGACCGGGCGATGCGGTCACAGCCCTTCTCGAAGCGGCCGGCGAGATCGCCCCATCCGTCGTCGCCCGGTTCGAAGACCTCGCCCTTGCCGTGCAGGCGCAGGATGCGCGGCGGCCCGTCGAACGCGCAGAACACGAGCACGATGCGTCCGTTCTCGCGCAAGTGGGCGACGGTCTCGATGCCGCTGCCCATGAAGTCGAGGTAGGCGACGGTGTGCTCGTCGAGGACGGCGAGGCCTTCGAGGCCCTTCGGCGAGAGGTTGACGAAGCCGTCGGTGGAAAGGGGGGCGGTGGCGACGAAGAAGAGGTGTTGGGCTTCGATGAACTTCCGATTGCGATGGTCGATGCCTTCGAAGACTTTTCCCATGTCGGAAAGGTAGCCGGTCGTCGGAGGTGTACGACTTCTCTTCGGCGGGCCGGGGTGAGCGGGTTCGGGGGAAACCTCGCCTACCCGGCCGGCGGTCGTTTCCTGTTCTTCGTGGACGCATGGCGCGCTGAACATCGGCGAAGTTTCCCCCGAACCCACTCCTACCGGGAAGGGGGGTCGAGGCTTAGCTGTCCTTCAAGCGCTTGAGGAAGTCCACCACGGCCCGGTTGAAGGTGCGTGGGTCGTCGAGGTTGGTGATGTGGCCGGCGTTCGGGATGGTGACGCGTTCGGCGCCCGGGATGCGGGCCTCGAGGACGTCGGCGGCGCGGAGGTATTGGTCGTCGTTCTCGCCGATGATGATGAGACTGGGGACGGCGATGTCAGCGAGCTGATCCATCACCGGGCTCGCCGGGCCGGCGACGCGGCGGGCGAAGTTTGCGATGCCGTGCGGGGCCTGGGCGGCGATCGCGGCGGCGGCGGCACGGGACGCGGGCGACTCGGGGTCGAGGCCCACCATCGTCGGCGCGGCCTTCCCGCCGACGAAGTCCGCCATGCCGCGCTTCTCGATGAACGACGCGGTGCGCTCGACCATCGCCTCCCAGCGCGCCTGGGCTTCGGGCTTCTTGAAGCCGGGGCCCGTGTCGACGAGCAGCAGCGCGCGCACCCGCTGCGGGTCGGCGAGCGCGAGATGCAGCGACGCGAGCCCGCCGAAGGAGAGGCCGCCGACCACCGCCGGCTCGTCGCCGACGGCCCAGTCGATCACCCGACGCAGATCGTCGAGGACGAGGTCGAGGTGATAGGCGTCGGGATCTTCCGGAGCGTCCGACAGCCCGTGTCCGCGGTAGTCCCAGAGCACGACGCGCGCACCGGCGTCGACGAGCGGCTGCACCTGCGGGCGCCAGTTCTCGTGCGTCGTCGAGAGCGCACACGAGAGCACGACGGGGATGCCCTCCCCGTGCGCTTCGGCATAGACGGCGTGGCCGTCGCGGGTGGCGACGCGCGCCATCAATCCTCCTCGAGACGATCGCGCAGCGCCGACGCCATCTGGTCGATCTGGTCGCGCATCGCGCCCTTGATCGTGAACTCGGGGACGAGCGGCTTCGTGCGGCCGTCCATCGTGATGCGCACACGCGTGCCGCGCGGACCGTCCGTGAACGAGAGCAGCCCGCGCAGCTGACGCCACACGTTGCCGTCGCACACCTTCTCGAAGGCGACGTCGCCGTCGGGGGCGAAGTCGAAGTGGAAGGTGGCAACGCCCTCGCGACCCAGCGCGGTGTAGGTCGAACGCGCCGTCCGGCGCGAGCCCTTCTCCGCGATGATCTCGGTCTTCGTGTCGGGGAAGAGTCCGAGGAGGGTTTCGTTGCGCGCGACGATCGCGACGGCTTCGTCGCGCGGGCGCTTCACGTCGAATTGTTTCTCGAGCTGCATGGCGGCCTCCGACGGGGATTCTATGCCGGACGCACCCGTTCGTCGCGGGATTCGCGCGGGTCAGCGGATCTGTACGTCGAAGGGGAGCAGCGCGACGGGGCGGCCGTCGCTGGCGGCGGTGAGCCAGGGCTCGAGGCGGCGCGTCACGAGCGCGAGCGGCGTTGCGGCGAGGGCGCGCGCCCGCGCCCCGGTGAGCGCCTCGGCGATCTGCTCGGCCAGGGGGCGCGGCGGCGGAAACGGGACCAATGCGACGTCGGCGTCCGGCGCCAGGCCGAGCTTCTCCTTCACCACGTCGGCGGCGGCGCGCAGACCGCCCAGGCGATCGACGAGGCCGCGCTCGGCGGCGTCGGCGCCGGTCCAGACGCGACCGCGCGCGACGAGATCGACGCCCGGCGCGTCGAGCGGGCGGCCGTCCGACACGCGCTTCACGAAGAGCTCGTAGATCCCGTCGACTTCGCGCTTGAGCAGCGCGCGCGAGGCTGGCGACAGCGGCCGCGACGAGAGCTGGAAGTCGGCGTGGGCGCCGCGGGTGAGCGCGGCCACGCCGATGTCGAGATCTTCGTAGAGATCGGCGAGGACGGGGCGCAGGACGAACACGCCGATCGATCCCGTGATCGTGCCCGGCGACGCGAGGACGGCGTCGGCGCCGGCCGAGATGTAGTAGCCGCCCGACGCCGCGACGTCCGAGAACGACGCCACCACCGGCTTCCCGCTCTCGCGCGCGCGGCGCACCGCGTCCCAGATCTGTTCCGATGCCAGCACCGAGCCGCCCGGGCTGTCGACGCGCAGCACGATCGCGTCGATCTCGTCGTCCTTCGCGGCGTCTTCGAGCGCCTTCACGAGCGTGTCCGAGCCCGCCACGCTGCCGCCGGTCGGTGTCGTGCCGCCCGGTCCGGTCATGATGTTCCCCGACGCGTACACGACGGCGACGCGCGCGACCGGGTCGAAGCCGACGCTCGCCGGCTCGACCGAACGCCAGTCTTCCGGCGGAACGCGCGGGCCCTCGCCTGCGCGCGCGACCGTCGCCTCGTAGCTCTCGACGCCGTCGACGAGTCCGAGGGCGAGGAGCGCCTCCGGACTGGAGGGCGCCTCGTCGATCGCCTTGCGGACGTCGGCTTCGGACAGCGAGCGTCCTTCCGCGATGCCGGCGACGAACTGGGCGTCGATCGAGTCGAGCAGGGCGTCGGCCATCTCGCGATGCGCGTCGCTCATTTCGGTGCCGGCGATCGTGTCGGCGGCGGTCTTGTAGCGACCGACGCGCTCCACCTCGACCTCGACGCCGATCTTGTCGAGGAGACCTCCGTAGAAGAGGTACTCCCCGGCGAGCCCGATCAGCCCGGCGTGGCTGCCCGGCCCGATGTAGAGCTCCTGCGCCGCCGACGCGACGAAGTATTCGAGGTTGCCGCTCATCCCCTCGAGCTCGAGGTAGGCGATCGTGCGCTTGCCGCGTTCGCCCAGCCGTGCGATCGCATCGCGGATCTCCTGCGCCTTCCCCCAACCCACGCCGAGCGCGCGCACGCGCAGCACGACGGTGTCGACGCCGTCGTGGCGTTCGGCGATGGCGAGGCTCGAGAGCAGGCTCGCCATCGACTGCGGCGCGTCGCCGAGCAGACGCGCGGCGAGCGGCGGCTGTGCCCCTTCGACGTAGATCCCGCCGATCTCGAGCTCGAGCGTGCTGCCCGATGCGATCGTCGTGCCGCGCGGAAGCCACCACAACACGAAGGCGAGCAGCGCCACCATCAGAAAGAGGATCCGGCGATTGCGACGACGCGACATGATTCCTCCTGGGAACGCGCGGAAGCAGGAGCGCGCGGAAGCCTAGGCTATCGTCCGCCGCGATGGCCAAGGACGTCTATGTCGCCGCGGTCGGTCTCACGAAGGTCGACCTCACCGGACGCATCTTCGCCTCGATCTTCGACCTCTTCGCCGACGCCTACCGCCGCGCCCTCGAAGACTCCTCGGTGCGCCGCTTCGATGCGATCCAGGTCGGCATCATGGACAGCGAGGAGTTCGAGAACCGCGCCAACATCGCGACGAAGATCGCCGACCGCCTCGGCCTCACGGGCATCCCGGCCGTGCGCTCGGAGACGGCATCCTCCACCGGCGCCGCCGCCTTCCACGAGGCCTACTACAAGATCGCGTCGGGCGAGTTCGATAGCGTGCTCGTGCTTGGCGGCGAGCGCATGAAGATGGTGACCACCGACGTCGCCACGACGATCATGTCGAAGACGGTCGACCCGGAGGAGCGGCGCTTCGGCTTCACGATGCCGGCGCTCATCGCGCTGATCACCCAGGCGTGGTTCCGCGAGCAGCGCATCGACGGCGAGGCGTCGGCGCGCGTGCTCTCGCGTCTGATGCACCGCGCCCACGCGCTCGGGTCGCGGAATCCGCTCGCAGCTTTCCACGGCAAGCCCGAGCCCGTCGAGGCCTACTTCGACGAGACGAAGAACCTCCCGGTCGCGACGCCGCTGCGCCGCAAGGACTGCTCGCCGATCTGCGACGGCGCCGCCGCGGTGATCCTAACGTCGAAGCCGCAGGCGGTGCGCGTCGCCGGCCTTGGCTCGGCGACGGAGACGTCGTCGATCCTCGATCGCAGGACGCTCACCTCCCTCGAAGCGACGCGCCACGCCGCGCAGATCGCCTATTGGCGCGCCGGCGTGGCCGACCCGCGCGCGCTCGAGGGCCTCGTCGCGGAAGTGCACGACGCGTTCAACAGCCTGCTGCCGATCGGCCTCGTCGACCTCGGCCTCGTCGACGCGGACGAAGTCGTCGAAGCGCTCGTCGGCGACCTCCACCGCGACGCGATCGATCCGCTCACGAATCCGGTCACCGGACCGAAAGGGCGCATTCCCGTGAACCTCTCCGGCGGAT
>JAHEJV010000224.1 GCA_024638705.1 Deltaproteobacteria bacterium | reverse complement strand
CGCGACGTTGGGCGGCGAACCCTGGGGTCGCGTCGCGCTCGAAGCGGGCGCACCGCTCGCCGGGTGCGATCGCGCCTGGGCGCTGCACGATGCGGCGCTCGCCGCCTACACCGCTGCCGCGGGCCACGCGCTCGTGCTCGCCACCGCCGGACACGCGCGCACCCGGACCCAGTTCGGACGCCCGATCGGCGACTTCCAGGCCGTCGCCCATCCACTCGCCGACGCGAAGATCCGCCTCGACAGCGCCGCCACCCTCGCGCGCATCGCCGCCCACGCCTGGGATGCGAACACGGGCGACGCGCGCCCGCGCGCGGCGGCCGCGCGCCTGTCCGCCACGCGCGCCGGCCTCGACGCCGCCCACACCTGCCACCAGCTCTTCGGCGCTCTCGGCATCACCACCGAGGGCCCGGTCTTCCACGTCTCGCGCCGGCTGCGGCAGCTGGCATCGCAGCCGCCTCACCCGGACGCCGCGCGCACCGCCCTGCTCGCGCGCCACGGAATCGCATCGTGAACCCGACCTTCACCGCCGAAGAGGAAGCCTTCCGCGCAGAGGTGATCGCCTTCCTCGACGACCACCGCGACCTCGACGCGTTCTTCCTCCAGGGCCACGTCTGGCCGCGCGTGCGCGCCTTCTTCTCCGCCCTCGCACAACGCGACTGGCTTGCGCTCGGCTGGCCCGTCGACGTCGGCGGCAGCGGCCTGCCGCTCACCTACGAGTACATCCTGTGGGACGAAGTCGCCTACGCGCGCGCGGCGCGGCCGCCGCTCGCGTCCGGCATCGTCGCGAAGACGATCGCCCGATACGGCGACACGGCGCAGCGCGAGCGCTGGTTGCCGCCGGTCCGCAGCGGCGAGAGCCACTTCTCCCTCGCCTACTCCGAGCCCGAAGCCGGCTCGGACCTCGCCGCCGTGCGCTGCCGCGCCGAGCTGCGCGGCGACACCTACGTGGTGAACGGGCAGAAGTGCTGGCAGTCCTACGCCCAGGACATGGACTTCCTGTGGACGCTCGTGCGGACCGGCACGCAGGAGAGCCGCGGTCGTGGGCTCTCTCTGCTCATCATCGACAAGCACACCCCCGGCGTGACGGTGAATCCGCTGCCCACCCTCGACGGCGACCAGCTCAACGAGGTCTTCTTCGAAGACGTGGCAGTCCCGGCGACGCAGCGCATCGGGCCCGAGAACGGCGCTTGGAAGATCATGGGCGAGGCGCTCGCCGACGAACGTCACGTCCAGTTCCCCCCCGGACGTGTG
Organism: Deltaproteobacteria bacterium; assembly: GCA_024638705.1. GTDB lineage: Bacteria > Myxococcota_A > UBA9160 > UBA9160 > SMWR01 > JAHEJV01. The sequence continues at coordinate 6,602 of JAHEJV010000224.1, read as the reverse complement.
CGCCGCGACCTCGACGAGGTGGTCGCGTGGACGCGCGAGCACAGCCTCGCCGACGATCCGCGCGTCCGCACCACGATCGCCGACCTCGCCGTGCGTGTGGCCGAGGCCGAGGCCAGCGCGCTGCGCGTCCTCGACGCGATGCTGCGTGGAAGCGGTGGCGCCGTGGAGGCGGCGGCGAACAAGGTGGTGCACACGCTCGTGTGTCAGGAGATCGCGCGTGCGGCGCTCGACTTCGGCGGGCCCGAAGCCGTCGTGTGCGGCGAGCGCGTCGAGCTGCTCTGGCGCCAGAGTCTCTGGGAGACGATCGGCGGCGGCACCACCGAGGTGATGCGCGGCATCGTCGCGAAGCAGGGGCTCGGCCTGGCGGGACGCGCCTAGCTCCTGACGAACGACGCCTGATCCGACTGACCGATATCCTGGAAGCGGGCCGATCCAAGGGCTGATCGAATCGATCGTGTTGTGCGCGGGCATCCCAAGAAGCGCGCTCGATCCGGGTCACGCCAACGGCGCCATCGATCGAAGAGAAGAAGCTCGATGTTCGAAGCAGATTCCGTACGCTGTGCGCTTCATGAGTGACTCTTCCGACCGCGCGACACGCGCCCTCGCCCGGCTTCTCGTCCGCATCTTCTATCGCGACGCCGAGGTGCAGGGCGAAGCGGTCGTCCCGGAAGATGGGCCGGTCCTCTTCGTCGCGAACCACGGCAACGCGTTAGTCGACCCGATGGTGCTCGTCGCCTGCCTGCCGCGGCTGCCGCGCTTCCTCGCGAAGCACACCCTGTGGAGCAACCCGGCGGTGCGGCCGCTGCTCTCGCTGGCCGGATCGATCCCCGTCTACCGCGCCCAGGACGGCGACACACGGCGCAACGACGAGACCTTCCGCGTCTGCTTCGAGCAGCTCGCCGCCGGGAACGCCGTCGCGCTCTTCCCGGAAGGCATCAGCCACGACGAGCCTTCGCTCCAGCCATTGCGCACCGGCGCGGCGCGCATCGCGCTCGGCGCGCGCGCTGCCGGTGCGGAACCGATGACGATCATCCCCGTCGGCCTCACCTTCGAGGAGAAGGGCCGCTTCCGATCGCGGCTGCTGGTCACGGTGGGCGAACCGATCGTGCCCGCACCGGAGATGACGACCGACGACGCCGAGGCCACGCGCGCCCTCACCCAGCAGATCGACGAAGGGCTGCGTGACGTGACGCTGAACTTCGAATCCTGGGAAGCGCATCGACTGGCCGAGCAGTCGGCCGCGATCCTCGCCGCCGCCGAGACGCGCGCGACGCCGGGCCGCGCCGGGCTCGGCGAGCACTTCACCCTGCGACGCGCGCTCGGCAACCGCTACGAACAGACGCGCGACGCCCATCCCGAGCGCTTCGCCGCGCTCGAAACCGTCGTCGAGCGCTACCAACACCTGATCGAGGACCTGGGTCTTCGCGACGACCACGTCACCGCCGACTACACCTGGCAGCACTCGCTGCGTTATGTGGGGTATCGCGTTCCGGCGCTGCTGTGGCGCCTGCCCTTCGCGTTGGTCGGACTGATCCTGAACTTCGTTCCCTACCAGTTGGCCGGACGCGTCGCGCGCATCGTGCGCCACGAAGGCGACCAACCCGCCACCTACAAGGTGCTCACGGGCCTCGTCGGCTTCCCCCTGTTCTGGGCGATCGAATCCGCGCTGGCCGCCTGGGCTTGGGGCGCGCCCGGTGGCTTCGCGATGGCGGTGCTGGCCCCCGTCACGGGTTGGATCGCGCTGCGCTTCTTCGAGCGCAACGAGAGCTTCTGGTCCGAGCTGCGCGCGTGGCTCACGCTGCGTCTGTTGCCCCATCGCGGCGAAGCGTTGCGCACACTGCGCCGCGAGATCCGCAAGGAGCTCGCAGCCCTGCTCGAGAGCGAGGCCAAGGAAGCCGAGGCGGACGCAGCGCCGGAACCTCCCGCGTCCTAGAGCATGGTCGAGAGCATCGTGGCGATGCCGAGAAAGCTGAAGAAGCCCACGACGTCGGTGACGGTGGTGAGCACGATCGACGACGACTGCGCCGGATCCTGACGCAGCGCCGTCAGCACCATCGGGATGGCCGCGCCGGAGAGCCCGGCCAGGGTCATCGAGATCACCATCGAAACGCCGATCACGAGCGCCAGGCCATAGGACCCGCTCCAGAAATACACGGCGACGGCGGTGGTGAGCGCCACGGCCACGCCGTTGCCCGCGCCGGCGAGGGCCTCCTTGGTGACGACGCGCAGCCAGTGGCTCGTCCGCACTTCACGCAGGGCGAGCCCGCGCATCGTCACCGCGAGCGCCTGGGCGCCGGTGTTGCCCGACTGCCCCGCCACGACGGGCAGCAGCACCGCCAGCGCCGTGACCGTCGCGATCGTCTCCTCGAAGAGCCCGACCACCGACGCCGCGAGGAATGCCGTGAGCAGGTTGATCTGCAGCCAGGGCAGGCGCTTCTTGACCGCGAACAGCGGCGACGAGAGCGCGCGCTCCTGCTCGCTCGCACCGACCATCGTGACGGCGCTCGCGGTGGCGCGGTCCTTCGCGGCGCGGACCAGCTCGCGTTGCCGCAACACGCCGACGAGGCGGCCGTCGAAGTCGACCACCGGCAGGCTCGCGATGCGCTGATCCTCGAAGGTCTGGATCACCTCCTCGCGCGACGCGACCACCTGAACCCGGATCGGATCGCCTTCGACGAGATTCTCGAGACAGGTCTCCGGGTCGGCGAGCACGATGTTCTGGATCGCGAGGGAGCCGACCAGCATGCCTTCGGGGTCGACGAGGAAGACGTCCTGCACGCGTTGGTTGCGAAACGTCTTGAGCCGCGAGATCACGTCGCTGACGTGAGCGTCGGGGCGGAACGTGGTCACCCGCGGATCCATCAACGACCCCGCCGTCTCGGCGGGATACTGCCCAAGCTCGCGCAGCTCGTCGGCGGTGCGTTCGTCGAGCCCGGCGAGGCAGCGCTCGCGCTCGTCCTCGTCGAGGCGCGCGAGCAGGAGTGCGGCGTGATTCGGATTGAGCCCGAGCAGCGTCGCCTTCGACGCGTCTTCCGCCATGGCGGCGACGATGCGCGCGGCGCGGTCGGGCGTGAGGCGACGCACCACCGAGATGCGCGTCGCGACCTTCTCGCCGGCGAGCAGCGCCGCCGACTGCTCGTCGGGCGTGGCCTCGAGGAGTCGTGCGGCGTCGTCGGGGTATTCGGCGAGCAGGACGGCAGCGAGCGCGGCGTCGGCCGTCGGGGCTTCGGAGACGGCGGGGTTCTCGCCGGACATCACGACTCCTCCGTTCGCGCGGCGCGCGGCGCCGTCAGTGCGTCGAGCAATCCGCTCGCTGCCTCGGAGAAGAGATCGCCGAGCGCCTCGCGCGCGTCGACATCGCGATATCCACCGCGGATCAGCAGGTCTTCGAGCTCGCGAAGGGTGCGGTAGCGCAAAGCCCCGAGATAGGCCCCCTGATCGTCCACGACCGGCAGCGAGTGCACCTCCTTCCAGCCCGGATGCGACACGACCACCGTGCGATCGGCGCTCGCCGGAAGGGCGATCGGGTTGCGGATCATGAGATCGCGCAGTCGGGCGTCGGGAGCGGCGAGGAAGAGCTCGCGCAGGTTCACGGCACCGACGAGCTTCTGATCGGGGTCGACGACGTAGAGGTTGTAGCGGGCCTGGTCTGGCGCCTCGCGCACCCGCGTGAGCGCCTCGACCGCGGTGAAGTGTTCCGGGAGCGCGAGCACGTTCGGGTCCATCAGCGCGCCGGCGGTGTGTTCGGGGAAGCGGACCAGGGAACGGATGCCGCGGGCCTTCGCGGGCGGGAGCGCTTCGAGAATGGCCTCCGCGCGGTCCTCGGGCAGGCGGCGGGCGAGCCGCGACGCCACGCCGGGGGGCCAGTGCTCGAAGAGCGCCTTCACGCGCGCGTCGCTCGACGCCTCGAGGATGTCCGCCGCGTGCTGCGGCGAGATCCGACGGAGCAGCTCCGCCGCCTCGTCCACGTCGACTCGCGCCGCCAATGCCGCCACGTCGGCCGGCGCGATCCTTTCGAGCACGCTGGCGGCGCGCCCCGGGTAATCGCGAATCAACGCTTCGGCGAATCGGGCCTCGAGGGTCATGTTTCTCTCCTGTCGCCTTCTCTCTTTCCATTCGAGGGAAGACTGCTCCTATTCTAGGGGCGATCGCCGCCGCGCCGTGCGCGATCCTCGAAGGAGAACACCCATGGATCGATTCGATGGACTCGCGACCTGGCGCGACGTCTTCCTCCAGGCCACCGACGAACTGCTCCGCAACGCCGCCGACGTGCTGCCCCGCCTGTTCGGCGTGATCTTCGTCCTCGGCATCAGCTGGCTCCTGGCCGCCGCGGCCGAGTTCATCTTGGCCCGCGGCCTACGCAGCATCGGCTTCGACCAGGCGTCGTCGCGCGTGCGGATGACCGACATCCTCGACCGCGCCGGCCTGGTGACCAAACCCTCTGACGTGCTCGGGAAGATCACGTTCTGGGCCGTGCTGCTCTCGGTGTCCGCCTCGATGGCGGGGTCGCTCGGCTTCTCGGTGCTCACGACCACCACCGACCGCTTCGTCGCCTTCCTTCCCGATCTGATCGGCGCCGGGCTCACCCTGCTGCTCGGACTCGTCCTCGCGCGCTTCGTCGGCGCAGCCTTCGGGTCGGCGGCCGCCGCGGCGGGCTTCCTCAGCGCGGCGCGACTCGGCCTGCTCGCCCAGGTGCTCGTGACGGCGTTGGTGGCGGTGGTCGCACTCGAACAGCTCGGCGTGTCGGCGAACCTGCTGGCCGGTCCGATCACCGCGTTGCTCGCGACGATCGGCTTCGCGGCCGGCCTCGCCTTCGCGCTCGGCGCCCATCCCATCGTCACCCACATCCTCGCCGGGCACTTCCTCAAGCGATCACTGCCGCGCGACAGCTTCGTGGAGGTGGGCGGCGAGCGCGGCGTCGTCGACCGCGTCGGAGCGACCGACACCCTCCTGCGGTCGGGCGATCGCTCGTGGAGCATCCCGAACCGGAAGCTGCTCGACGAGGTGGTGGTGCGTTAGGCAGAGGAGGCAGGGAACGCCAGACTCACGCGGAAGCCGCCGTCGTCGACGTTCGCGCTCGCGACGCGGGCGTCCATGCGCTCGGCCAGCTCCTTCACGAGCGCGAGCCCGATGCCGGTGCCCTTCGTCGTGCGCGTCAGCTCCGATTCGCCGCGATAGAAGGGCTCGAAAATCTGGTTCTGGTGAGCGCGCGCGACGCCCGGGCCGTAGTCGCGCACCGACACCACGACGTCATCGCCGTCGCGCCGCGCCACCAGCTCGATCCGCTTCGGGTCCGAGCCCTTTGCGTACTTCATCGCGTTGTCGACGAGGTTGAAGAGCACCTGGAGCAGCGCATCGCGATCGAAGCGAACCGCCGGGAGACCGGGCGCGACGTCGAGCGAGAGCTCGAACCCCTCGCGCGAAGCGTGCGCCGAGAGCTTCTCCACTGCTTCCTCGAGCACCGGCGCAACCTCGCCCACCGCGACGGCGAGCTCGCGCCGGCCCCCCTCGAGCTTCGAGAACTCGAGCACGTTGTCGACGAGGCGCGAGAGCCGCTCGGACTCGTCGGTGATCGTCGCGTAGTACTCGTTCCGCTTCTCGTCGCCCGCGACGAGCCCGTCCCGGAGCATCTCCGAATACATGCGGATCGCCGTGAGCGGCGTCTTGAGCTCATGGCTGACGGCGGCGACGAAGTTGCTGCGCCGCTCCGCATAACCCACCGTGACCGAGACCATCTGGTGGACGGCGAGAATCCCGGCCGCTCCGACGACGAGCAGCACGCCCACCAAAGCATACAGGGCGCCCGGCGAAGCGACGCCCGGGAGCGGTTCGAGCGTGAGCGTCGCGTGCAGGGCGTCGAAGGGCTCGGCGAAGCGGTGGACGAAGACGAAGGCGTCGCCGGGCGGCGTGCGCGGCACGGCGCCAAAGGAGGCACGAACGACCCCGGAGAGCCCCGACGCGCGGATCACGCGATCTTCGAGCCACGCGCCGAGGGCCGCGCGGTCGAGCACGAGACCCTGGCGATAGCCGCTCCGGTCGACCAGCACCGTGCGGTAGAGCACCAGGTCGTCACCGGCGGACACGCCTACCATCGGATCGATCGCGATGCGCACGGCATCGATCGCGTTCGACGCCTTGCCGTCGTCGGCGGTTTGCAGGGAGCTCAGCACTTCGAGCCCGCCCGGCGTGGCGGCCGGTGCGGAAGGCGCCGAACGGGCGGGCTCCTCGGCCGAAGCCCCGAACGACTCGTCGGCGAGCACCGACGGCGCTTCGGGCTCCGCGGGCGGCGGCGGGCCGGCGCGGAAGCTCGAGGTGCGCGCGGGCTCGGGGGCCGCAGCGGTCGGCGCCGGCTTGCGTGCGGCCGCCGTCGGCCCGGGCGCGCCGGCGGTCGGAGCCGACTCGCCGTACACCGCGACCTTCGGCGCCTGCGCCACCTTCTGCTTCCGCTCGGCGCGGTCCTCGACGACCCGGTTCAGCCGGCCGAGGACGTCGTAGGCGCTGCGCGACTCCTGCTCCTCGAGCGCCAGCGCGTCGCTCTCGCGATCGTCGCGCGGGTCGACGCCCGGCCCGGACAGCACGCGCGTGGTGCCGGGCGCCTGGTC
>JAHEJV010000223.1 GCA_024638705.1 Deltaproteobacteria bacterium | reverse complement strand
GCAAGCCAGGGCAGGGGAGATCCCGGCGGAGAGATAGTGCGACTCGGGGTCGTCCGCCTTCGCTTCCGGGACGCGCGCGGCGAGGGCGCGCGCGACGCGACGAAGCTCGGCGACCTCGTCCGCGAACGACGGTGCTTGCGGCCGCGGCGCGACGGAACGTTCCACCGTCTCACGCAGGGCGCGCAGCTCGTCCTCCAGCGGAGAGACCAGCGCCCGCGAGATCTGGAGTGCTCGCCACGATTCGTTCGGCGCTCTTCGCGACGTGCCTTCCGACTCGTCCGGGGTTTCGCGCTCGACTGCGGCCGTCACCTCGACCATCGGCTTCGACAGCAGACCGAAGCGCCCGCGACGCCCGCGCAGGGTCCGCGTGCTCAGGATCACGGCATCCGGCCCGAGCGCCTCCTTGACGGCATTCAGTGCTTCCGGCGTGGTCTCGGCTTCGAAGCGTCTAATGAGCATTCTCGAACCTCACCTGGCCCGAAGCGATCAACTTCACGTCGGGCGGCAGCTCGTTGTGGGAAAGCACCGAAAGGCTCGGCAGCACGCGGGAGACCAGGCGCTGGAGCGGAGCGCGGATCGCCTGACCCGTCAGCAGCACGGGAGGCTGGCTCTGCGATCCGGTCGCTCGCGAGAGCGCGGCCTGGATTCCGCTCAGCAGGCCGTCCAGAGGGGCCGGTTCGAGGGCGAGATACGAGCCGGTCGGGGTCCGTTGCACGCTGCCCGAGAGGGTCTGCTCGACGTCGGGCGCGAGGGTGAGCACGTGGAGCGACCCGTCGTCGACGATATGCGGTTGCGCGACCGTCCGAGCGAGTCGCTCGCGCACGAGGTCGGTGAGCAGCTCGGTGTCCTCGATGCTCGACGCGTACTCCGCGAGCGTCTCGAGGATCGCGCCGATGTCGCGGATCGACACCTTCGCCTCGAGCAGCGATCGCAAGGTGCGATGGAGCACGGAGAGCGAGACGATCGACGGAACGATCTCGTCGACGACCTTCGGCGCTCGCTCGGAGTAGCGGTCGAGGATTTCGCGCACCTGCTGGCGGGTGAGGAGCTCCGGCGCGTGCGCGCGGATGGTTTCCGCGAGATGCGTCGCGATCGCCGAGGACCCGTCGACCACGGTGTAGCCGGCCGCTTCAGCGGTCTGCTTGTCGCGATCCTGGATCCAGACCGCGGGCAGGTTGAACGCGGGATCGCGGGTGGGGATGCCGGGAAGCTGCGCGGATTCGATGCCGGTGCCCACCGCGAGCTGTCGACCCGGCGGCACGTTGCCCGAGGCGATCCGGTTGCCACGGATCGACACGGCGTACTGGCTCGAATCCAGCTCGAGGTTGTCCCGGATGTGCACGAGCGGCACGACGAAGCCGAGCTGGGTCGCCAGCTGCTCGCGCAATGCGCGGATCCGCGCGGGAAGGTCGCCGCCGCGTTCGGCGGAGACCAGCGGGATCAGCCCGTAGCCGATCTCGAGCTCGAGCTCGTCGAGGGAGAGTGCCTCGGCGGGATCGGCGTGGGCGGGCTGCGGGGCCGGCTTCTCGATCTGCTCCTCGGTCGGCTTCTTCGCCCGCGGCCCGAATCGGGCGAGGGCGGCGGTTCCGGCGGAGAGCACCGCGAAGGGGACGAAGGGGAAGCCCGGAGCCAGGGCGAGAGCGCCCAGCATCAGCGAAGCGCCGCCGAGGGCGCGCGGCTGGGAGAGCAGCTGGCTTCCGAGCTCCTGGGAGAGCGGGCGCCCCGCGGCGGCGCGGCTGACGACGATGCCGGCGGCGGTGGAGACGACGAGCGCGGGAATCTGGCCCACGAGACCGTCACCGACGGTGAGTGCCGTGTACGTGACCGCGGCCTCGTTGATCGGCATTCCCGCCTGGAAGACGCCGATCGCGAGCCCGCCGACGATGTTTACGCCGACGATCAGCAACCCGGCGATCGCATCGCCCTTCACGAACTTGCTGGCGCCGTCCATCGCGCCATAGAAGTCGGCTTCCCTCTGGAGCTCTTCGCGTCGGCGGCGGGCTTCGCCGTCGTTGATCACGCCCTGGTTCAGGTCGGCGTCGACGGCCATCTGCTTGCCCGGCATCGAATCGAGCATGAATCGCGCAGCGACCTCCGCGATCCGGCCGGACCCCTTGGAGATCACGACGAAGTTGATCAACACGAAGATCAGGAAGAGGATGATCCCGACCGCATAGCTCCCCCCGATCGCGATGTCGGCGAAGGCCTCGATGACGCGACCCGCGGCGTCCTCTCCCTCGGCGCCCTTCAGGAGGATGAGACGCGTGCTCGCGACGTTGAGTCCGAGTCGCATCAGCGTCACGATGAGAAGCAGCGAGGGGAACACCGAGAAGTCGAGCGGCTTCTCGTTGTAGAGCGCGACCAACAGGATGACGAGCGCGAGCGTGAAGGAGAGCGAGAGCATCAGATCGAGCGCCACTGCCGGGAGCGGCAGGACGAGCAGCGCCAGGATGAAGAAGAGGGCGCCTCCGAGAACCCATTCTTCGCGGCCCGACGTCATGAGCCGATCCCCCAGGCCCGCGCGCGATGGGGCCGCAGTCGGTGCACGAATGCGAGGACCTCGGCCACCGCCTGGAAGAGGTTCTCCGGAACTTCACGGCCCACCTCTACGGTGCGCACGAGAACGCGGGCGAGCGGCGGATTCTCGACGGTCGGCACGTCGTTCGCGGCGGCGGCTTCGCGGATTCGCGCGGCCACGTGGTTGCGCCCCTTCGCGACGACGACGGGCGCAGCGGCCTGCTCCTGCCGATAGCGCAGCGCCACGGCGTAGTGCGTGGGGTTGGTGATGACCACATCCGCTTCGGCCACCGCGGCGATCATCCGCGAACGGGACAGCTCGCGATGGAGTGTCCGGAAGCGGCCGCGGACCTGTGCGTCGCCCTCGCGCTGGCGCGTCTCGTCGCGCACTTCGCTGCGCGTCATGCGCAGCCGGTGTTCGTAGCGCCAACGCTGATAGGCCACGTCCAGCGGCGCGAGGAGTCCGAGCGTCACGATCAGGGCGACCGCGAGCTCGAACGAGACGCGCGCGGCAGCCAGGATTCCGCTGCCGAGATCGGCGCGGCAGAGGCTGATCAGCTCGGGCACCGAGTCGCCCAACACCCAGGCCGCGATCACGCTCACCAGAGCGAGCTTCGCGATCGATTTCACGAGATCGAAGAGCCGATCGGGGTCGACCAGTCTCTTCGCACCCTGAACCGGGTCGATCCGGTCGTAACGAGGCGAGAGGATCTCGAAGCTCCAGAGCGGGCCGGTCTGGGCCAGCTGAGCCAGTCCGCCCGTCACGGCGAGCAGCGCGAGGATCGGGCCCAGCGCCACCGCGGCGGGCCAGAAGCCGGCGATGATCGCGCCGCGGAAGTCGGCGAGCGTCGACGGGGGATCCGCGATTGCCGAGAACGCGTGCCGCAGCTCGAGGAGCATCGTCTCCGCCAACATCGTGCCGAGCGGCGTGGCGAGGACGAGCAGCGCGGCGGCGAGCACCGCGACGCTCTGCAGCTCTCGACTCTGCGCGACGCTTCCCTTTCGTCGCGCGTCCTCGCGACGTTGCGGCGTCGCCGGCTCGGTACGTTGGGCGGCATCTTCGGCCATCAGGAGGCCCTCCAAAGGGCGCTCATCAGCGCCGGAAGGTCCTCGGAGAAGGACGCCGCGAAGGCCTCCACCAGCAGCCCCGCCGTCAGGAAGACCAGCAGCAGGGTGAGGCCAATCTGGGCGGGCAGCTGGAGGGAGATCAGGTTGAGCTGGGGGATGGCGCGGCCCAACACGCCGACGGCCACGTTGGAAGCCAGCATCGCGACCGTGAAGGGCGCGGCGATTCGCACGGCCAGCTCGAACACCAGGGTGCCGGCATGGGCGATCTCGGCGAAGCCGCGCGCCGGGAGCCCGATCTCCCCGGGCGGGATCTCGCGGAAGGAATCGAACACGGCCCGGAGCACCTCGTGGTGGGATCCGGTCGCGAGGAAGACCAACGCGGCGATCGTGCCGATCAGCGTGGTCAGCACGACGGAGTTGGCGCCGCTCGTCGGGTCGATCACCGCTGCGGCGCCCAGGCCGCCTTGCACGGCGGCGAGCTCGCCCATCAGTGCGAAGCCCGAGAACACGATCGAGGCGGCGAAGCCGATCGAGGCTCCGATCACGGCCTCGCGCGCGACGGCGAGACCGAAGGCCGCCGTATCGACGATGGCGGGCGCGAGGGAAGGCGCGACGAACCAGGCGAGCGCCGCAGCGAGCGCCACGCGCACGCGCAGGGGGACGGCCTCGTGCCCGAAGATGGGCGCGAACATCAACGCTCCGAGCACGCGCGCCAGCGCCAGTGCGAAGCCGAGGACGAAATCGAGCGGCACTTCGACGTTCATTGTCCGACTTTGCTGCCCAGGAGCAGGACGTGCTGGGTGAACTCGACGAGGGTGGAGGCGAAGTGCGAGAACCCGAGGGAGAAGACCAGCAGGGTGAGGACGATCTTCGGAACGAAGGTGAGCGTCTGCTCGTTGATCTGCGTCGCCGCCTGGAACACGGAGACGAGAAGGCCACTGCCCAGCGAGATGGCGAGAACCGGCGCTGCGAGCATGAGCGTCGTCCACACGGTATGGCGGAGCAGGTCCACGATCTGATCGATCTCCATCTTCAGCTCCCTTCTCTCTCTCAGCGGAGTCCGTCGAGGAGCGACCCGAGGATCAGATTCCAACCGTCGGCCAGGACGAAGAGCATGACCTTGAACGGAAGCGAGACGACGACCGGTGGGAGCACGATCATTCCCATCGAGATCAACATCGAAGAGATCACGAGGTCGATGATCAGGAACGGAAGGAACACCATGAAGCCGATCTCGAAGGCGGTCCGCAGCTCACTGATCATGAACGCGGGAACCAGCGTGCTCATTCCCAGCTCGTCCAGCTCCTCCACCTCCGACTGCTCGGCGAGCTCGGCGAAGAGCGCCAGGTCGGCCTCGCGCGTGAAAGAGAGCATGTAGTCGCGGATCGGAGCGAGGCCCCGCTCGGTGGCTTCGTCGACGTCGATCTCGTTTGCCGCGAAGGGCACCCAGGCATGGGCATGGATCTGGCGTCCGGTCGGAGCCATCACGAAGACGGTCAGGAAGAGAGCGAGCCCCACGAGCACCTGGTTGGGCGGGAGGTGCTGGACGCCGACGGCCTGCCGGACGAAGGCGAGGACGATCACGATCCGCGTGAAACACGTCATCATCAGCAGGATCGAGGGCGCGATCGAAACGACCGTGAGCAGGGCGAGGAGCTCCAGCGCGGGCGCGACCCCCGAAGCGTCCTCGCCTTCTCCGAGCGAGAGCACGATCTGGGGCGGCGAGTCGCCGGAAGTCTCCTGGGCGTGAGCCGGGCCTCCGACGCTCGCGAAGGCGAGTGCGAGCAGCAGCGACGCCGCCCCCCAGCGCAGCCAGAGCCGGCGGTTCGGGGCGGATGCGGTCCGCGGCGCCGGCTCGGGCTCCGGCTCGGGAGCAGGGGAGAGCTCGCGCAGCAGCGTCACGTTTCCTTCGCTGCCACCGACCAACAGCCGGTTTCCGTCCACGGCCACCACGTGGAGCCTCGTCTTGGGGTCGAGCACACAGCTCTCGATGACCTGCAAACCGACCCCTTGCGATCCGCGCAGCGCGACGCGCAGCCGGAGCACGGCATAGAGAGCCGCGATGGCGGTGAATACGCATGCGAGAGGCCAGACGAAGTCCATGTTTCGATCTCCCGACTAACGCTTGATCTCGTTCGCGTCGGCGCTGTTGAGGTCGACGATCCTCACCGCGAGCCGGTCGTCCACGGTGGTCACCTCGCCCCGGCCGACGCGACGGCCGTTGATGAATAGATCCGCCGGATCTCCGCGATCCCGATCGAGTTCGACGATCGAGCCCTTGCCGAGCTGGAGCACGTCGCGAAGCGGAAGCCGGGAGACTCCGATCTCGACCGAGAGACGAAGCTCCACGTCGACGAGTCGCTCGAGTCCCTTCGCCTCCACGGTCGCACCCGCCAGCGGCGGCTCGGTTCCCTCCGGAGGGATCACTTCGCGCGCTTCCTGTTCATCCGTCATGCCTGCACCTCATCCACGAGCTGGATCGCCAGCCGGTTTCCGACCACTCCCGGAACCGCGACGAACCGCGCGGTGTTCTCGAGTCGAACGAGCACCCGGCCGTCGGCCACCGGATCGAGGAGCAGGGTGTCGCCCTCTCTCAGCGCGGCGAGCTTCGAAAGCGACAGCTCGGCGTTTCCGATCTCGGCGCGCAGCTCGAGCGGGACGTCGCGCACGCGGGCCTCCATGCTGGAGCCGTCCGTGTCTCCGGCTTCCTTCGCGACAGCGGCGTCGTCGATCCAGGAAACGGGCAGCGCGATGCGCAGCTGAGCGACCTCGGAGAAACCATCCACCGAGAAGGACGCCTCACAGACCCGTTTCTCGATCAGTCCCGGAAGGTCGGCGGGATCGAGAACCTCACCGCACTCGAGGCGCACGTCGCGCACCGGGCTGAGGGCGCGCTGCAGGGGAGCAACGAGCTCCCGACCGAAGTGCTTGAGGAAACGCCTCTCGATCTTGGTATTGGCGCGGTCCGGCACCTCGTTTCCGATTCGTGCCCGGGCGCCGAGCGCCATGCCGAACCAACCAAAGAACAGAGAGCGTCCGATGAGCAGATGGACGCGCCCGTCTGCCGGGACCGTATCGAGCGCGACGACCTCGTCCATCGAAATCGTGGACGCGATCAGCTCACTCGCGGTCACCAGCCGGTTTCCGATCGGCGTGAAGCGGATCGGCCGTTGATGCTCGGTGGAGAGCCGTCGGCTGATCTCCTCGCCGAAGTCCGCGAGCGCGCGCACCAGGGGACCGCGCGTCTGCGTCCCATCCTCCGCGGGCGCGAAGAGGGCTTCTCCGTCATCGCTGCGGGGCGCCTGGCTATCCGCGAGGAAAGCGTCGAGCTCCTCGCGGGTCAGGACGTGTTGCAGCCGACCGGTCATTGGACGACGAACTCCGTGAAGAGCACGGATTCCACGCGACCCTTCTCGAGGATCCCGTTGACGCGCTCACGCAGATCGTCCTTGAGCAACGCCTTCCCTTCGAAGTTCTCGATGTCCGAGAGACGCTTCGCAGAGAGCATCAGGATCGTGAGGTCGCGAACCTTGGCGATCCGTTCCTCGAGCTCTGCCTTCGATTCGGGCGAGTCCATCTCGAAGGCGAGGGTCACCTTCACGTATCTCGGGTAGGCCTCACCGCTCACGTTCACGACGAAGGGGTCGAGGGAGTGGACGCGTTCGGAGAAGCTCGCCTTCTCCCCCGAGTCGATCACGGCCTCGGACGCGACACCGGTGCCCTGCGGCGCTCGTGAGATCGCCACGAAGGAGCCCGCGCCGCCGAGCGCCGCGCCGATCAGTCCGACGACGAACGCCAACAACCAGGGAGATCTCGCCTTCGGCGGATCCAGGGGTTCTTCGGTTTCAGCCATCTCTTGTTACCTCCGCACCAATCCGCCCTCGGCGGTCTCGGTTGCGAAATGGCCGCGATGCGGCGAATCCTGGACGCCGAACTCCTTCAGACGGCGCCAGAGCGTCGTCGTGGAGATCTCGAGCAGCTCGGCAGCACGCTTCTTGTTCCAATTGACGCGGTCGAGCGTCTCCATGATGTGTCGGCGCTCGAGCACCGGGAGACTCTCCACCGGACCGTTGACGGGGCGATCCTCCTGGAAGGAGGGCCGCAGCCGCGGGAGCATCGTCGGGTCGATGCGACCCTCCGGAGACAGCGCGAAGGCGCGCTCCATCACGTTCTGCAGTTCGCGGACGTTGCCGGGCCAGTTGTGGGCCATGAGGATCTCGATCACTTCGCGATCGAGAACGGGCGGCGTCTGGTTCGCCCGGGCGGCGAGCTCCGCGATGAAGTGTCGAGCGAGGAGGG
>JAHEJV010000222.1 GCA_024638705.1 Deltaproteobacteria bacterium | reverse complement strand
CCGTGGATCATCGTCATCAGCGTGGCGGCGCCGTCGACCATCGCGGCGTCGACCACCTGGCCCTTGCCGGAGGCGCCGCGTTCGACGAGCGCGCAGGCGACGCCGAACGCGAGCAGCATGCCGCCGCCACCGAAGTCGCCGACGAGGTTGAGCGGGGCCAGCGGCTTCTCACCCTTGCGTCCGATCGGGGCGAGCGAGCCGGCGAGCGCGATGTAGTTGATGTCGTGTCCGGCTGCGTGCGCCATCGGACCTTCCTGGCCCCAGCCGGTCATGCGGCCGTAGACCAGGCTGGGATTGCGCGCGAGGCAGACGTCCGGGCCGAGGCCGAGGCGCTCCATCACGCCGGGGCGGTAGCCCTCGATCAGCGCGTCGGCTCCTTCCACCAGACGCAGTGCGGTGGCGATGCCTTCTTCACTCTTCAGATTCAAGCCGACGCTGCGCCGTCCGCGATTCATGATGTCGCCCGACGGACTGGCGTAGTCGTCCTGCACCGAGCCCGCGCGGTCGAGGCGCAGCACGTCGGCGCCCATGTCCGAGAGCATCATGGCGGCGAAGGGGCCGGGTCCGATGCCGGCGAACTCGAGGATGCGGATGCCTTGGAGGGGTCCCATTTCGATCTCCTGGATTTTCGAGGGCGGCAGAGTACCGCAACGGCCTCTTCAGCAGCCCGACTCGCGCGTGGCGGTTTCGAGGGCCGCCAGCAGCGAGCGCAGCTTCGCGCGCGCCTCCTCGAGCTCCGCCTCCGGCTGGGAGTCGGCCACGATGCCTCCTCCGGCGTGCAGGTAGGCCGTGCCGTCCTTCACGAACGCGGTGCGGATCACCACCGAGAGGTCGGCGCCGCCCCCCACGTCGAGATAACCGATCGCGCCGGAGTAGAAGCCGCGGCGCACCGTCTCGAGCCGGTCGAGCACGCGCATGGCGGCGATCTTCGGGGCGCCGGTCATCGAGCCGGGCGGAAAGGTGGCGGCGATCGCGTCGAGGGCGTCGCAGTCGTCGCGCAACGTGCCGCGCACCGTCGACACGAGCTGGAAGACCGCGGCGTAGGGCTCGATCGCGAACAGGCGCGGCACCGAGACGCTGCCGGTGGCGCACACGCGGCCGAGGTCGTTGCGCAGGAGGTCGACGATCATCAGGTTCTCGGCGCGATCCTTCTCCGACGCGGCGAGCGCGGCCTGGTTGCGCGCGTCCTCGGCGTCGTCGCGACCGCGCGGCGCCGTGCCCTTGATCGGTCGGCTCTCGACGCTCCGGTCGGCGCCGACGCGCAGGAAGCGCTCGGGCGAGCTGCCCGCGATGCACACCTCCGGCAACTCGAAGTAGGCGGCGAAGGGCGCCGGGTCGCGCTGGCGCAGGGCGCGGTAGAGCTGCCAGGGGTCGCCCGCGTAGGGCTGATCGACGCGATAGGTGAGGCAGGCCTGGTAGATCTCGCCGGCGGCGATCTCCTCGGCGATCTCGTCGACGGCTTTGAGATAGGCGCCGGTGTCGAGCTCGGACCAGGTGCGGTCCGCGTCGTTCGCCGCGCCGTCCACGCGGTGGAGCGCGACGTCCGCCGGCTCGGCGAGGCGCGCACACAGGGTGTCGGCGGCGCGATCCGCCGCCGCGCGCGCCACCTCCGGGTCGTCGTCGAAACCGAGCCCCGTCACCACCGCCGTCTCGCGGTCGTGGTCGATCGCGAGTACGGCATCGACGAAGAGCCACACCGCGTCGGGCAGCCCGAGATCGTCGACGCCAGAGAGGCGGTGCACGTCGAACTGCTCGGCGGTCTCGTAGCCGAGCGCTCCGACGGCGCCGCCGCTGAACGGATGCGGCGCGGAACCTTCGGGGGCCGGCGGCATCAGGGCGCGCAGCGCGTCGAGGATCGAGGCGCGCTCGCGCACGACACCCGCGGGCAGGCCGGAGTACACCGCGCGGTGACACTCGACCTCGACCGCGTCTCCGCGCGCCCGCAACACCAGGTAGGGATCCGCGCCGACGAAGGAGAATCGCGCGGCTCCCGGCAGGGTGAGACCGCTCTCGAGCAGCCACGGGGCGCGAAAGCCGCGCAGGCGTTCGAAGGCGTCGGTCGGGTCGAGCCGATCCGGCAGCGGTCGCAGGACGCGCGCCGTCGTACACGGAGGACGGGGTAGGGGGGACAAGTCGGGGCTCCGCCGGAGACCGTATCGCAGACCGAACTGGGGCCGATCGCCTCAATGATGAGCCGTGAGACGCCGTCTCAGAGGCTTCGGGACCCGAACGTGAGCCACAGGTCGAACCCGTTCGGGTACTCTGATCGACGTGGATCGCACCTGTTACTTCCATGCGGGTTGCCCCGACGGATTCGGCGCCGCCTGGTCGGTGTGGAAGGCGTGGGGGGAGGACGCGAACTACGTGCCGCGCGGGCACGAGCGCGACCCCGTGCGCAAGCCGCACGTCGGCGGCACCGTCGTGTTCGTCGACATCGCGCCGGACAACGAGTACCTGCGCGATCTCGCCGAGCACGCCGCCCGCGTCATCGTCCTCGACCACCACCTGACCGCCCGCGACCGGTATGCGTCGGACCCGGGTGTCGAGAACATCGTCGAGGCGAACGGTCACGAGGTCGTGTTCGATCTCGACCACTCCGGCGCCATGCTGGCATGGCACTACTTCCACCCCGACGAGCCGGCGCCGCCGCTGCTCTGTTACGTCGAAGATCAGGACCTCTGGAACTGGAAGCTGCCCCAGACCGAGGCGGTGAACGCGACGATCGGGTCGCACGAGCGCGAGTTCGAGGTCTGGGACGCGCTCGCATCGCGCGATCCCCAGGACCTCGCGCGCGAGGGCGAACCGATCCTGCGCGCCCAGCGTGCCGAGGTGCAGCGTTCGCTGCTCTCGGTGCACCCGATCCAGGTCGGCGACGTCCGCGTCGAAGCGACCAACGCGCAGCAGCACCGCAGCCACATCGGCCACGAGCTCGCGAAGCGCGCCGCCTTCGGCCATCCGATCGGCGTCGTCTATCGCGTCTCCGGACGCCAGGTCGACGCGTCCATCTACTCGATCGGCGACGTCGACGTCTCGGCGATCGCGCGCCGCTTCGGCGGCGGCGGTCACCGCAACGCGTCGGGCTTCAGCGTCCCGTTGCGCCGGTGGCTCGACGAGTTCTGCTAGCCCGTTGCGCCGGTGGCTCGACGAATCCGGCCCGACCGCCGCTAGCCCTGCGCCTTCCACTCGTCCGGCGTGAAGGTGCGCATCGAGAAGGCGTGGATCTCGCCCTGCATCAGGTCGCCGAGCGCCTCGTAGACGACGCGTTGGCGCGCGACGCGCGAGAGCCCGGCAAAGCGCTCCGACACGATGACGGCGCGGAAGTGTCCGCCGCCCGAGCGCGCGCCGGCATGGCCGGCGTGCAGGTGGCTCTCGTCCTCCACGTCGACGTGCGTGGCTCCGAGCCCGTCGGTGAGGCGGGATTCGATGCGTTGGAGACGATCCATCGCGTCACTCTAGCTTCGGTGCGGACTGGGGCGACACGTCGGGCGAGTCGCGCGATGATCCCGACGTGTCCCGCCCCCACGCCGCGCGCGTCGCCGCTTACGACTGGAAGCAGGTTCACGCCGACCTCGACGCGTGGGGCTTCGCACGGCTGCCCAGGCTGCTGACCGCGCGCGAGTGCAACGACACCGCGCGTCTCTACGACGACGACGCGCTCTTCCGCAAGACGATCTCGATGGACGCACACCGCTACGGCAGCGGCGAGTACCGCTATCTGCGCGACCCGCTGCCGCCCCTCGTCGCCGGTTTCCGCAGCGCGCTCTACGCACGACTCGCGCCGATCGCGAACGCCTGGCAGGAGCGGCTGTCCGCACCCGACCGCTTCGAGCCGACCCACGAGAGCTTCCGCGCGCGCTGCCACGCTGCGGGCCAGGCGCGTCCGACGCCGCTGCTCCTGCGCTACGAGACTGGCGGCTTCAACAACCTTCACCAGGACCTCTACGGAAGGATCGCGTTTCCGCTCCAGGTGACGGTGCAGCTCTCACGCCCGGGCGTCGACTTCGAGGGCGGCGAGTTCCTGCTCGTGGAGCAGCGTCCGCGCCAGCAGTCGCGCGGCTGCGCGGTCGCGCTCGAGCGCGGCGAGGCGATCGTGTTCGCCACGCGCGAGCGTCCGGTGGAAGGTGCGCGCGGTGTCTTTCGCGCGGCACTCCGACACGGCGTGAGTCCGTTGCGCTCGGGGAGTCGCACGGCGCTCGGCATCATCTTCCACGACGCCGCCTGAATCGTTTCGCGCGCCGCGTTGATTCGGTGGACGAACGGAAGCCTGCCGCGGCTTGTTCGCGGGCCCGACGATTCGTCGTCGTGGCGCCGGGAATCGGGCGCGCGCTCGGGGGAGGAAGCGCCGAAAAGCGTGGTGGGCGGTGCCATGAGGCGCACCGCCCACCGGGCTTCATCAGGACCCTTGCTCGCTGTCTCGGAAACTCAGTCCGCGCCGGTGATCGGGATGTTCCGCATCCGGGCGGCCGGGGCCTTCGGCAGGGTCACGACGAGGATCCCGTTGCGGTAGGCGGCGCTGACGCCGTCGGCATCGACCTCGATCGGCAGCCGGAGGGAGCGCTCGAAGTTGCCGCGGAAGATCTCGCGCAGGTGCACGCCGGCTTCGTCGTTCTCGGCGGCCGCGGTGCGCTCCCCGCTGATGGTGAGGACGCCGTCCTCGAGCGATACGGAGATGTCGTCCTCTTCGAAACCGGGCAGCTCGGCCTGGACGACGAGCGCCTCGTCGGTCTCGGCCACGTCCATGCGGGGCGTGGAGGAGGTCGCGTTGGTGGGCAGCGGGCCGCTGCGCCAGAGCTGATCGAAGATGCGATCGAAATCGCCCCAGCCGACCGTCTTCAAGGGTGCGGTGCGTCGAGGTACGAGAATCTGAGTCATGGGGTCTCCTTCCGAAGTGGATTTCGGACGCTGGGCGCACGAGTGGCGCTCCGGTTCTCGCGCCGCGGTCCCGCGTCTCAGGGACGCCGTCTGGCGCGTTCCGACCGGCTTCTCGCCGGCGATCGCCCGAATACGAGAAACCTAAGCGGGGGTCGGGGGGCGTCAAGCGAGGCGACGGGATTTTCCGGCCGCGCACCGGGGCGCAGATCTCCTTGCGGGATCAGTCGCGGAGCGTCCGGGCGATCTCCTCCGCGATGCGCCGGTGGCCCGCCGCGTTGAGGTGACCGTCCAGCGGGAGGTAGTGATCCCCGGTGAGGAAGGACGCGACGTCGATCGTCCGCAGCTCGGAGATCCACGCCGGGAGGTCGCCGAAGCGATCCAGCTCGTCGAGCGCCTCGATGAAGCACGTGCGGTGGTCCGGCCCGTAGAGACCCTCGAAGACGATCACGCGCATCGGACGCGGCGGGGGCGCCAGC
Organism: Deltaproteobacteria bacterium; assembly: GCA_024638705.1. Classification (GTDB taxonomy): domain Bacteria; phylum Myxococcota_A; class UBA9160; order UBA9160; family SMWR01; genus JAHEJV01. The sequence goes on along the minus strand of JAHEJV010000222.1, from coordinate 2,572 downwards.
CGCAGCACGCCGACGAAGGCGCGCGCGTCCTGGACGCACGGGCGCACCGGGTCGGGATCGGGGAAGCCGCGCAGCGCCTGCCACAAGAGCGGCACGAAGTGGCGAACGAGCTTTGCCGGCGCGTAGCGCGTCGTCTCGCGATGGTCCGCCACCGTCGCGGCGTATCGGGCCGGCCCCATCGTCTTGAGCCGACCGCCGCCGCGCCCGAACGACCGGTTCTCGGCGAAGTCGTTCTCGCAGTACTGGATCACGAGCGTGTCCGCGGCGGAGAGATCGGCGCGCCGGAGCAGAAGCATCTCGCGCGCGGTGCCGTACGACGAGACGCCGAGATTCAGCGTCTTCGTCCCGGTGATTGCGCCGAGCTGGTCGGCGACCGTCTCGTCCTGCTCGACGCCCCATCCCATCGCGTAGGAATCGCCGGCGACGATGATGGCTGGCGCGCGCAGGGCGCTCTCCGCGTCGCGGGTGCCGAGGGAGTTGATCTCTAGGGTGGTGTCGAAGGCACGGGTCGCGAAGCGGCACGTCCCGGGTGCGAGGCGATAGCCGAGTTCCGGATCGAATTCGGCGCACTCCGGGAGGAACTGCACGATCGAGCGCTCGTGGTGGACGTGGTAGCGGCGGCGCGCCTCTTCGAAGAACGCCGGACCCGAGCCGACCGGAAGACGCAGTGCGAGCGCGGCGACGGCCTCGATCGCGATGAGCAGGAGCAGCGCTCCGACGCACGAGAACGCCGCGAAGAGCGCGATCCCGCAGCCGCGCGAAGGGCCCGGACCGGCTTCCGGATCCACCCCCGGGCTCTCTCGCGCCATCGCCGCATTGTGGCACACGCACCCCGCTAGAATGACCGGGATGTCAGCCCAACCGCACGTCGCCGCCGCCACACCCGGCGCTCCGACCGGAAATCCGCCCTGGCTCTTCGGGCCCTGGGTCGACCTCTCGATCGGCTGCGGGCTCGCCTACCTGCTGACGCTCCCGCTGCTGTTCTGGCTGACCGAGCGCTTCGGCGTGGTGAGCTGGCCCTTCGCGGCCGTCGGACTGTTCACGCTCGCGATCAACGGTCCGCACTACGGTGCCACGCTCGTGCGCGTCTACGAGCAGCGCGCCGACCGCCGCAAGTACGTCTTCTTCACCGTCTACGTCACGCTCTTCATCGTCGCGGCCTTCTTCGCCGGGCTCGCGAACGCGTTCGTCGGGTCGCTCCTCATCACGCTCTACGTCTCGTGGAGCCCGTGGCACTTCTCGGGGCAGAACTACGGGCTGGCTGTGATGTACCTGCGGCGCGGCGGGTTCGAGATTCCGCAGCGCGCCGTGCGGCTGCTGCATGTGTCGTTCGTGCTCTCGTTCGCGCTGGCGCTCATCGCGATGCACGTCAGCGAGTCGACGGCGCTGTACGCGCCGGCGGTGCTGCTCGGCGAGGGCTCCTACGGCGTGTTGCGGCTCGGCATCCCGCGCGAGGTCGCGCTCGGACTCTTCGCGGTCTGCGGCGTGGCCTATCTCGGCTGCCTGATCGGCGCGACGGCGCTGCTGCGACGCGTGGCGCCCTGGCGGAATCTCCTCCCTGTCTTCCTGCTCGTCCTCACCCAGTCGCTCTGGTTCGTCGTGCCCGCCACGCTCGAGTTCGCCCGCGACGTCCCGGCCTACGCGCTGCCCTTCGCCGCGGTGTGGATCTCGACGGCGCATTCGGCCCAGTACCTCTGGGTGTCGGCCTACTACGCCAAGCGGGGCGAGCGCCACGACCCCACCGGCACCTTCCTCGCCAAGTGCGTCGGTGCCGGCACCGTCGCGACGGTTATGCCCGGCGTCCTGCTCGCCCCGGCCTTTCTCGGCGCGGTGAGCTGGTCGGCCGGGCTGGGCGCGCTCGTCGGCGCCGTCGTCAATCTGCACCACTTCGTGCTCGACGGCGCGATCTGGAAGCTGCGCGACGGTCGCGTCGCGCGCATCCTCGTCCGCTCCGAGGAGGAGCCCGTCGGCGAAGTCAGCGAGGTGAGCGGGACGTCGCGCTTCGCGATGGCCGTCTTCGTGCTCGGGGGATTCCTGCTGCTCGTTCCGATCATCGAGGCGTGGGAGGTGTCGGTCGTCTCGCGTCCCGTGCCCGCCGACCGGCTCGAGGCTTCGGCGCAACGCCTGTCGCTCGTGGGACGCGCGCATCCCGACGTTTGGTCGCGGCTCGGCGGCGAACGCCAGCATGCTGGCGACGTCGAGGGTGCGATCGCCGCCTATCGCGAGAGCCTGCGTCTCGCGCCCGGGCACCCGAACGCTTCCAGCCATCTCGCCTGGCTGCTCGCCGTCTACCACGGCGACGACCCCGCCCTCGCCGAGCAGGCGGTGACGCTCGCCGAGCAGGCCTCGAAGTCGGCGCGTCAGCGCAACCCGATCTATCTCGACACGCTCGCCGTCGCCCAGGCCGCGGCGGGGCGTTTCGACGAGGCCGAGCGCACCGCACGCCGCGCGCTGCGACTCGCGCGGGCGAGCCGGCGTCCGCGCTTGATCGCTGCGATCGAAGACCGCGTCGCGCTCTTCGCGTCAGGACAGCCGTTGCGAAGAGCGGTGGCGCCCGCGAAAGCCGCCGAGG
>JAHEJV010000221.1 GCA_024638705.1 Deltaproteobacteria bacterium | reverse complement strand
AGTCCGAGTCGGGCATGGCGCGCGATGCTACGGTGCGGCCATGGGCCACGCCATCGGAATCGTCGGTGCGACGGGCGTCACGGGAGAGGTGACGCTGCGCATCCTGGAAGAGCGCGGGTTTCCCGTCGACGAGCTGCGCTTGTTCGCATCGCGGGGCTCCGCGGGGAAGACGCTGCGCTTCAAGGGCGAAGACATCACCGTCGAGGCGCTCGACGATGGGAATTTTTCCGGCCTCGAGATCGTGATCAGCGCGACCGAGTCGTCGATCGCGCGCGAGTGGGGTCCGCGCATCGTGGAGGCGGGCGCGATCGTCATCGATCAGTCCTCGGCGTTCCGTCAGGATCCCGACGTGCCCCTCGTCGTGCCCGAGGTGAACCAGGCCGATCTCGCGAACCACCGCGGCATCGTCGCCGGTCCGAATTGCACGACGGCCGTCGCGATCATGCCGCTCGCGGCGCTCGAAGCCGCCTATGGCCTGGCGTCGGTGTTCAGCTCCTCCTACCAGTCGATCTCGGGCGCCGGTCGCGACGCGATCGCCGAGTTCCTCGATGCGTCGCGGAAGGCCGTCGATCAGCCCGAAGCGCTGCGCGGGCATGAACGCCTCGACCTCGCCGATCCGAAGCACTTTGCAAAGCAACCCGCCTTCAACGTGTTTCCCCAGTGCGAAACCTTCCGCGAGGGGAGCGACACCTCGACCGAAGAGGAGAAGATGGAGGCCGAGATGCGGCGCATGCTTCATCGCGACGACCTCCAGGTGCACGCCACCGCCGTCCGCGTCCCGGTGCTGGTCGGCCACTCGATGTCGCTCGTGCTCTCGCTCGCGCGCTCCGCGTCGGTCGACGAGGTGCGCGAGACGATCGCCGCCTTTCCCGGTGTGAAGGTCGTCGACGAGCCCTGGACCGGCGGCTATCCGACGCCGCTCGACTCCGCGGGCATCGACGACGTGCTCGTCGGCCGCGTGCGCGCGGTGCCATCGCTCAGCAACGGCATCTCCCTCTTCGCGTGCGGCGACAACCTGCGCAAGGGGAACGCGTTGAACGCGATCCAGGTCGCGGAGTGTCTGCTCGGGATCGCGTGACGCGACGCCGGACGCGCGAGCGGGTTGCAGCGACGCTCGCCGTGCTGCTGGCGCTCGGCTGCGCGTCGACGCCGGACGCCGACGCGATCGATCCCGACCAGGTCTCGTGGGCCGGGCCGGTCGACTTCACCGACCTGCGCACCCGCTACGGCGACCGCGAGGACTTCACCGCGGTGTGCGAGACGGGACGTCCTCTGCGCGAGCTCTACGAAGCGGCGAACGCCGAAGACTGGCAGCGCGTGCTCGACGTCTCGGCGCCCTGGCTCGTCGATTGTCCCGTCGACATCGACGTGCACTTCCTGCGCATGGTCGCCTGCCGGGCGCGCGGCCGCGCGATAGACGCGCACCATCACGAGGTCTGGTTCCACGGGCTGATCGATTCGGTGCTGCGATCGGGCAGGGGAGTGCTCGGGGATCCCTACATCGCGATCTCGGTCTCCGAGGAATACGCGGTGATCCGCGCGCTGCGGCTCGATCCGGAGGAGCAGCGCCTCGTGGAAGGCGGCGTCGACGCGATCACCGCGCGCGAGCCCGGCGGCGAGTCGATCACGCTCTACTTCCGGGCCGACGCGCACTGGCGCCGGCTCCAGCGCGCGTTCCCGGCCGCGGGGAACTAGTGCGCTGATGCGCGCGTTCGTCGTGTGCGTGACCCTCGCCCTGCTGGCCTGCGCGGCGCCTCCCCCGCGCACCGGATCGCCCGCCGACGCGTTGCCGCCCCACATCACGCGCCTGCTCGAAACGGGGCTGCGGCCCGACTGGTCGGGCGACGGCGAGCGTCTCCTCTTCCTCGACGCGTTGGTGGGCGACGTCTTCGAGGTGGCGATCGCGACCGGGGCCGTCCGGCCGTGGACGACGCACTTCGCCCACGCCGGCTTCACGCGCGCGCGCTACCTCGCGAACGGCGATCTCCTGCTCTGCGGTCCGCCGCTCGAAAGCGACCCGGAAGACGAAGCGCGTCGCTGGCACACCGAGCTCTTCCACCTCGCCGCGAGCCGCGACCGCCCGGCGACGCCCCTGGGCGAGCCCTGCTTCGAGGGCCCGGCGGTGTCGCGTCGCAGCCTGCGCATCGCGTGGAACGTCTCCGACTATCCCGACTCCGTGGTCTTCGGCCGCTCGGAGATCTGGACCGGGGAGCTCGAGCTCGACGGCGGCGCTCCGCGCCTCGTCGCGAAGCGGAAGGTCGTCGACCGCTCGGACTTCTTCTACCTCGGCTTCCTCGAAACCCAGGACTTCCGTCCGCCCGACGACCGCGAGCTGATCTTCACCGCCTACGCTTGGCGCGGCGGTGAGGTGATGACGGTCGACCTCGCATCGGGCGCACTGCGCAATCACTCGCGCAACGCCGGCTACGACGAGGCCGAAGGCGTGTTCCCGGACGGCGGTAGCGTCGTCGTCGAGCGCGAGCCGGGCACGTGGACGGCGGTGCCGCGCGGCGACATCGACCTCTGGCGCACGAAGCTCGATGGCAGCGCGGAGTCGCAGCGCCTGACCTTCTTCAGCGACTTCCCCGGCTACGGCGCGAACAATCCCGTCGTCAGCCCCGACGGCCGCTTCATGGCGTTCTGCCTTCGCGAACGTGAGGGTCCGCACGGCAACGGCCACGGGGTCTTCCTCTACGACTTCGCGCGTGCCGCCGAGTCGATGAGAGTTCCGTCGCATTGACCGCCGCGAGCCGCGGGGAGGTGGGGAGAGACATCCCCGACCTGGCCTCGGCAGTATTCTGTGCTTCGGGGTGCGGGGCTGGCTGAACATCGGGGATGTCTCTCCCCACCTCCCCGCTCCGCGCGAGGCGGTTAGTTCTCGCGGATTCGGAGCGTGCGGAGGCGGTTGAGGGCGGCGGCGATTTCGTGGCGTCTCGGTCTTGCGTAGTGGCCGGGGTGTTCGCCGGGTTGGTTCCAGGGGGAGAGGGCGTCGAGGCCGTGCTCGTCGAGGTGGCGTTCGAGGGCGTCCAGGAGTTCGGGAAGCGGGGTGTCGTCGGCCATGAAGTCGCGGGCGGCTTTGTGGAGGGCGTGGCCGATGGCGCGGGTCTGGCTCGGGTCGACGAGCTGTTCGAGGCCGCGCAGATCGACGTCGGTGCGGCCGAAGCGCAGCGTGTCCACGGTGGGCGCATCGATCTTGACGTCGCGCTTGCCGCGCGAGGCGTCGAGGCTGCTGGCGACGGGGACGCGCGGGGCGGCGGGGCGCAGCGGCTCGGGGGTTTCGCGATGGCGCGAGGTGGGATGGTCGGCGGCGATGCGGCGCGCTTCCTCCGTGGCGTCGTCGGCGCGGTAGTCGCGCAGACGCAGCACGGTGTCGGCGACGTCGAAGTAGTCGCCGCAGCCGCCCATCACGAGGACGGTCGAGATGCCGTGCGTTTCGTAGAGCTCGCGGACGCGGTCGAGGAAGGGCGTGATCGGCTCGTGCTCGGCGGCGACGAGCGCCTGCATGCGCGCGTCGCGCACCATGAAGTTGGTGGCCGAGGTGTCCTCGTCGAGCAGCAGACCGGTGGCGCCGGCCTCGAGGGCCTCGACGATGCTCGCCGCCTGGCTCGTGCTGCCGCTCGCGTCGTCGCTCGAGAAGGTGCGCGTCGAGCGGCCGCCGGGGAGGTTGCGGATGAAGCCGGCGATGTCGACGCGCGCGACGCGACGCCCGTCCTCGGCGCGGATCTTCACGAGGCGGGAGTCGCTGATGACGGCTTCGCGCCCGTCTCCCGGGATGTGTGGATAGACGCCGCGCTCGATCGCGTGCAGCAGCGTCGACTTTCCGTGATAGCCGCCGCCGGTGATCAGCGTGACGCCGCGCGGAATGCCGAGCCCGGTGATGCGAGGGCTGCCGTTGCGCGGCTTCGCGAGGTCGAGGGTGACGCGCAGGGTCTCGGGGGAGATGAAGGGCACGACCGCGTCGCCGCGCAGCGGGCGGTCGCTGGCGCCGCTCTCGCGCGGCAGGACGGCGCCGTCGGCGACGAAGGCGACGAGACCGTGCTCGGCGAGCTGCGCGCGCAGGTGCTCCTGGTTCTCGACACAGGCGACGAAGTGCTCTACGTCCCGGCCGTCGCGCGGTGAAGAGACCAGGCCGTGATGCGCGATCTCGGGGACGTCGCCGGTGAGCAGCGCTTCGGCCTCGCGCCCGAGGATGCGACGCCCCGCCGCCGGGAGCCCGACGTCGAGGCGCACTTCCACCCATTCGTCGTGGATCACGACCGCGCTGCGTTCGAGCACCTCCTGCCCGCCCGCGTCGACGCGCACGACGCCGCTCTTCCCGCTGCCGCGACGCGCCGTGCCGCGTCCGATCGCATCGCGCACGCGTCGGGCGAGCAGGTCGGCGAGCGCCGTCCGACGCACTCGTGTGTCACGCAGGGTGACCGCCCACTGCGCCTCGTCCATCGGCACCCGCATGCGCATGCGCGACGGGGCCGCGAAGGGATCGCCCTGGACGTGATCGATGAAGAGCGTGCAGTCGCCGAGGTCGAAGGCGCCGCGCAGCTCCTTGTAGGCGTTGTAGCTCCGGCCATCGAGGCGGGAGAGTGCTGTGCGGAGCTCGCTCTCGGTGCGCGGTGACGTCGGCATCGAGACGGATCGGTAGCGTCTCGCGCAACCGATTGCCGGTCGGATTCGAGGGCTGCTCGCCGGTCCGAGACGCTGCTCGCCGGGTCAGAGCAGGGGAAGCTGCTCGCCGCCGGGACGCCGGAAGGCGGCGGTGGAGAGCTTCGGCGGCTCACCGTCGACCCCGGCGCGTCGGCAGGCGAGGGTGAACATCGCCGCGATCTGCTCGGCGAACACGCCTTCGCCGCGCAGCCGGGTGTGGAAGCGCGGATCGTTCCGCCTGCCGCCGCGCAGCGCCTTCACGCGGTTCATCACCTTCGCGCGGCGTTCGGGGTAGTGGCGTTCGAGCCAGGCCTCGAAGAGGTCGGCTGTGCCGTGGGGCAGGCGCAGGACGATGGGACGCACCGCGCTCGCGCCGGCGTCGGCCGCCGCCGACACGAGCGCCGGGATCTCGTGATCGGTGATGCCCGGCACGATCGGCGCGACCATCACGTTCACCGGAATGCCCGCCTTCGCGAGCGCCTCCACCGCGCGCAGCCGCTCCTTCGGCGACGACGCGCGCGGCTCCATCACCCGGCGCAGGCGGTCGTCGAGTGACGTGATCGAGACGCTCACCGAGACGGCGTCGTGCTCGGCGAGGGTGCGCAGCACGTCGATGTCGCGCGTCACCAGCCCGCCCTTCGTGACGATCGCGCAGGGGTTGCGGAACTTCGCGAACACCGACAGACAGCGGCGCGTGATCTCGAGCTTCTTCTCCACCGGCTGGTACGGATCCGTCACCGCGCCGACCGCCACCACCTGCGGCTTCCAGCGCGGCGACGCCAGCGTCTTCTCGAGCAACGCCGGCGCGTCGTCCTTCACCAGGATGTGGGTCTCGAAATCGAGCCCGGCAGAGAGGCCGAGGTATTCGTGGGTGGGTCGGGCGAAGCAGTAGCTGCATCCGTGACTGCATCCGCGGTATGGATTCAAGCTGACATCGAATCCGATGTCCGGGCTCTCGTTGCGCGCGAGCAGGGTGCGCGATGGGTCGCGGTAGTAGCGCGTCTCCAGCGCGCGCCGCGGTGCGCCGGGATCGTCCTCGAAGCTCTCGTCGACGAAGTCCGCGTCCTCGGAATAGGCCAGCCGCTCGAAGCGGTTCGCCGGATTCTCTGCGCTGCCGCGCCCGATCAGACGCCGCGTGCGTGACGGCGCGGAGACTCGGGCAGGCCCGGAATCCCGAGGCGGGGCGGGGGGATGCATGAGGCGAAACTATAGCGAAAACGGGATCGCGTCAACTTCCGGCAGGCCACGACCCCGAAATCCACACCACCCCTTCGCGTATCTTGCCTCGATGGACTTCTCCTTCGGGCCCGAGCTCGAATCGATCCGCGACGCCGCGCGGCGGCTGTGCGCCCGCTTCGACGACGACTACTGGAGCGCGCGCGACGAGGGGCACGAGTTTCCCTGGGAGTTCTACGACGCGTTCGCCGAGCAGGGTTGGATCGGGATCCTCGTGCCCGAGGAGTACGGCGGCGCGGGGCTCGGCACGTTGCACGCGGGGGCGCTGCTGAACGCGGTCGCCGCGACGGCGGGCGCGCAGAATGCGGCGTCGGCGTTGCATCTGTCGATCTTCGGCATGGCGCCGGTGATCCATCACGGCTCCGAGGAGCTGAAGCGGCGCACGCTGCCGCCGACTGCCAGTGGCGAGCTGCACGTCTCCTTCGGCGTGACCGAGGACGACGCCGGCACCGACACGAGCCGCATCCGCACCTTCGCGCGGCGGTCGGGCGACGGCTTCCTCGTCACCGGGAAGAAGGTCTGGAACACGAAGGCGCAGCAGGCGCAGAAGATCCTGCTGCTCGCGCGCACGACGCCGCGCGAGGAATGCCGCCGACCCCTCGAAGGGATGACGCTCTTCCTCGCCGACCTCGACCCCGCGCACACCGAGATCCGCGAGATCCCGAAGCTCGGCCGCAACGCGGTGAACTCGAACGAGGTGTACTTCGAGGATCTGCCCGTCTCGGCGGCGGACGTCGTCGGCGAGGTGGGGCGCGGGTTCTATCACCTCCTCGACGGACTCAACCCCGAGCGGATCGTGCTCGCCGCCGAGGCCGTCGGCATCGGGCGCCGCGCCCTCGAGGTGGCGACGCGTTATGCGAAGGAGCGCGTCGTCTTCGACCGCCCGATCGGGCAGAACCAGGCCGTCGCGCATCCGCTGGCGGAGTCGCTCTCCGAGCTCGAAGCCGCGGATCTCTTGTGGCAGAAGGCGGCCTGGACCTTCGACCGCGGCGAGGAGGCCGGCGCGCTCGCCAACATGGCGAAGCTGCGCGCGAGCGAGGCCTCCTTCACCGCCTGCGACCGTGCGCTCCAGGTGTTCGGCGGCATGGGCTATGCGCGCGAGTTCCACGTCGAGCGCTACTGGCGCGAGTCGCGCCTCGGGCGGATCGCGCCGATCTCGAACGAGATGGTGCGCAACTACCTCGCCGAGCACGTGCTCGGCCTGCCGCGCAGCCACTGACGATGCGCCGCGACCTCGGGGCGCAGACGGAATACGGCGCGCTGCTAGGCCGCGAGATCCTCGCGACCGACGCGGACGACGGGTCGATCGAGGTCGCCTATGAGGCGCGCGAAGCGTTCGCGAACCGCGCCGGGCACGTCGCGGGCGGGATGCTCTCGGCGATGCTCGACTCTTTGACCGGGCTCGCCGCTTTGGCGGCACTGCCCGAAGGGTCGTTCGCGGTGCACACGCGTCTCGAGGTGCAGTACCTCGAGCCCGCGCTTCCCGGACGCCTCGTCGGTCGGGCGCGCGTGACTGAACGCGACGCAGACCGCATCGCGTGTCGCGGTGAACTGGTGGACGCCGACGGACACGTCGTGGCGCGCGCCGACGCGTGGCTCCAAAGGGTGGAGGCGCCGCCGAGCCACCGAACGCCGCGCGTCAGTCCGTGACGTACAGCGCTTCGAGGGCGTTCAGCGCGCTCACCGCGCGCGCGACCCGCGCCCGCGTCGCCGCCGGGACGCTCGAGTCCTTCGCGTAGAAGCGCACCGTCTCACGCTGCAGCGAGATCTGGCGCACGAGCGGCGCCGTCTGGTCGCGTCCCTGTCCGGCCTCGAGCTTCTGCGCGAGGTCGTCGGCCATCCGACCCATCTGGCGCAGGTCGATCAGGGCCGCTTCGTGCTTGCGCTGTTGCACCGCCGAGCTCTGGGTGCGTTTCGCGCCCGAGTCGGCGAGGAGCGCTTCGAGGGAAGACGCGAGCTCCGCGGCGTAGACGCGCGCCTTCGCATCGTCCCAGGCGTCTTCCGCGCTGGCAGACATCGCGAGGACGCAGGTCAGGACGGCGAATGAGAGGCGCCGGTGG
>JAHEJV010000220.1 GCA_024638705.1 Deltaproteobacteria bacterium | reverse complement strand
CCCGAAGCCGCGGAACTCAAACGTCGGGTGCGCGACCGCGTCGCACCCGAACGCGACCTCGGCCATGTCGAGAAGAAAGGATGAACCCGTGAGTGAGTTCGAGACGCTGCGAGTGGAGGTGGAGGGCGCCGTCGGACGGCTGACGCTCGACCGCCCCGAAAAGTTGAATCCGCTCTCGGCGACGGCCCTGCGCGAGCTCGCCGAGGCCGCGGCGTGGTTCGACGCGCGGCGCGAGGTGAAGGTTGTGATCGTGCGCGGGGCGGGCCGGGCCTTCTCGGCCGGCGCCGACCTCGGCACCTTCTCCGGCAAGCCCGAGCTGCCGATCCGCGACGCGGCCGACCTCGGACGCCGCATGGCGGATGCGCTCGAGGACATGAACGCGCTCGCGATCGCCCAGCTGCACGGTTGGTGCGTGGGCGGCGGCGTCGTGCTCGCGGCGGCCTGCGACCTGCGCGTCGCGGCGGAGGACGCGCGCTTCTCGATCCCCGAGGTGGACCTCGGCATCCCGCTCGCCTGGGGCGGCATCCCGCGACTGGTGCGCGAGATCGGCCCGGCGATGGCGAAGGAGCTGGTGCTCACGTGCCGTCCCTTCGACGCGGCGGAGGCGAAGGCGGTCGGTTTCGTGAATCGCGTCGTGCCGGCGGACGCGCTCGAGAACGAGGTGGAGACGCTCGCGGCGGAGCTCGCGGCGAAGGCTGCGCACGCGCTCTTCTCGACGAAGCGACACACGAATGCGGTGACGGCGGTGGCGAACGGGGTGGCGCGTTCGTGGTCGGACGCCGACGGGCTGGTGACGGCGTTCAGCGACCCGGAGTGTGCGGAGGCGCGGAAGGCCTATCTGGAGAAGCGGGCGAAGTAGCGCTCGGTCTTCGGAGGTGTGCGCCGCGTGCGGAGTCGCACACCCTCCGTCGAATGGCTCGGCATCGCCGCCCCGGTCTGGGGTTTGCGCGCAGCGCCCTCCGGGCGATTCGGCGTGGACGAATCCGGCGGCTCGCACTGCGCTGAGTTCGACTGCGGGTGTACGACTCCGCCCGCTTCGGTTGCTGCCTAATCCAACCCGTACAACTCTGCCGCGTTGTCGTGGAGCACCTTCGCCACGGTTTCTTTCGGCGCGTGACCGAGCACTCGTTGCGCGTACTCGCGCGGATGCACGGCGATCGACGCGGGGCCGACGGACATCGAGGTGGGGTGCGGGTAGTCGGTCTCGAAGAGCAGATTGTCGGGATACATCTCGATCGCCTTCGCGATGCCGGTCTCCTCGAACCAGAAGCAGCCGTAGATCTGGCGCTTGAAATATTCGCTGGGGAGCAGGTCGTATTCGGGGTGGTCGTGGTGGATGCCGCCGTTGCGCCACTGCCAGTCGAAGGCCTCGAGCACGAAGAGCAGCCACCCGACGCCACTCTCTACGCTGACGAAGTTCAGCTTCGGGAAGCGGTGGCAGACGCCGCCGAAGATGATGTCGGCGAGACACTTCTCGTTGTCGATGAAGGCGTTGGCGCCCAGCCTCGCCAGCTGCGCGCGGATGCCGATCTGCTGGACCGATTCGTCGAAGTCGGCCCAGTTGCCCGAGCCGATGTGGAAGCTGATCGGGAGCCCGGCGTCCTGGGCGGCGGCCCAGACCGGATCCCAGTGCGTGCTCGCGAGTGCGGGAGCGCCGAAGTCCTGGGGCTGGCCGCACATGAGCACGCCCTTTACGCCGAGCCCGGCACAGCGTTCGATCTCCTTCACCGAAGCGGGTACGTCCCAGAACGGTGTCGCCATGATCGGGACGAGGCGCGACGGGTCCGCCGACGACCACTCGACGAGGAAGTCGTTGTAGGCGCGTACGCATTCGAGCATCAGTTCGCCGTCGCCCAGCTTGAGGAAGGCACCCGAGCCGAAGCCGCCGACGTTCGGGTAGAGCACCTGCGCGTGGATCCCCTCCTGGTCGAGATACGCGAGGCGCGCCTTCGCGTCGTGGGCGCCGGCGGGGATGTCCGCCATGGTGTCGGGGCAGTCGGGCAGGGCGCCGTCGAAGCCGGCGATCGCGGTCATGCCGACGGGCAGGGTCGGCTCGCCCCCCATCCACCACACTTCCTTGCCGCTTCCGGGGTCGATCCGAGTGTGCGGAACGGCGTCGCCCCACTTCTTCGAGACGCGCGACGTCCACACGTCGGCGGGCTCCGAGATGTGGCTGTCGACGTCGATGACGCGGTGCTGGTCGAAGAGATCGGCCATGGTGGGTCCTCCGGATGAGTGGCGCGATTGCATGATAAGACGGATCGCGGATTCAGGGCGCCGGTACCTCGGCCTCGAGGAAGCGCAGCACCGCTTCGCAGAAGATGTCGTTGCGGTCGCCGGCCACCATGTGTCCGGCGTCGGTGATGTCGGCGAACTTCGCGTGCGGCACCTGTCCCCGGAAGATGCGCACGCCCTCCTCGGAGAGGATGTCGCTCATGCGTCCGCGCACGAGCAGCGTCGGCAGGCTCAGCTTCTCGGCGGCGGCGTCGGCTTCGCGGTGCTCGCGCGGCGGCTCGGCCGGGTCGCGGGTGGACATGAAGGCCGGATCCCAGTGCCAGCGCCAGCGGCCGTCGTCGCCGTGGCGCAGGTTCTTCGCCAGCCCCGAGAGATCCTTCGGCCGCGGACGGTGCGGGTTGTACGCCGAAATCGCATCTGCGGCCTCTTCCAGACTCGCGAATCCGTCGGGCTTCGCCTGCATGAACGCGAAGATGCGCTCGATTCCCTTCGGCTCCATGCGCGTCGCGATGTCGACGAGAACGAGCGCCGTCGCGGGAGCGCCGCGATCGATCCCGAGCAGCGACGAGATGCCGCCGAGCGACGCGCCGATCAGCACCGGCGGCCTGGGCAGTGCGCGCGCCACCTCGACCACGTCGTCCGCATAGGTGCCGCGCGTGTAGTCGCCGTCCGGCGACCAGTCGCTCTCGCCGTGGCCGCGCTGGTCGAGTGCGATCGCCCGCCACCCGCGCCTTGCCAGCGCGATCGCCGTGCCGGCCCAGGCGTGTCGCGTCTGGCCGCCGCCGTGCAGCAGCAGCGCGGGCGTCGCGTCGGACGGGCCCCACGCGTCGCCGACGAGGGTCAGCCCCGCGCCGACCGTGAACGTGACGCGTTCGCCTTCGCCCGCCTCCACGCCCGCTGCGACCGTCTGCGACATCAGACCCGCCGCACCGGCGCGGCGGCACCCTCGTTCAGCGCCAGCACTTCCGAGAAGCCGTCGACGAGACACTGGGCGAAGAGCTCGGGATCGGTGACGGCGGCCGGGTCGAGGTTCACGCCCACGCACGCGGTGTCGCCGTGGGTGATCAGCGTGATCATCGTCGCGCAGCCGGGCAGCGGACCGAGGCCGTAGACGCGCTCGATCTTCGCGCCGGCCATGTAGAGGTCTTCGCGGAAGCCCGGGACGTTGCTCGCCTGGAGGTCGTTGCTGGCGGTGAGGCTGCCGGAGAGCTGGGTGAGCAGCGGCGAGGGGAGGCGCGCGAGCGCGGGCGCGACGAGCGACATGCCGTCGAGCGCGGGCTCCTCGCGCGCGGCGCGCACCATCTCGCCCATCGCGCGCATGCGCTCGACGGGGTCGGCGATGCCGACGGGCGCGGCGAAGCGCGCGCCGGTGAACTTGTTGCCGCCTTCCGGATCGTCGGGCTTGCGCACCGAGATCGGGATCGCGATCGGCATCGTCTCGATCGGGCAGCCGTGCTTCTCGTGGTAGAGGCGGAAGGCGCCGAGCAGCGACCCGAGGAAGGCGTCGTTGAGCGACGCGCCCGCGATCTTCGACGCCGCGCGCAGATCGGGGAACGACACGTCGAAGGCCTGGAAGCGCCACGACAGGCTGCGCTTGCGCAGCAGCGGCGAGCCTTCGGCGGCCGGCTCGGCGAGGACGCGTCCGAGCGACGACGCGAAGCGCGCCGCGTTCGAAACCGTGCGCACCGGATCGCGCAACGCGGAGAAGAGGCGGCCCGCGCCGTCCGCGGCGTTCTCGAGGATCTGGCTCGCGTCGCGCTGGAGCTGCTCGACGAACACGTCGCGCGGCGTCTTGTACTCGGGCTCGGGCATGCCGGGCTGGGGCTTGCGCGGATTGTGCTCGCGCGAGCGCGAGTGGAGCTGCGAAAAGAGCTGGAACCCGCCGATCCCGTCGGTCGCCGAGTGGTGCATCTTCATCAGCATCGCGGCCTTCCCGTCGGGCAGGCCTTCGAAGAGCACCACTTCGAGGGGCGAGCGCGCCTTGTCGAAGGGCGTCATCGCGATCTGCTCGGAGAGCGAGAGCGCTTCGCGCCAGCCGCCGCCCTCGGTGACGCTCATGCGACGCACGTGATAGTGGAGGTCGAAGTCCGGGTCGTTCACCCAGACCGGGTTGCCGAGACCGAGCGTCGGCTCGACCACCTTCTGCCGGAAGCGCGGCACCATCCGCGTGCCCCACTCGCAGGCGGCGAGGAAGCGATCCCAGTCGGGGACGCAGTCGAGCACGCCGAAGGACGAGATCGTCGAGCGCAGGCGCGGATCGACTTCGCCGCGCCACATCAGTGCTTCGAGGGCGTTCATCTCACGCGATTCGCCCCAGGCGAGCGGGGCGTCGTGGGCGGTTTCGGTCGGGGGCATGGTGGACTCCTGCGACGGGCCATCGACGATATCACGGGCGCGGGCCGGGGCCTCGACGTCCGGAGCTGCACCGTCACGGTGCGTGCCTGCGGGATCGATGTCGGGAAACGGCCAGCGCCCGGCCGCGTGTTCGCCGACCCTCCGCGCCAGGATCGTCGTCCCCTTCCGCAATCGCGTCCCACCGGATCACGACCCACCGAGTACGTTGGTGCATGGGGCGCGCAAGGATGCGGGCGGACGACGCTCGCGCGCGGGTCGGACTAACGCGGGTTTCCGAACCGCGCGCGGAACCCTTCGAGCGGAAGCTCGAACGCGTCGAGTGCGACGAAGTCCGCGTCGTCGAGGTCGGGACGTTCGCCGGGCTTGTACCACTCGGCGTACACGGCGTGCTCCTCCGCCCACGTGTCGTAGTGCGGCGAGTACGTGCGCACGCGCAACAACGGCGGATCGCTCGCCGTGTCGAAGTGCAGCATGCGCAGCCAGCCGTCGCCGATGCCGACGGGACGTCCGAGGCGATTCTTCGGCACGCCGGCGTCGAGGGACGTCTGCCCGCGGTCCTGATAGTCGGCAAGGAGCTGGATCACCGGATGTCCCGCGGCGTTCTCGTCGACCCGCGTCGCGACGCCGTGATGATGGCCGCAGAGCACGAGGAAGACCTGGTCGTGCACCGCGATCAGCTCGCGCCACAGGGTCTCGGCGTCGCGGTCCTGCGGGTCGACGCGGGCGAGATCGACGATCGGGTTCGCGCGGCGCTCGCCCGCGGCATTCAGGTAGTCGTGGGTCGTCACGATCGTCGGGAGCCCGGGGTGGGCGGCGATCACCTCCGACGCCCACGCGAGCACGTCGTCGCCGAAGGCCATCTCGATCGCGAGGTGGAGGAAGGTGTAGCCGCCGGCGGTGAAAGTCTGCGCGCTGCTCGTGCCGCCGTTTCGGCTCGCGACGTACCAGGGCTTGCCGCCGAAGAACTCCGAGTCGTCGCCGAAGACGCTGCGGAAGTTGTCGAGGCCGCCGACATGGAGCATGCCGAGCGTCTCGGCGTCGAAGCTCCGGATCTTCTTCGCGTCGTCGACGGGCGGGTAGCGCGAGTCGCTCCACATCGCGTCGTAGTCGTGGTTGCCCGGCGCGACGCCGAAGGGGATGCCGGCGCTCGCGAGCGATGCATAACCCGCGCGCGCCGTCGGAAGCTCGATCGCCGCCGTCTGTGGCGTCGCCTCGAGCTCTTCGTCGAACCAGCGGTTCGGGATGCGCTCGAAGCCGCGCGCCGCGTGTTCCGGATCCATCGTCTCGGACTGGTGCTGCCACACGTCGCCCACCGCTGCGACGAACGCGACGTCGCCGCCGCGCGACGGGGCCTGGCCGGCGATCCACTCCATCTGCGCGAGGAAGAGCTCGCTCGCGTCGAAGGGGAAGCCATGGGCTTCCTGGTGCGTGTAGTCGATCGCGTTCTGGGTGTCGGGCAGGACGGCGACCGAGAACGCGCCGCCGGAAGGGCCGGCGCACGCGAACGAAACGGTTGCTAGCAGGCAGACGAGCGCGAGACGTGTGATCCGCATCGCCGAACCTTAGAACGCGCGCGCACCCTCTGTATAGAATGAAGCGACCCGAGGGAGACCCGCGTGCCGAACCACCCGATCCGCGACGACATCCACCTGCTCGACCGGCACTTCTACCTGGATCCCCACGAGCGCTTCCGCTGGATGCGCGACGAGGCGCCCGCCTACTTCGAGCCCGACGTCGACGAGCTCGGCGGCCTCTGGGGCCTCACCCGCCACGCCGACATCATGTACGCGTCCAAGCACCCGGAGATCTTCTGCTCCGGGAAGAGCTCGCGTCCCGAGCCCGACTCCTGGATTCCGTCGATGATCAACCTCGACGACCCGCTCCACAAACGGCGCCGCAATCTCGTGAACCGCGGCTTCACCCTGCGCCGCGTCGCCGATCACGAGCCGAAGCTCCACGCGCTCTGTGACGAGCTGATCGACGCGGTGATCGAGCGCGGCGAGTGCGACTTCGTCGCCGACATCGCGCGCTGGGTGCCGATGGTGGTGATCGGCGACATGCTCGGCGTGGCGCCGGAAGACCGCGACATGCTGCTGCGCTGGAGCGACGAGATGCTCGGCGGCGGGGCGGCGGCGGAGATCGAGGACGAAGAGGCACGTCGCGAACACAGCCGCGAGATCGTCATGGAGTACCTGCGTTATGCGCAGGGCGTGCTGGCGGATCGTCGCGAGCGCGAACCCACCGACGACCTGATGAGCATCCTGATGCACGCCGAGCTCGACGGCGATCGGCTCGCCGAGGAGGAGATCCTCCAGGAGAGCCTGCTCATCCTGATCGGCGGCGACGAGACGACGCGCCACGTGATGACCGGCGGCCTGCGCGCGCTCCTCGACCACCCCGAGCAGATGCAGGTGCTGCGCGACGATCCGTCGAAGATCCCCACCGCCGTCGAGGAGATGCTGCGCTGGGTGACGCCGATCCAGAACATGAACCGTACGCTCACGCGCGAGATCGAGATGCACGGCGAGAAGATGCGCGAGGGCGAGCGCGTCCTGCTGCTCTACCCGGCGGCCAACCGCGACGAGCGCCAGTTTCCGGACCCCGACACCTTCGACGTGAGCCGCACCCCGAACGACCACGTCGCGTTCGGCGGCTTCGGCACCCACTTCTGTCTCGGCGCCAGCCTCGCGCGCCTCGAGCTGCGCGTGCTCTTCGAGCACGTCCTGCGCCGTATGCCCGACCTCGCGCTCGCGAGCGACGACCTCCCGCTGCGCCCGAGCAATTTCATCGTCGGCATCGAGGAGATGCCGGTGCGCTTCACGCCGGGGAAGCGGGTCGGCTGAAGCCGTCCGCGCCGGTCGCCACGTCGGGTACGATGAAGGGCCCATCCCGGAGGACCCCATGTCCGCAGAAGTCACCCTCTCCCTCCTCGGCTCGGACGAGGGCCCCACACCCGAAGCGATCCGTCGCCAACGAAAACGCGAGGTGGCGCTCGGCTACCGGCTGCTCGCGGCGATGCGCTGGGGCGACGCCGGCGACGGCCACATCAGCGCGCGCGACCCGGAGCGCAAGGACTGCTTCTGGATGCTGCGCTTCGGCGTGTCCTACCACCTCGCGACGGTGCACGACCTCGTCCTCGTCGGCCCGGACGGCGGCCTCGTCGACGGCGACGGCATCATCAACACCGCGGCCTACTACATCCACCACCCCGTTCTCGTGGCGCGCCCGGACGCGGTGAGCGCGGTGCACGTGCACACGGCTTGGGGGACGCCCTTCTCCGCCGAAGTGCGGCCGATCCTGCCGATCACCCAGGAGGCCTGCGTCTTCTTCGAAGACCACGCGATCTTCGACGACGAAGAGG
>JAHEJV010000219.1 GCA_024638705.1 Deltaproteobacteria bacterium | reverse complement strand
GGTCAGCTTTCGCATCACGGCGCCGACATCCAGATGGTCGTAGCTGCCGCGGCGCGAGAGCTGACCGTACTGGCTCGCCGGGGAGTGGTGTTCGAGCTGGGCCGCGAAGCCGTTCTTCCGTAACAGCCCGAAGGTTCGCTCGACTTCACCGGAGAGGAAGAGCTCGGTGAGGATCGCTTCGAGGGGGATACCCTGCTCGAGCATCGCGCCGACGAAGGCGCCGTTCACGTGGGTGAGGGCGGGAGAGAGCACCTGCTCGACGGCGAGGTCGAGCACCGCCTCCTGTCTCGGCGTGAGGGCGATGCCTCCTTCGCGCAGGCCACCGATCGCCTTTGCGATGGCGAGCGTGCGCGGCAGCGCCTTCCCCGTGGCGTCGGTGTGCACGCCGACCGCGGTGATGAAGCCGCCCCCTTCCTCGTAGCAGCGGCGCACTTCGGGACCGAGCATGCGCGGCGCGACCATGCCGAGATCGCCGGGTGGGTCGAAGCGGTCGAAGGCCGGGCAGTAGCCGCTGGCGACGATCGTGAGCGCGTCGTCGGCGCGGTGCAGCGGGAGCTTCGGGATGACGTCGTCGGGCACGAGGACGCAGG
Source organism: Deltaproteobacteria bacterium (assembly GCA_024638705.1). Taxonomy (GTDB): domain Bacteria; phylum Myxococcota_A; class UBA9160; order UBA9160; family SMWR01; genus JAHEJV01. The sequence goes on along the minus strand of JAHEJV010000219.1, from coordinate 7,363 downwards.
CGATGTCGGCGTCGCTCGCCGCTTCGAGGTCGTCCGCTTCGAAGCCGTCCTTCTCGGCCTGCTCACGCGACGCGTCGGCGCGGACGCACACCTTCGGCGCGAGCCCGCTGTCGCGCAGGTTCAGCGCCCAGGATCGCCCCTGGTTGCCGTAGCCGACGACCGCGAGGGAGCGCCCCTCGAGCTCCGCGAGGTCGGCGTCGTCGTCGTAGTAGATGTCGGTCATGATCTCCGTGTCCGCCGATGGCGCGCGCCAGATTGTGCCAGACCCGCGCACGGAGAGGGGCACCGGCCGGTTCGAACGCCTAGTCTCGCCGCGGCTCCGGACCCCGGGGCGGACCGAGGAGCCGCGCACGGATGGATTCCGAACTCCGCAGTCTCGATGCCGCACTGGTGAAGGCCGCCGCGAACGTACACGTGTTGCGGCACGTGAGCTGGCCGATGAGCGTCCAGCGGCAGTTCCTCGCGCGCTGGCGCGTCGGAGACCGCCGCCAGCCCGAGGTGAGCTACGCGCCCGAGGACCTCTCGCCGCAGCGGGCCGAGCTCGAACGGATCGCGGAGCGCGCGGGTCGGCTCGGGGGGCCGGTCGCGACGTACGTGAGCGAGACCGCCCGGTCGTACGCCGATGTGTGTCGTCTGATCGCGTCGGCCGGCACGCCGGAGGCGAGCGCAGCGTCGATCGACGTCTACGGGCGTCCCGGGTCGATGCTCCCCGGCAGCCAGCGCACCAATCTCGACGCGGCGGACTACTTCGTCGAGGTGAGTCGCGAGGTCTCTGGCGGGTACGACGCGGACGACGAGGACGATTCGCTCTCCGCGGAGGAGGTCGCCGCGAACCTGCGCAAGCGGATCGGAGACGTGATCACCCGGGACGAGATCAAGATCGTCGTCGATCCCGCGCTCGCCTCGAAGGCGGCGGCCGGGGCGACGCGGATCCGGCTGCGCGACGGCACCCGCTTCTCGACGGACGACGTCGACCAGCTCCTCGAACACGAGGCGTTCGTGCACAGCCTCACCGCGCTGAACGGGCGTCGGCAGCCGAACCTCACCAGCCTCTCGCTCGGCGCGCCGCGCACCACCGCCACGCAGGAAGGCCTGGCGACCTTCGCGGAGCTGGTCACCGGGGCGATCGACATCGCGCGGATGAAACGGATCGCCCTGCGCGTGAACGCGATCGACATGGCGCTCTCGGGCGCCGGCTTCGTCGAGGTGTTCGAGTTCTTCCTCGAATGCGGGCAGCCCGAAGTGGAGAGCTTCAATTCGACGATGCGCGTCTTCCGCGGCATGCCCCTCGACGGGGGACACGCCTTCACGAAGGACGTCGTCTACCTGACCGGACTGATCCAGGTGCACACCTACTTCCGCTGGGCGTTGCGAAGCCAACAGCTGCACTTCTGCGAGGCCCTCTTCGCCGGGCGCATGACCCTCTCCGATGCGCAGAATCTCGAGCCCGCCTTCGCCGACGGCACGATCGTCGAGCCCGCCTATCTTCCGCCCTGGATGACGCGGAAGAACGGCCTCACCGCCTATCTCGCGTTCTCGGTTTTCGCGGACCACATCTCCGTGGCCGGGATCGCGCCGGAGGAGTTTCATGCCTAGCGACCTCGGGGATCCCGGCACGCGTTCCGCCGGCTTCACGAAGCTCCAGGTGGTGGGGATCGTCCTCGCGACGATCGCCATCACCGTGGGCCTCACCTGGTGGGTGCTGCGCACCTACGTCTTCCCGACCGAGTTCGAGCCGGTGGAGCTCTCCCTTCGCGAGGAGCGCGTGCTCGATGCGAAGCTGCGTCGGCTCGGCATCGAGCCCGCTCCACGCGAAGAGGCGACGGGCGCGCCGGTGCGCGATGCGACGAAGGGTGCGCCCGCGCGCGACGCACCGCGGCTCGAGCCCGAGCCCTATTCGGAGGATCCCGCCGACCGCGAGGTCGGCATCAGCGAACGCGAGTTGAATGCGCTCCTCGCGCACAACACCAACCTGGCCGAGCGCCTCGCGATCGATCTCTCCGACGACCTGGCGAGCGCGAAGCTGTTGATTCCCGTCGACCCCGACTTCCCGGTGATGGGCGGGCGTATCCTGCGCGTGCACGCGGGCGTCGAGCTGCGCGTCGCACAGGGCAGCCCCGTCGTGATCCTGCGCGGGATCAGCCTGATGGGCGTCCCGCTGCCGAACGCCTGGCTGGGGAACCTGAAGCAGGTCGATCTCGTCGAGCGCTTCGGCGGACAGGGTGGCTTCTGGTCGGCCTTCGCCGCGGGCATCGAGGAGATGGAGGTCCGCGAGGGCGAGCTGAAGCTGGTGCTCAAGGAATGACGGCTACGGCACCCACATCTCGAGGATGCGTTCCACGATCGCGCCGCCGAGCCAGGAGCCGGTGGCGATGGCGGCGAGCACGGTGAAGCGAACCAGCGTGGACGCATCGAAGGGCCACTCGCGCACGGCCGACACGCGCGATTCGTAGGCGACGAGCGCCGGCACGCGCGACCCGGCCGCGTCGCGCGCGTCCGGCGCGAGCAGGGCGGCGCCCTCCTTCTCGAGGTCGGTGCGGATGCGCGCCAGCTCGGCGTGCTTCGCGTCGCGGATCGCCGCGTGGATTCCGCGGGCCGGAATCAAGAGACTCGCGGCGCCGAGGCCGAGCGTGAGCACGATGACGCCGGCGACGATGCCGGGCGCGCTTGCGTCGAGCGCCAGCAACGAGGCGAAGGCGCTGCCGAGGAACCAGTTCAATGAGAGCCGCAGGCCGCGACGGCCGAACACCTGGAGCGGTTCCGTGTCGAAGAGCGACACCTCCGTGTGTTCGCGGCCGATCTCGGAGAAGAGGCGCCCGAGGCGGAGGGAGTCGCGGGCGCGGCTGGCCAGAAGCGCGAAGAGCACCATGATCAGCAGGAACTGCGCGGCGTCGTGGGGGGAGCGACCGATCGGGGAAGCGGCGAAGCCATCGGCCGCCAGGTCGATGGATGCGCCGAAGAGCGCACCGCCCATCGAGATCAGCACTCTTTGCGAGCGCGAGCGCGAGTCCGAGCTCGCACGGTCGCGGAGCCGCTCGAGCTCTCCCGCGTCGAGCCGGAGCGATGGCGCCAGGCGCTCGAGGTCGACCAGCGTCGCATCACTCTCGGCGGTCGATGCGGCCGCCGTGAAGACGATCAAGACCCCCATCACGAGATTCATCCGGAGATCGGTCGAGACTCCGAGCGGAGAGCCCGCATCGAGCCACTGCCCGGCGTCGCCGAACCAGGCGATCGCGAGGGGATAGAGCAGGGCGCAGCCGCCGAGCACCCAGGCGGCGGGGCGGACCGCGCTGCGCAGGATCGACGGGCGCGCCGGACTCACTTCTGCGGCGTCACGAGGAACTTCTCGCCGGTCTTCTGGGCGCCGTAGGCCGCGACGGTCTCGAGCTGGAGCGCACGGGCGAGCGAGACTTCGCTCGTGTAGTGGCTCGCGAAGATCGTCTTGATGTCGGCCGCCACGCGCGCCCGCATCTCGCCCGCCTTCTCCCCGCCGACGCGCGCGAGGAAGTTCGGCAGCAGCCAGCCCCCGACGCCCCAGGCCATGCCGTAGCTGCGGTCGAGCGTCGTGCGGCTGCGATCGAGGCCGCCGTAGAGATAGACCTGCTTGTGCGTCGTCGAGCCGTAGCGCTGGAACTCGGTGGCGTTCTTGTTGAGGGCGCGCTCCATCGCCGCGAGGATCCGGTTGGCGAGATCGCCGCCGCCGGTCGCGTCGAAGGCGAGCGTGGCGCCCGTTTCGACGAGCGCCTCGGTGAGGTCGCCGTCGAAGGAGTCGAGGCTCGAATCGACGACGTGTTTGGCGCCGAGCCCCTTCAGCAGCTCGACGTGCTCGGCGCGCCGCACGATGTTGACGAGCGGGACGTCGTCGGCGAGGCACAGCTTCACGAGCATCTGGCCGAGGTTCGAGGCGGCCGCCGTGTGCACGAGCGCGCTGTGGTCTTCGAGCTTCATCGTCTCGACCATGCCGAGCGCGGTGAGCGGATTCACGAAGGGAGCGGCGCCCTCCTTAGGCGTCGTGCCCTCGGGCAGCGGCAGACAGAAGGCGTGGTTGGCGAGGCGATACTGCGCGTACATCGCGCCGCCGAGGATCGCGACGTTGCGGCCGAGCAGGGCCTGGGCCTCCTTCGACGCACCGGCCTTCACCACGACGCCCGCTCCTTCGTTGCCGCACGGGATCGGCTGGTCGACGCGCGCCGCGACGCTCCCCATGAACTTCTGCGGCACGTCGGCGGTGACCACCGGCTGCTCGGCGGTGCCGCCCGCGCGGGCGGTCGTCATGTCGGCCGGGCCGAAGAGGACGCCCATGTCCGAGGGGTTGATCGGGGCGGCCTCGACGCGCACGAGCACGTCGTTCTCGCCGGGCTCGGGGACGGGCACCTCGGCGAGCGAGAGCTCGAGGGTGGCGTCGCTCTTGATCGTGGAGTGGAGCTGGAGGCCTTTGGCGGGAAGGTCTTGGGACATGGTTCTCCGGGGATGCGGGTGGGGGGCGTGAATCGGAACACTACTCGAAACCGGGACTGGGGTACGATGCTCGCTGCAAGGCCGCGCTTCGCGCCATCAGGAGATCGAGATGTCCGACGCCTCCCCCTCGACCGACGCCGGCAAGCCGCCGCCGCGCTGGGTGCTCAAGACGGTCACGAAGATCCACGTCTTCCTGCACAAGATGACCGGCGGCTTCAACAAGCTCGGCGGCGACGAGGTGTGCTTCGTGACGATGACCGGCGCCAAGAGCGGGAAGACGCTCACGATCCCGCTGATGTACGTGCCCTACCAGGAGGGCGTGCTGCTGGTGGCGTCCCAGGGCGGCGCTCCGAAGAACCCGGTCTGGTACAACAACCTGGTGAAGCATCCGGAGATCGAGGTGTCGCACCGCGGCCGCAAGATGTCGCTGCGGGCACGACTGGCTTCCGCAGAGGAGAAGCCGGCTTTGTGGCCGATCTGCGATTCGCACTACGCGCCGTTCGCCGAGTACCGCGAGCGCACGGATCGCGAGATCCCGATCTTCGTCTGCGAGCCGCGTTAGTCCGCGCTTCGCGTCCGCACTTCGCGTCCACGCTTCGCGTCCGCACTTCGCGTCCGCGCTTCGCGTCCGCGCTTCGCGTCCGCACTTCGCGTCCGCACTTCGCGCGTCCGCGCGCTGGTGCGTTTCATCGATCTTGCTCGAGACCCGCGGCCGGGGTCAGGGGGATCCCTCCGCCCGATGGCTCGCCCTCCCTGGGGTGGTTTCCAGGTCGTCGTGACGGGGAGGCTCGCAGTGGGTTGGACCCCGGTGCGTGACCCAACTGCGCTGAGTCGGGCTGCGGGATCCCCCTGACCCCGGCCGCTCCGCTGTTCTTCGTGCGGCTTCGCGCGCCCGGCAATGTCGCGGCACGAGGCCGCGGCTAGAGGATTCGGCTCTTTCCTTCCCAGTAGCGATCGCGGAGCTTTTTCTTGTAGAGCTTGCCGGTGGGGAGGCGGGGGAGCTCGGGGTCGAAGTCGATCGAGCGGGGGCACTTCTGCCGGGCGAGGTGTTCGCGGCAGAAGGCGATGAGTTCGTCGGCGAAGGATTCGTCGGCGGTGACGCCGGGCATCGGTTGGACGACGGCTTTCACTTCTTCGCCGAGGTCGGTGTTCGGTACGCCGAAGACGGCGGCGTCGGCCACCTTGGGGTGGGTGATCAGCAGGTTCTCGCACTCCTGTGGGTAGATGTTCACGCCGCCGGAGATGATCATGAAGGTGGCGCGGTCGGTGAGATAGAGGAAGCCGTCGTCGTCGAGGTAGCCGACGTCGCCCACGGTCGTGAGCTTCCCGTCGGCGGAGGTGCTCTCCTTCGTCTTCTCCGGGTCGCGGTAGTACTCGAAGGTCGACGCCGACTCGAACCAGATCTCGCCCGGCGTGCCCGGGGGCGCGGGCTTCCCGTCGTCGTCGAGGATGTGCAGGGTGCCGGCGCGCACGTTGCCGACACTGCCCTTGTGGGCGAGCCACTGCGCGCTGTCGCAGGCGGTGAAGCCGAGCCCTTCGGTCGCGCCGTAGTACTCGTGGATGATCGGGCCCCACCAGTCGATCATCTGCTCCTTCACGGGGACGGGGCACGGCGCCGCCGCGTGGACGGCGATCTCGAGCGACGACACGTCGTACTTCGCGCGCACCTCCTCGGGCAGCTTCAGCATGCGGCTGAACATGGTCGGCACGAGCTGGGTGTGTGTGACGCGGTAGCGGCTCACATGGTCGAGATAGGCCTCGGGATCGAAGCGCTCCATGATCACGGCGGTGCCGCCGGCGCGCAGGGTGAGGTTCACCGCGGCTTGCGGCGCCGAGTGGTAGAGCGGCGCGGGCGAGAGGTAGGTCATGCCTTCCCGGTACTGCCAGAGATCGGCGAGGAACCGGAAGAGCGGGATGTTGTAGTCGGGCGTCGCCTCGGGGAGCGGGCGCAGGATGCCCTTCGGGCGTCCGGTGGTGCCCGAGGAATAGAGCATCGACGTGCCGAGGGCTTCGTCCTCGATCGGCGTGGTCGGGAAGCCGGAGATCGCGGCGCGATAGTCGACGAAGCGGTCGTCGCCCGCGGCGTCGACGAGGAGCGCCATCTTCACCTTCGGGCACGACGCGAGCGCCTCGCGCGCGACCTCGGCCTTCGCCGCGGAGGTGACGAGCACCTGCGCGTCGCAGTTGTCGACGATGTACGCGACCTCTTCCGCCGTGAGGTACGAGTTGATGCAGGTGTAATAGAGGCCCGCACGCTCGCCCGCCGCGCACGTCTCGAGGTAGCGCGGGTGGTTCTCCATGAAGATCGCGTAGTGATCGAGGCGATTCAGATCGATCGAGCGCAGCAGGTGCGCGAACCGATTCGCCTGCCCCTCGAACTCCGCATAGGAAATCGTCTCCCCGCTCCCCGCCATGATGATTGCGGGCCGGTCGGGATGCTGAACGGCGTGCTCTCCCAGATACATCGCGTGTCTCCTCGCATCGGATCCTACGCGGTGCATGGGTGGGGCGGAAACCGGAATCGGGTCCGGTGATCCGGATCCCGTGCTCCCGCGACCTTCCTCCGAAACCAGCCGGGCAACGCCTGCACCGCCAAGAACCACGCTGCAAGAGGGTGGCACCGGGCCTCGACCCACCCGCCCCAGCGCGAAGCCCTTGAAGACGGCGTCGGTCCTTCGGGACCGGCGCCGTTTCACTTCTCCCTGCGGTTCATGGAGGCCCTGTGGGACCGGGGGACAGAGAGACTTCCCCTACCAGGCCGGCGCACTTGGCCTGCTCTTCCAGACGCATGGCGCGCTGAACATCGGGGAAGTCTCTCTGTCCCCCGGACCCACGCGGTGCAGCTCCGCGGCGCGTGGGTTCCGGGGAGTCACAGGGACGTCCCCGATGTTCAGCGCGCCATGCG
>JAHEJV010000218.1 GCA_024638705.1 Deltaproteobacteria bacterium | reverse complement strand
CTCCGCGCCCGCATTCGGGCGGGCACAGCCATCTCTAGAGCGGGAATCGCCCGACGAAGACTTCTGCGGCGGGCCCGGTCATCTCGACGTGGGCGCCGTCGTCGGGCCAGCGGATCTCCAGCGTGCCGCCGCGCAGGTCGATCCGCACACGGCGATCGACCACGCCGCGCAACATGGATACTACGGCCACCGCACACGCGCCGCTGCCGCAAGCGAGCGTTTCGCCCGTGCCCCGCTCCCACGTGCGCTGGGTGATGCGATCGCGCGCGTCGACGCGCACGAACTCGACGTTGGTGCGGTTGGGGAAGGCCGTGTGGTTCTCGATCGCGCGACCCCAGCGCTCGACGGGCGTCGCGTCCGGATCGTCGACGAAGACGACGGCGTGCGGATTGCCCATCGAGGCGGAGGAGACCGCGAGCGTCTCGCCCTCGATCTCGAGCGGGACGTCGAGGACCGGGCCGTCGCCCGTCGCGAGGGTCGTCGGGATCTTCGCCGGCGCGAGGACCGGCCCGCCCATGTCCACGGTGACGCGATCCTCGCCCGCCCAGCGCGGCCGCACGACGCCCGAGAGCGTCTCCACCCCGATCTCGTCCCGGTCCGTGTGGCCGTGATCGCGCAGGTACTTGTAGAAGGCGCGGATGCCGTTGGCGCACATCTCCACCTGGGAGCCGTCGGCGTTGAAGATCTCCATCCGGAAATCCGCCGCGCCGCTGGCATGACGCACGACGAGGAGCTGGTCGGCGCCGATCCCCAGGTGGCGATCGCACAGGCGCGCGGCGATCGGCTCGATCGGAGGCAGCGTATCGCGCACGCCGTCGAGCACGACGAAGTCGTTCCCGGCGCCGTGCATCTTCGTGAAGGGGAGCTCAGTCATCGGCATCCTCGGTCGCTGCGTCATCGGCCGGCGCCAGCGCGTCATCTCGCATGGCCGCGTCGGCCTCCCGCGATGACGCATCGTCGTCGGGCCCGTCGGATCGGATCGGCGGCGCGTAGTATCCGCAGCCGGCGAGGACGAGTGTGACCGCGAGCGCCGCCGCGAACGTGCGCTGCGTCACGACGCCGCGTCCAGCTCGCGCCGGGCGTCCGCGAGCGTCACTTCCGCCGCGTCGAGCGCCGCCATGACGCGGCCGCGCGCCGTCGCGCCGGGCAGGTCGCGCTCTTCGAGGGCGCGATCGAGGGAGAGCAGCTCGTCGGCGCCTGCGTCGAAGGACGCGTGGAAGGCGCGCAGGTCTTCGCGCGAGAGTGCGCGCAGGTCGAGGTCCTTCTCCAGACAGTGCGCCACGATCTGTCCCACGGCTTCGTGCGCTTCGCGGAAGGGCACGCCCGCGCGCACCAGCGCCTCGGCGAGGTCGGTCGCGAGCAGCATCGGATCGCCGGCGGCTTCGCGCATGCGCTCGCTGTGGACGCGCAGCGTCGCGATCGCGCCCGCCATCACCTCGAGCGAGTCGCGAAGGGTGAGCGCCGTGTCGAAGATCGGCTCCTTGTCTTCCTGGAGATCGCGGTTGTAGGTGAGGGGCAGGCCCTTGAGCACCGTGAGCAGGGTGACGAGGTTGCCGATCGTGCGACCCGACTTCCCGCGCACCAGCTCGGGCACGTCCGGGTTCTTCTTCTGCGGCATCAGGCTCGAGCCCGTCGAGTAGGCGTCGGCGAGCTCGACGAACCCGAACTCGGCGGTCGACCAGAGCACCAGCTCCTCGGCGAGGCGCGAGAGATGCACCTGGGCGATCGCGCCGTCCGACAGGAACTCGAGGGCGGCGTCGCGCGAGGCGACCGCGTCCATGCTGTTGCGCGACGGCCCGGCGAAGCCGAGCGCCGCGGCGGTGGCCTCGCGATCGAGGGGCAGGGTCGAGCCGGCGAGCGCGCCCGACCCGAGGGGCGCGAGCGAGAGGCGCGCTTCGAGGTCGCGGAAGCGATCGGCGTCGCGGCCGAACATCTCGACGAAGGCCAGCCAGTGATGGGCGAGGCGCACGGGTTGGGCGCGCTGGAGATGGGTGTAGCCGGGCAGCACCGTGTCGACGTGCTCGCGGGCGCGCCCGATCAGCACTTCCTGGAGCTGGTGGAGGCCGCGCCGGGCCGCGCGCGCGGCGTCGCGCAGGTAGAGCAGCAGGTCGGTGGCGACCTGGTCGTTGCGGCTGCGGCCGGTGTGGAGGCGGCCTGCGGCCACGCCCACCCGCTCGCGCAGCCGCGATTCCACGTTCATGTGGATGTCTTCGAGGGAGGGATCGAAGGGGAAGGTGCCGTTCTCGATCTCTTCGCCCACCTCGGCGAGCCCGCGCTGGAGCGCCTCGAGGTCGGCGCCGTCCAGCAGCCCCTGGGCGTGCAGCATCGCGGCGTGCGCCCCGGAAAGGCGCAGGTCGTAGCGGGCCAGCGCCTTGTCGAAGTCGATCGAGGCGGAGAATCGCTCGACGGTGGGGTCGGTGTCCTCGCGGAACCGCCCGCCCCACGGCTTGCGCGATCCGCCGTCTCCCGTGCCGTCGTTCGTCGTCATCCGCGGCAATCTCGGTGACGCGGCGTCGCGGCGCAAGCTAAGGTCGGCCGCGGGGAGGCCCGGTGTCGGGCCAGTCGCCGAGCCGCAAGCGATGACGGGCGCTTGTACCGGCAGCGGCGAGCGAGAGGGCGGTATTGGCGCGATCGGGTAGGAACCGGCGCAGGGGCGCCGCGCGCGGGCGGAAGCCCGCGAAGCGTCCCGCGCGAAAGAGCGGGGCGTCGTCTCCGCGCCGGATGCTCCGGCTCGGCTGGCTCGTCCTGGCGATCGCCTTCGCGGCCGGCTTCGCCGGGTCGGTGATGGTGATCGGGCTCGATCGCCAGGTGCGCGAGCGCTTCGACGGCACCCGGTTCCGCGTCCCGTCCCGCGTCTACTCCGCCCCAGCCATCCTCTATCCCGGTCTCGAGTGGGAGCAGTTCGGGCTGCGCAACGCGCTCCAACGCCTGGGCTACCGGGAAGCGCCCTCCGCGAAGGGCCTGCCGCGGGGGCAGTACGCCTGGTCGCGCGGCAGGGTTCGCGTGCACCTGCGGGCGTTCGACCACCCGGCCCGGCCCGAGGCGGCACGCGACATCGAGATCCTGCTGCGCGGCTCGCGCATCGCGGACATCCGCGAGCTGCCGCGCGGCCGCTCGGTCGGCGCGGTGCTGCTCGAACCCGAGTCGATCGGCGCCTACTACGGCCCGGCGCGCGAGCAGCGCGAGCTGCTCCGCCTCGAAGACGTGCCGCGCCACATGATCGACGCCGTGCTCGCCGTCGAGGACCAGCGCTTCGATACCCATCGCGGGATCGACTTCCGTCGCATCGGCGGCGCGCTGCTCGCCAACCTGCGCGCCGGGCGCGTCGCCCAGGGCGGCAGCACGCTCACCCAGCAGCTCGTGAAGAATTTCTTCCTCACGCCCGAGCGCACGTTGCGCAGGAAGCTGCGCGAGGCGGCGATGGCCCTGATCGTCGAGGCCCGGTACGACAAGGACGCCATCCTCGAGGCCTATCTCAACGAGATCTATCTCGGGCAGCGCGGTTCGACGGCCGTCCACGGCGTGGGCGAAGCCGCCCGCCTGTATTTCGGGAAGGAGGCGAAGCGACTCACCGTCGCCGAGGCGGGGCTGATCGCCGCGATCATCCAGAGCCCGAACGGAATCTCGCCCTATCGCGACGAGGAGCGCGCCGTCGCGCGGCGCAACCTCGTGCTCGAGCTGATGCGAGACCAGGGGCGCATCGACGACGAGACGTTCGAGAGTGCGAAGGCCGAGCGGCTGCGGCTCGCGACGGTGACGCCCGACCGCGGCGACGCGCGCTATTTCCTCGACCTGCTGCACCGCCAGCTCACCGAGGTCTACACCGGCGAGCAGCTCACCGAGGAGGGCCTGCGGATCTACTCGACGCTCGACCGGCGCCTGCAACGCATCGCCGCGACGTCGCTTTCCGAGGGCCTCGCGGAGATCGAAAAGCGCAGACCGTCGGTGAAGGAGGAGGATCCGGCCCGCCGCCTCCAGGGCTGCATCGTGGTGTTGCGCCCGCAGACCGGAGAGCTGCTCGCCCTCGTCGGCGGACGCGACTACGGCGTCTCCCAATTCGATCGCTGCAGTCAGGCGCGGCGCCAACCGGGCAGCGTCTTCAAGCCCTTCGTCTACATCGCGGCGCTCGAGCCGCGTGGCGGCGGGCCGCGCATCACCCTCGCCAGCCTGCTCGACGACTCGCCGCTCTCCGTCGACACCCGCGAGGGAAAGTGGCGTCCGCGCAACTTCGACGGGAAGTTCAACGGACCGGTGAGCGTGCGCGAGGCGCTCGAGCGATCGCTCAACGTGCCGACGGTTCGCCTCGCGATCGACGTCGGGCCGCGGCAGGTGGTGGACGTCGCGCGTCGGCTCGGGATCGAGAGCCGACTCCCCGCCGTGCCGAGCCTCGCCCTGGGTACGGCCGAAGTTTCGCCACTCGAGCTGGCCCGCGCCTACGCGACACTGGCGAGTGGTGGCGTGCGACCCGAGACCCAGGCGATCGAGGACGTCGTCGACCGCGCCGGCACGGTCCTCGCGCGGCGCGAGCTGCACTTCGAACGCGTGCTCGACGCGGGCACCGCCTTCCTCGCCACGTCGCTCCTCGAAGGCGTGGCGACGCGCGGCACCGCCGCCGCGTTGCGCTCCGGCGGGCTGCGCGGACCGATCGCCGCGAAGACCGGCACCACCGACCACGAGCGCGATCTCTGGTTCGTCGGCTTCACGCCCGACCTCGTCGCCGTCGTGTGGGTGGGCTTCGACGAGCCGCGCAGCGTCGGCATGTCGAGCAGCCAGGGGGCGCTCCCGATCTGGCGACGCTTCGTCGAGGAGTCGTCGGGAGGTCGGGTGCGAGGTGTGTTCCCCAGACCCGCCGAGATCGAGCGCGCCGAGATCGCGCCGTCGTCGGGCGCGATCGCCCTCCGTGGCTGTCCCGAGGAACCGCGCCCCGAGTACTTCCTCCCGGGCACGCTGCCCTCTACGTTCTGCCCCGACGGCGACGCGCCCGGCGCGCCCGAGATCCACAGGCGGTTCCTGCGATGGCTACGCGACAACCTCTGAACCCCGCGCGCGTCCTGTTGGTCGGCCTCGCGTTCACCCTCGGGTGTGCGGGGGTCGCGACGACCCGCGTCGCGACGCCGCGCGTTTCCGAGATGGTCGGCGGCGGGGACGATCTCTACCGCGCGAGCCAGAAGCTCGTGCTCGAAGGGCTCGATGCCGACGTCGCCGGCGCATCGGACCGTGCGCGTTCGCGCTACGAACGCGCCCTCCAGATCGACGCGAGCAATCCATGGGCGTACCTCGCGTTGGCGCGTCACTACGTCGATGTCGGACAGCCCGGCCAGGCGCTCTCGCACCTCGATCGCGCCCAGGCGCTCCTCGAGTCGATGGAACAGGACACCCCTGGGGCGCGCGTGCACTGCGACGGCTTGCGCGGCGCCGCGCTCCGATTGCGCGGTCGCCATGCGGAGGCACGCCTCCTGCTCGAGGACGCCGCCCGCGCGGCACCCGGCGTGTGGGGCGACGGCCGGCTCACCGCATCCGAACTCCGATAGCTGCGCGTGCAGGCGCGTGATAGTTTGCCCGCCGCCCCATGACGCCGAAGCACTGGTACACGCTGATCGCCTTCGTGGTGAGCCTGCCTCTCGACCTGATCACCAAGGTGATGGTCGATCGTCATCTCACCTACGCCGATCGGATTCCCGTCGTCGAGGGGTTCTTTTACCTCACCCACGTGCGGAACCCGGGCGCTGCGTTCGGTTTGTTCGCCGACGGCGACCCGCAGATCCGCTTGACGATCTTCATCGGCGTATCGATCGTCGCCGTATTCATCATCTTGTCCTTCTTCAGACAGTTGGCCCCAGGGGATCGGCTCTCGGCACTCGCGCTCGGTCTCATTCTCGGCGGCGCCGTGGGAAATCTGACCGACCGCATCTTCCGCGGTGAAGTCGTCGACTTCCTCCACTTCAGGTTGTGGCGCGGCTACTCGTGGCCCGACTTCAACCTGGCCGACACCTTCATCGTCGTCGGTGTGGGTTTCCTCGTGCTCGAGCTGCTCGCGAGCGAGGGAGAAGACCGCGCCGCCACCGATCCCGACGAACCCGCCGGCTGAAAAACTTCGCGCGCGTCTTCGGCCCGACCGTCGCCGAATTCGTTTTCACCGTCGGTGGAGTGCGTTCGTCCAGCGACACATTTCTAGGTCGATTCCGGTTCGTTGCGGAATTTTCTCCACACGATGTGGTTGACACTTTTCGGGGTGCTGCTGTAAGTAGCTAGCGCGGTCGGATGATGCGTTTCGACCGCCGCGGGACGGCACGAATCGCACGTTCCACCGAAGCGAAGGCGACTCTCGGATCGATGGTGTGAGGGGCCCCCCTTCCCCGGCACGACCACCCCGAGGGCAACGCATCCGTCGACGAACCCGTGTCGACGATCGTTTCTTTGTCATGGCAAGGGGTCGAGGGCCAGGCCGATGACGAGGAAACCGAAGAGTGACTACGCCATCCAGACGGTCACCAACGCCCTCCGGTTGTTGGGCGTCTTTCGACGCGTAGACGAGATCGGCGTGGCGGAGCTCGCGCGCGAACTCGACCTCCACAAGAACAACGTCTTCAGGTTGCTCGCGACGATGGAGGAGTGCGGCTACATCGAGCAGTGCCGGGCGACCGACAAGTACCGGCTGGGCATCGCGATTCATGCCCTCGGGCAGGCCTTCACCCGTTCGCGCCCGCTGCTCGGCCGCGCGCTTCCCATTCTGGAGGGGCTCCGAGACGAAACCGACGAGACAGTGCATCTCGCCGTTCGCGATGGTTTCGAGGTGGTGCACCTGCTGGGGCTGGCGCCCGAGCGCGAGATCTCGATCGCGGTCCGCACGGGACGGCGTCTTCCCATCCACTGCACCGCGCTCGGCAAGGTGCTCCTCGGCTGCTCGCCCGAGCGCGCGTGGCGCGAATACGACGAGAAGGTCGGGAAGCGGGGCAAGCTGACTCGTGTCACCTCGAACACGATCGAGGATTCGGACAAATTCTTCGAGCATCTCAGGACCGTCGCCGGCCACGGCTACGCCCTCGACTTCTCCGAGCTCGAGGACGGCCTCGCCTGCGCGGCGGCGCCGGTGTTCGGGGGCGAGGGAGAGCTGGTGGCCGCCCTCTCGGTCTCCGCTCCCTTGTTCCGGGTGGGCGAAGAGGCGTTCCTCGGCGATCTGCGCACCCAGGTGGTGCGCGCGGCCGAGTCGCTCTCGGAAGCACTCGGCTACAACGCCTGATCACGGGCGGTTTCCCGGTCCGGGCAGCGCTCCTCCGGCATCGAAACGCGGGTTGAATCTGATAACATGCGGCCCCCATCAGGGCCGCGGACCTGGCGAGTCGACCCCCCGCACCGGTGTACGAGGACCTCCATCGTGATCACGCGTGAGCAGGCGCTCGCCTATCACTCAGAAGGCAGGCCGGGCAAGCTGAAGATCAGCCCGACCAAGCCGACGAAAACCCAGGAAGATCTCTCCCTCGCCTACACCCCAGGGGTCGCCGAGCCGTGTCGGGAGATCGCCCGCGATCCGGAAGAGGTGTTCAAGTACACGGCCCGCGGGAATCTCGTCGCCGTCGTGACGAACGGCAGTGCGGTCCTCGGGCTCGGCAACATCGGCGCGCTCGCCGGCAAGCCCGTGATGGAGGGGAAGGCCGTCCTCTTCAAGCGCTTCGCCGACATCGACGTCTTCGACATCGAGATCGACACCCAGGACCCCGACGAGATCGTCCGCACCGTCGAGTTGATCGCGCCCACCTTCGGGGGCATCAACCTCGAGGACATCCGCGCGCCCGAGTGCTTCGACATCGAGGCCCGGCTCATCGAGAGCCTCGACATCCCCGTCTTCCACGACGACCAGCACGGCACGGCGATCATCTCGGGGGCCGCGCTGCTCAATGCCGCCCGGCTCACCGATCGGTCGGTCGACGAGATGACGATCGTCGTGAACGGCGCC
>JAHEJV010000217.1 GCA_024638705.1 Deltaproteobacteria bacterium | reverse complement strand
TGGCGCGTCCGAAGCGAAGCCCGCGAAGAGATGCGATCCGCCGAACCGGGTGTTCGCGCTCGAGAGCAGCGCGGCGTGCAGGCCCTCCACTTCATTGGCGACGAATCCCCGTGTCTCGTCGTCGAGGACTCCGTTCGCGCCCTGGATGGCCAGCTCGCGCGCCCGGATCAACACGTCGCCCACGCTCGCCAGGGCGTCCTCGATCGCCGTCACGCGGGCGCGCGCGTTGGACGCGTTGCGTTGCAGCTGCTGGATCGCCGCCCCGTTCGCGCGCATCATCAGCGCCGAGCCTGCGCCTAGCGGGTCATCCGAAGGCCGGTTGATGCGGAGACCACTCGCGGCCTGCTCCTGGGTGTTCGCCAGCTGGGCGCGCTGCTGATCCAGGTTGGACAGGGACGTCCGGTAGAGCATCGAGTGGGTGATTCGCATGGCATGACCTTCCTCAGAGCATTCCGATCACGTCGTCGAGCAATCGGTCGACCAGGCTGACGACTCGAGCGTTTGCCTGGAAGGCGGCCTGCAGCTCGATCAGCCGGGTGGCTTCCTCGTCGAGGGACACTCCCGACACCTCGTCGCGGCGCGTCTGGAGCGTTTCGAGCACGCGTTCACTCTGGTCGCGGGCGATCTGCAGCGACTGCGACTGCTGGCCCACGTCGGTGGTGATCGCGGCCGCGTGCTCGATCACGGTGCGCGCAGGTCCGCTCGGGGAGGCGGGCGCATCGCCGGGAAGGTAGAGCGCCTGGGGCTTACTGCGGAGCTCCGCGAGCGCCAGGGCGACGCGATTGTCCGACGGCGCGCTGGTCAGTCCCGCTGCGATCGCATCGGTGCTCGCGGCGACGTCGGCGGACAGGGCGAGATCGCGCGCGGCATCCTCGACGCCGGGAAGCACGGCGAAGAAGTCGTGCGTGGCGCCATCGAGCCCGACGCCGGTCGTGTGCACCTCGTTCATCCGGACGGCCAGGTTGTAGGCGAGGGTGTCCAGGGAGCGGATGGCGGCGGGGATCGTGGTGTCCCGCGCGCGCAGCAGGCCGCCGAGGCGTCCGCTGCCGATCTCGGCCGTCACGTCGGCGCCGCCCGAAGCGGGATGGATCACGCGAAGCGTTCCGGTTCGGATCGGGTCGCTGGCATCGGCGGCGGTCTCCAGCGCGAAGCTCTGCGAGCCTTCGACGAGCGGGAGTCCGTTGCTCAGGACGACCGTGGTCTGCCCCGCGGCGTCGAGGTAGGTGTCGACGTCGATCTGCTCGGCGAGGTCGCGCAGGGCGAGATCGAGCTGGTCGCGCAGGTCGTTGGCCGGCGCCCGCACCTCGGCCGATGTGATCGCCTGGTTGAGCCGCGCGATGCGAGCGCTGAGCTGGTTCACTTCGGCGACGGTGGATGCGATGCCCGCGTCCGCCTCGCGATGCTGGGCTCGCAGGTCGGCGTCCAATGCGCCGAGCGTGTCGACGAGACCCTGCCCGGTGCTGGACACGCCCTGCCGTTCGACCGACGCTCCCGGGCTCGTGGCCGAGGCCAGGTCTTCGAGCGAGTCGTAGAAGTTTCCGAGCGCCGAAACCAGTCCGGGGGCGTTCTGCTCGTTGAACGTCGCCTCGATGCGGGCGATCATCTCCGCCTGCGCGTCGGTCGATGCGGAGATTCCGCCCTGACGCATCAGCTGACGCTGAACCAGCACGTCTCGAATGCGTTCGACGCCGACCTGCTCGGCCCCGGTGCCGATGTATCCGTCCGACGAGTAGGTCGGATCGGTGGCCTCCACGATCTGGCGCTGGCGCGTGAATCCCTCGGTGTTCACGTTGGCGATGTTGTGTCCCGCGGTGCGCAGGCCGAGGGAGGTCACCGCCAGGCTCCGGCTCGCGGTGTCGAGGACTCCGAACAGGTTCGCCATGGCGATCCCCTAGACGCACTGCCGGACGAGGCGTCCGGTGTCGGCAGCGCGGGCGCGAGCGCCGCTGGGCCGATAGGTCGTGTCTTCCGGGACGTGGGACCCGAGCGCCCGCAGCGTCGTGCGCACCTCGCTGATCGAGCCGCCGAGCAGGGTGGAGTTGGCTTCGATCAGCTCACGGACGACCCCGACCATGATCACCAGACGGTTGTGCGCCTCTCGCAGCGCCACGGCGTCGGGGCCGAGCTGTTCGCAGATCTCGGAGAGACGGGACGTCGGGGGCAGGCCGAATCGGGCCGCCAGCTCGGCGGCGACCTCGAGCCGGCCCTCCTCGAGAAGTCTCGCTTCGTCGCAGAGCTCCTCCTGGGCTCGGGTCAGTCGTTCGAGCGCCTCGGTCGCGTCCATGGTCGCGATGACCTCGCGCTGGTCACGCAGGACGTCGCGCAGACGCGCATAGAGATCCTCCTCTCTCCGCAGGATGACGAGGAGATGCTCGACCCGGTTCTCATCCATTTTCGGCCTCACTTGCTTCGTGTTCCGGCTGGAGCTGTTTCGCGATCGCTTCACTGATCGGCGAATCCCTCGTCGCGACCGTGCGCTCGATCACCTCGGTGACCAGCATCTCCCGGTACATCCGCTCGGCGGACCCGCCCGAGAGCGGCGAGGACGAAGACATCGGCTGCGAGACGGCACGCTTCCACACCTCCGTGACCAACAGGGCCTCGAACTCCCGCGCGATCTCGCGGGCATCGTCCGGGCGAGGGGTCGCCGCGAGTGCTTCGAGTCGATGGGCATCGATCCTCATGGGGCTACATGATCTCCAGCTCTGCAGAGAGCGCGCCCGCCGCATGGACGGCCTGCAGGATCGAGATGAGGTCACGCGGAGTGACCCCCATTGCATTGAGCCCGCGCACGAGCTCGGCGACCGTGACGGGACCCCCGATCACGGACAGTCCCGATTCTTCCTCGACCGCCGAAACGTCTTCGTTCCGGATCCGGAGCGTCTCCCCATCGCTGAAAGGAGCCGGCTGGGAGACGTCGTTGAAGGCTCGGATCGAGACGGAGAGCGCACCGTGCGACACGGCGACCGTGGAGATGTTCACTGCGGCTCCCATCACGACGGTTCCGGTGCGCTCGTTGATCACGACGCGGGCGACCTCGTCGGGCTCCACGTCGACGACCTCGACCGCGGCCATGAAGTCGACCACGCTCCGGTCCCAATCGTCGGGCAGCTCGACGCGGATCGTTCCGGGATCCGGTGAAAAGGCGACCGGGACGCCGAAGTCCTCGTTGATCGCGAGCGCCATCCGGTTGGCGGTGGTGAAGTCGACGCGGCGAAGCGCCAGCTCGAACACGCGGCGATCCTCGATCTCGAAGGGAAGCTCGCGCTCGACGGTGACGCCCCCGACCAGACGCCCCACCGTCGGATGGTTCTTCTGGACGCTCGATCCGGAGCCGCCCCCTTCACTGAATCCGCCGACCGAGAGGGCTCCCTGGGAGATCGCGTAGATCTCCCCGTCGGAGCCGTACAGCGGTGTCATCGCCAGGGTTCCGCCCTGCAGGCTGGACGCGTCTCCGAGCGAGGAGACGACGGCGTCGAGGCGCGATCCGCCGCGCGCGAACGGCGGCAGGTCCGCGGTGACGAGGACCGCAGCGACGTTCTTCACCTGGAGCGATTGCGGGTCCACTCCGATCCCCATGCCCGAGAGCACGCTGGCGAGCGATCCGGTCGTGAAGGAGGCGCCGTTCTTGTCGCCGGTTCCGGCCAGGCCCACGACGAGTCCGTAGCCGATCAGCTGATTGCCGCGAACTCCCTTGACGTCGGCGATGTCCTTGACGCGAATCGCCGCAGCGGGCGATGCGAGCAGAAGAAGGATCGACGCGAGCGCGAGGAGGACGCGGCGCATCAGAACGGATACAGCCACGCCAGGAACCTCCCGAACAGCGGCGGACGCTGCTCGTCGTCGAGAACGCCGATGCCGTCGAAGCTGAGCTGGAGATCGGCGACCTGTGCAGAGGGGACGGTGTTGTCGATCCCGATGTCGGCGCGCCGGACGAGACCCTCCAGCGTGACCAGCTGGATCTCGTGATTCAGGAGGATGCGGCGACGTCCGTAGATGCGGAACAAGCCGCCCGGGAGCGTCTCCACGACACGGCAGGTGACGACTCCGCGGAAGGAGCTCTCGCGGTTCGTCAGTCCGTCGCCCTCGAAGCCCTGCTCCGTGCGACTCTGGATCACGGCGAGCTCGGCACCCGGAAGCGCGCCCGGCTCGGCATCGAGACCGATGAAGGACAGCAGCTTGTCGAAGCCCTTCACGACGACGTCGGCGAGGCCGACGTCGGAGCTCAGCGTCGCGCCCAGCTCGCTCTGACGATCGAGGCTGGTCATGGCCGATCCCTCGGCGCTGAGGTTCTCGACCAGCATCACGGTGACGAGGTCGCCCGCTCCGCGGGCCTTGCGGTCGAAGTAGAGGAACGACCCCGACGCCGTGGCGCCGCGCCAGAGCGCGCCGTCCTCGGGCGGGGGCGGCGGGGCCGCGACCGGGATCTCGTGTTCGGTGGGCTTCATCGTCTCCATCAGCGCGTGCTCGACGCAGGCGAACGAGAAGACCAGGGGCAGACAGAGTGCGGCGAGACGCCTACTGGAACACATGAACGGTTCCTGCTTCGTCGACCTCGCCCTCGATCGCGCGTTTCGAGCCGCGGCTCCGCACGCGCAGGATCTCTCCCTGTCGGGCATCGTGGAGGGCGCGACCGACCGCATCGATGCGCAGCGCTCCGCTGCTCAAGACGATCTTGACCGTATCGCCGCGGCGCACCGCGGGTTGGACTTCGAGGTGGCGTTCCCGGAGCGGTGCCCCGGCGCGCAGGGAGCGGCGCAGCGACTTGCCGACCGCCGGCTCCGGGTCGGCGATCCAGTCTTCGGAGAGATTCGCCACGGGCTGCGGCTCGCGCTTGAGATCGTCGCGCGTGAGGGTCGCTCCCGAACTCAAGCTGCGGGCCGCGACCACTGCCATGCGTTCCGAATCGACCCGCACGGTGATCACGCCATGACGCATCACGCGGCCCCGGTCGGAGATCGTGATGTTGAGCGGCACCCAGCCCGCCATTTCCTGATCCGGGTGTGCCGAGATCGACACGTCGTAGCCGTCCACCTCGGCGAGCTCGAATGCATCGATCGGCGGAACCTCGATCGAAGACACCGGGCCGGGGGCGCGCCTGCGCACCACGTCCTCGATCATGGTGACGAGAGTCTCCCGGTCGAGCGACGACACCTCGGCGCACACGGGCTGCGGGACCCCGCTGGCAAAGGCGATCACGAGGGCGATGAATGCGTTGCGGAACGTCACAGGCTGGACGCTCGCTGGAGCATCTCGTCGCTGGCCTGGATCACGCGCGAGTTCACCTCGAAGGCGCGCTGGGCCAGGATCATGCGGACGAGCTCCTCTGCCATGTTCACGTTCGACGACTCGAGGAATCCCTGACTCAGCGATCCGAAACCCTCATCGCCGGGCACCCCGGTCTCCGCGTCTCCCGAGGCTTCGGTCGCTGCGAACATGTTCGAACCCAGGGCGCGTAAACCTGCTGGATTCGCGAAGCGCGCGATCTCGATCTGTCCCAGCGACACGGGTGCCGAGTCCCCGGCGATCACCGCGGTCACCGTTCCGTCGTCGCGGATCGTCAGGCCCGATGCGTCGACCGGAACCGAGACGCTCGGAAGCAGCAGCGTTCCCTGACGGGTGACCAGATTTCCATCGCGATCGAGCTCGAAGGCGCCGTCGCGGGTGAAAGCCGTCTCGCCGGTCGCGAGCTCGACCTGGAAATAGCCGTTCCCGTCGATCGAGAGGTCGAGCTCCCGGCCCGTGCTGACCCGGTCGCCCTGGGTGTGGACCCGACCGACCGAACCGAGCCGCACGCCGTGACCCACCTGGGCCCCCGTCGGAAGCGCCACGCCGGAATCGTTCAAGGCGCCAGGAGCGGCGAGAGTCTCGTAGAAGAGGTCCTCGAATCCGGGGACCTGCTTCTTGTAACCGCTGGTGCTCACGTTCGCGAGGTTGTTGGCGATCGCGTCGATGCGCGTCTGCTGGGCTTCCATGCCGGTCGCTGCGGTAAAGAGCGCTCTCATCGGCTCACCTCCTCGAACAGGTTTCGACTGGCGGAGTCGTCGGCCTCGAGCGCCTGGATCGACGCGTCGAACGCGCGTTGCAGGGAGACCAGCTGCGCCAGCTCCTTCATGGTCTCCACGTTCGAACCCTCCACGCCGCCCGGGGTGAGCTGGATCTGCTCGACCGGAATCCGACGCGCGAGCGCCGGGGCCTCGAAGAGGTTCGCGCCGCGCTTGCTCAACTCCGACGCATCCTCGAAGCGGACCAACGAAATCCGACCGAGCTCGGCGCCGTCCTCGCCGACGAGCCGGCCGTCGGACTGGATCTTCGCCGGCACCGGACCGATGGCGATGGGTCCGCTCTCACCCAGGACGGCATTTCCGTCCGGCGTGACCAGCAGACCATTGCGGTCCACCCGGAAACTTCCCGACCGCGTGTAGGCAGTTCCCTGACCCGTCTGCACCTCGAAGAATCCCTCGCCATCGATCGCGGCGTCGAGCGGCGCACCCGTCTTCTGGAACGCGCCACTGTGGTGCCGCGTGGATTGGCCCGAGGTGCCCGTGAACACGTGCAGGGGCGCTCCGCTTCGATCCCCGGCGAGCGAGGCCGAGAGGGCTTCCCGGAACGTCGCGGTATCTGCCCGGTAGCCCTCGGTGCTCGCGTTGGCGAGGTTGTTCGCAGTGATCTCGAGCTCGCGAAGCCGCGCCGACGCGCCCGCTCCCGAGACATAGAGGCTGGTGGTCATGGTTCTCCCAGGTGTCGAGAATGGACCCGAAGTGCTGACGGGCACCGGAGCTGCAACTCGCGTGCCAGCGTCGGCAGGAGCTCGCAGTGGCCTCTTCACACGCCTAACGCCCGTCCGAGGGAGATCGATCCGTTTTCCTCGTCGTCACCGTTTCCGAATGAAACGCTCGCGTTGAAACGTGCCGGGTACGTTGCATAATGGGATCGCTCTCGGGCGATCGCGGAGTCTCGAACGAATCCAGGATCCGCGGATGCGGGAGCCGCGCAGGGTTCACGAGGAGTCGCAGTGGAATCGGCTTTCGATTCGGCGTCCGGGCCCAGGGTGCTCGTCGTAGATGATCAGCCCGTGTCGCGGCTCGGGATCCGATCGATCCTCGAGAAGAGCGGTCGTTTCCGTCTGGTCGGCGAACACGACGGCCCGGGCGGTCTCGGCGAGGTGTGCAACAGGCTTCGTCCCGACATCGTCGTGTTGGACACCGAGATGGGCGAGCGCCGACCGCTCGAAACGCTTCGGGCATTGGTCCGGGACGTCCCCGACGTTCTCGTGCTGGCCTACGGTCCCCAGTCCGAGCGCGACCTGGCGCGGATCTGTGAACGTGCCGGCGCCGCGGGCTACGTCTCCAAGCAGAGCACGGGGCTCGTCGATGCCGTGTCGAAGGTGGCGGCGGGGCATCGCGTGCGTCCTCCGAGGCAGTCCAGCCCCGCCGAGCCGATCCATTCCAAGCTGACCGCGCGCGAG
Source organism: Deltaproteobacteria bacterium (assembly GCA_024638705.1). GTDB lineage: Bacteria > Myxococcota_A > UBA9160 > UBA9160 > SMWR01 > JAHEJV01. Next base: position 500 of record JAHEJV010000217.1, on the reverse strand, counting down.
TTGGAAGTGCTGCTTTGTGTGGGCGCCGGCATGCGCACCGGGGAGGTGGCGGCGTATCTCGGGGTCCGCCCGAACACGGTGTCCGTGCTCCTGGGGCGCATCCGGCGCAAGATCGGGCTCGAGAGCACCTCGGAGATGACTCTCTACGTGCTGGAAGAGAGACTGCGCGACCCGGAGGGGTTCCGGCAGCGGGTCGTGACGAGGTCCCCCGATCCCGACAAGCTCGACGTCTTGCCGTATCCGGCAATGATCCTGTCGCCCTCGTTCGAGATCGCGCGGGTGAACGCCGCGTTCCGCCGCATCGTGGCAGAGGTGTCGGGCGGCGAAGCCCTCGTCGCGCGTTGGTCTCCGGGATCGGACTTCATCGCGGCGTGTCCGAAGCCCATGCGGAGCCGTTTCCGACGCATCTTCGCCAGCGCACCCCGACTGGACTCGCGGCGGGTGGCCAGTGTTCACGCCTACGAGTCTTCGAGCCCGACACGCTTCCGGCTGTTCGAGAT
>JAHEJV010000019.1 GCA_024638705.1 Deltaproteobacteria bacterium | reverse complement strand
CCGGGGCCCGCATCCGCGCACGCGCCCGGCTCTACGCCGCGTCGCTCCTGCTCGGCGTGTTGCGCGACGCCTGCGACTTCTCACGCAGCTACGCCCTGGAGCGCCAGGCCTTCGGCCGTCCGATCGCGCACCACCAGGCGCTCGCCTTCCTGATCACCGACATGCAGATGGCGCTCGACGGCGCGCGCCTGCTCGTCCACGAAGCGGCGTGGCGACTCGAGTCGAGACGCGACGCCACCGAGGCCGCCGCGTCGGCCTTCGCGCAATGCATCGAGGCGTCCCGCCTGATCGGACCCAACGGCGTACAGATCCTCGGCGGCCACGGCTTCATGGCCGACTACCCGATGGAGAAGGCGATGCGCGAGTCGCGCGCCCTCGGGCTGTGGCTCGGCGGCTTCGACGCGGCGATCGACGACGCCGGACGCGCGCTCTGCGAGGCATCTGGCGCGGCCTTGGAGTTCGCGTGATGGACTTCGCCGTCGATGCGCGCGCGCGGGAGAAGCTCGAGGAAGCGCGCGAGTGGGGACGCACCGCGATGCGACCCGCCGGCCTCGAAGCCGACCGCAACGGCGCGCCGCTCCCCGTCGACCATCCCTACTTCGCGAAGGCGCTCGCGCGCGGCGGCGGGCGCACGCGCTGGACGGGACCGCCCGGACGCGAGCGCGACACGGGCGAACCGCTCCCCCTCACCACGACCCTGCTCCTGATGGAAGAGCTCGCCTACTGGGATCGCGGCGTCACGATCGCCGACCCTGGGCCCGGCCTGCCCGAGACGAGCGTGCTCGCGATGGGCACCGAGGAGCAGAAGGAGCGCTACCTCGGCCCATTCCTCGAGCCCGACCGCCCGCGCTGGGCGTGCTTCGCGATGACCGAGCCGGGGGCCGGCTCGGACGCGGCGGCGATCGCGACGACGGCGCGCCGCGACGGCGACGGCTTCGTCCTCGACGGCGCGAAGTGCTTCATCGGCGGCGCCTCCCGGGCCGACTGGATCCTCGTGCAGGCGACCCTCGACCCGACGAAGGGACGCGCCGCGCAGCGCGCCTTCTTCGTCGAGCGCGGCACGCCGGGCCTCGGCGACTTCAAGATCGAGAAGAAGATGGGGATGAAGGCGTACGAGTCGACTTCGTTCACCCTGCGCGCCTGCCGCGTCCCGGCGGCGAACCTTCTGGGGGGAGAGAAGGGTCTGGGCGGAGAGAGAGCATCGGGCAGCGCGCGCAAGGAAGGCGGCGGCGGGTTCAAGACCGCGATGGCCACCTTCAACGCGGGACGTCCGATCATCGCGGCGAATGCGGTGGGGATGGGTCGCGCCGCCGTCGACGAGGCGATCACCTTCGCGCGGGAGCACGACCGGCAGGGCGACCCGCGCGTGCGCGACCGCATCGAGGCGATGGCGCGCAAGCTGCGCATGGCGCGGCTCGTGTGCCTGCGCGCCGGCTGGCTCGCCGGCGAACAACGCCCGAACATCGTCGAGGCGTCGATGGCGAAGGCGATGGCGGCTGGCGTCGCGCAGGAGGCCACCGCCCTCGGCATGGAGCTGATCGGCGGCGTCGGCGCGCGCGGCGACCACCTGATCGAGAAGCTCTACCGCGACGTGAAGGCGATGGACATCGTGGAGGGCACCGGCCAGGTCCAGCGCATGATCATTGCGCGGAAGCTGGTCGGCCTTCCGCGTTAGTCGCATCGCGCGCCCCTGGAGAATCCCGATGAGCGAACCGGCCAGACGAATCTGCTTGCACGGCGCCGTCCTCTTCTTCGTGGGCCTTCTGAACGGCGCGATCATCCCGCTGCTCACCAACACGCGGATGGGGCTCTCGGCGCATCTCGCGGGGGTGCAGAACGGGATGGTGCTGCTGATCTTCGGCCTGTTGTGGCAGCACCTGGGTCTCGCGCCGGCGCGGGAGCGGCTCGCAGAGCGGAGCGCCGTCCTCTCGATGTACGCGATCTGGGCCGCGCTGCTGCTCGCGGCGATTCTCGGCACGAGCGGCGCGACGCCGATCGCCGGAGCCGGCTATACAGGGACGGCCGTCCAGGAGGCCCTCGTCACCGCGCTGCTCTCTGCCGGGTCGGGCGGCATCCTCGTGGCGGCGTTTCTCGTGATCCTCGGGCTGCGCGCCCGATCCGGAAAGGAATTGGAGGGGACGTCATGAAGGAGTTCGGGCGCTATGGGGACGTCGCGGTATCGCTCGGCGACGATTTCGTCGCCGTGGCCGAGATCCAGCGGCCGCCCAACAACTTCTTCGATGCGATCCTGATCGCGCGCCTCGCCGATGCCTTCGAGGCGCTCGACGCCGAGTCGGGCTGCCGCGCGGCGGTGCTCGCATCGGACGGAAAGCACTTCTGCGCCGGCGCCGACTTCCGTCGCGAGGGTGGCGGCCTCCAGGGCGAGGACGACCGCCACCTCTACGACGAGGCGGTGCGGCTCTTCTCGACGAAGACGCCCGTCGTCGCGGCGGTGCAGGGCGCGGCGATCGGCGGCGGCCTGGGCCTCGCACTCTGGCCGGACTTCCGCGTCGCGTGCCCCGAGTCGCGCTTCTCCGCCAACTTCGCTCGGCTGGGCTTCCACCACGGCTTCGGGCTCACCGTCACCCTGCCCCGCGCCGTCGGACAGCAGCGCGCCCTGGAGCTGCTCTACACCGGCGCGCGCGTCGACGGCGAGCGCGCCCACGCCATCGGCCTCGCCGACCGCCTCGTCGAGCGCGAGCGCGTCCGCGAGGAGGCCCACGCCTTCGCCGCCGACATCGCCGTGTCCGGTCCGCTCGCGATCCCGGCGATCCGCGAGACCATGCGCGGCAGCCTCGGCGCCGAGATCCGCGAAGCGACGAACCGCGAGAAGGCGGAGCAGGACCGGCTCGAGACGACCGAGGACTTCCGCGAGGGCATCGCCGCGATGGCGGACCGCCGGCCGCCGGCCTTCCGCGGCCGTTAGGCGAGCGCAGCCGGGCGATGGGCATCTCGGTCGTTCCGCTCGCGGGCGCACTCGGCGCCGAGGTGCGCGGCGTCGACGTCTCCCGACCCCAGGGCGACGCGACCTTCGCAGCGCTCTACCGGGCCTTCCTCGATCACGGCGTCGTCTACCTGCGCGATCAACCCCTCCCCCGCGAAGCGCAGCTCGCCTTCGCGCGGCACTTCGGCACGCCGGAAGTGCACCCGATCGTCGACGGGATGGCCGGGAACCCGGAGGTGATCCGCATCGCGAAGCCCCCCGGCGAGCGCGCCTTCTTCGGCACCGCGTGGCACACCGACAACAGCTTCCTGCCGAAGCCGTCGTCGATCACCTTCCTCTACGCCGACGCCGTACCGCCGGTGGGCGGCGACACGCTCTTCGCCTCGATGGAGCGCGCCTGGGCCGCGCTCTCCGAGCCGATGCGCCGCTTCCTCGCCCCGTTGCGCGCCGTCCACAGCGCGTCGAGCGCCTACGACCCGGGCGTCACCGGCGACGCGAAGTATCGCGGCGAAACCGCCATCACCTACACCCTCTCCGACGCCGTCTACGCAAAGGCCGAGCATCCGGTGATGCGCACCCATCCCGAAACCGGGCGCCCGAGCCTCTACGTCAACGCGACCTTCACCCAGTTCGTGGTCGGACTCGCGCGCGCCGAGAGCGACGCGCTCCTCGCGATGCTCTACGACCACGCCGCGCGGCCCGACTTCACCTGCCGACTGCGCTGGGAGCCCGGCACGCTCGCTATGTGGGACAACCGCTGCGTTCAGCACTACGCCGTCGACGACTACGAGCGCTTCGAGCGGGTGATGTACCGGGTCACGATCGAGGGCGAGGCGCCCGCCTAGGCGCTGCCGTCCGACGACGGCGGCGGCCCAGTCGGCCCCCAAGCCTCCGGCACGCTGCGCAGGTGCAGGTCGCGCTGCGGGAACGCGATCTCGATGCCGGCGTCGCGGAAGGCGCGGTCGATCGCGAGGTGGAGCTCGTGCTTGATGACCAGCCGCCGCTCGACGTCGGGGCTGAACACGCGCAGCTCGAAGTCGAGTGAGCTGGCGCCGAAACCGAGGAAGAAGACCTGCGGCTTCGGGTCGCGCAGGACGTGGCGGTTCGCGTCCGCCACGGCGAGCAGCTCGCGCATCGCCCGCTCGGTGTCCGACCCGTAGGCAATGCCGACGGGCACTTCGACGCGCAGCACCGGATCGGTGAGCGACCAGTTCACGAGCTGCTGGGTCACGAACTCCTTGTTCGGCACCACCAGCTCCTTGCGGTCGAAACCAGTGATCCAGGTCGCGCGGATGCGGATCTTCGAGACGGTGCCGCTCACGGTGCCCACCGTCACGGTGTCGCCCACGCGGATCGGCCGCTCGAAGAGGATGATCAACCCCGAGACGAAGTTGGCGAAGATCTCCTGGAGACCGAAGCCGAGGCCGAGGCCCACCGCGGCGACGAGCCACTGGATGTTCGACCAGCCGACCCCGATCGTCTGGAAGGCGAATACGCCCCCGAGCAGGATGAAGGCGTACTTCGCGATCGTCGTGTACGCATAACGCTCGCCGGTCTGGGTGCCGAGGCGTCGGAAGAGCGAGATCTCGAGCAGGCCGGGCAGGTTGCGCACGACGACGAGCGTCATGAACACGATCAGCAGGGCGACGATGACGCTGCCCAGCGTGACCGGCACGACCTGCTCCTGTTGCTGGAGCGATACGCTTCCGTCCGCGGCCACCATCTCGACGGTGGTCGTCTCGACCGTGTCCCAGAGCTCGACGACGCCGATCGCCGGGACGAGGTCGGCCCACAGGACCCAGAGCCCGAGCAGCAGCGCGAGCCCCGTCGTGCTCGTGAGCAGCCGACTCGTCTGGGCGTCGACCGTCGCGAGGTCGATCTCCGGCTCGTGGACGATCGGACGTTCGTCGGTGTGCTCGGTGTCCCCGGTGTAGCCGGCCTCGGCCTCCTCGCGCTGCTTCGCCTGCTCCGTCTCCCACTTCTCGAAGGCGAGGCGACGCCGCGCGAGGAGCATCCAGCGCATCGCCAGATGCAGGAGCACGAGCATCAGGAAGAGGAAGACGACGGTGACGTGGTAGCTGGTGCCCAGGCGCGCGGCCGTCCAGTAGTACCCGCGCGCGGTGCCGACGGCGAGCAGCACCGGGGCCGCGAGCGCGGCGAGGTGTGCGAACCGCCACTTCAACGCGTCGAGGCGGAGCGATTCGCCGGTGTCCACGATGGTCCGCAGGGGTCCGCCTTCGCGCAGGAAGCGGTGCGTGAAGAACGTGACGATCGCGAACAGGACGACCAGGGCGATCGATCCGATCGATTCGCGCCATGCCTCCTCCCCGCGCATCTCGTACACCTGGGCCACGAACACCAACGGCGTGATCAGGGCGATCAACCACCCGATGTCGCGGTGGAGCGCGGTCGTGGCCGACGTCGGCCAGCCGAAGTGCGCATCGGCGAGCGCGTCCTTCTGCACGATGCGGCGCGGCAGCTCGAGCGAGAACCACGCCCAGGCGGCGCCGACCATGCCCTGCGCGATGCACCGCACGAACTGCGTCGCGTCGGGCGAGACGCCCAGACGCCAGCCCAACCAACCCAGGAGTGCCGGACCCCACAACGCTTCGAGGGCGACGAGGCCGAAGGCCTCGAAGGATTGCCGGATCTCGGTGTGCAGGGGCTTGCGCGCGGTTTCCGCGAGATCGACGAGGCGCCGCGACGCGCGACGCCACAGGGGCAGCGCGCCGAAGAAGATGAGCAGCACCGCGATGCTCATCAGCGGCGCGTCGAACGGAACCGCGATCAGTGCGTCGCGAAGCTGTCCCCAGAAGCGCGGCGTCGCGAGCCACACGAACGCGTTCCAGGCGTCGCGCAGCAGCTTCGGGCGCAGCCCGCCGCCGCTCGGGATCCACAGGATGCGCTCGTCGATGTACTGCAGCAGCGCTTCGGTCTTCTCGACCAGCTCGCGTTGGCGGGCATCGAAATCGACGAGCTTTCGGAAGTAGGTCTCGTAGTCGCCGAGCAGCAGCTCGAGGTGTTTGCGCTTCGTCTCGAGCAGGTCGCGCAGCAGCGCCTCGATGCGCTCGGCGTCGGCGTCGGGACTCTCGGCGAGCAGCCGCTCCGTGGCGCCTGCGACGAGAGCGTCGATGTCGGAGAGCGCCTCGATCTCCTCCCGCAGCTCCTCCTGCCGCGCCTCGACTTCGGCGATGCGTTCCTGGCGCATGCGGATGAAGCGTCGGTACTTCCCGACGTCGGGCACCTCCGAGCGCGTCTTGCGCAGCAGCACACCGACCGAGCCGGAAAGGCCGCTCGACTCGACGCGCTGCGCCAGGCGCTCGGCGTCGGCCTCGATCTCGCTGACGCGCGCCTCGGCGCGCTGCAGCTTGCGCTTCGTATCCTCGATCGCCTCGATCAAGCCCTCTTCGCCGGTGCGACTGCGCGCGAGCTCGGCGTTCTCGATCGCGAGCCCGCGCACCGCGTCGCGGATCGCCGGCGAGAGCGCGTCGGCCTCGGCCAGGGAGGCGAGCGCCTCCTGCGCCGCGCGCTCGGCCTCGGATTCGCGTCGGCCCGATACCGCCGTCTGGAGGAGCTCGCGCTTCGCGTCCGCGCGGTCGACGCCCAGCCGCGCGAGCGCGATGCGTTTGTCGAGGAGCTTCCCGCGCGCGTCGAAGCTGAGCAGCTCCTGCTCGTAGGCGCGAATCTCGTTATCGAGCGACTCGGTGAGCAGGCGCGACCGAGTCGCCTGGGCCTCGGCGATCTCCGGCGACTCGGAGACGGTCGCCGCGGTCTGCCCCTCCAGCTCGGCGAGACGCGCCTTCGCGTCGGCGAGCAGCTCGGGCAAGCGACGTCGTCGGTCGCCGCGTTGATCGCGCTCGGCGACCAGATCGTTCCACTTCTTCCGTGCGAGGGAGAGATCCTGCTCGGCGCCGAGCAGCATCACCTCGAGCTGCTCGGGCGAGACGCCCGCTTCGACCTCGGCCGGCGCCCGACCCTCGACCGCCCGGATCTCCGCCGCGAGCTCGTCGAGCAGGACGGGCGCGTCGCGCTGGGTGCGCTCGAATTCCGCCGCGCGCTCGGCCCATTCGCGGGCGCGGACCTCGAGCTCGACGTTCTCCGCGCGGAGCGCTTCGAGCTTCGCCTCGGGGGCTTCGGCCTCGGTCTCGGTCGGGATCAGCGGGTTCTGCGCCCACGCCGCCGGCGGAAACACGGCGCAGACCAGCGATGCGACGAGAAGGGCGAGGCGGAGGGTCTGGCGGGGATCGCGCACGGGCGGCCGATTGTATCCGGTTGTCGGCATCCGGCTCGGGTTGTCCGGCAGGGCCGATTCGGCGAGCATTTCGCCGTGCCGATCGCCATCGCGCCGACGCTCCTGCTCGGGCTGCTGATCGTGCTGTTGATCGTGTTGGGCGCGCTGGAGAGCCATCGCCACCGTCGACATCGCGATGGGATTCCGATCCGTATCCACGTCAACGGCACGCGCGGCAAGTCTTCGGTTGTGCGCCTCGTCGCGGCCGCCCTGCGCGCCCACGGCGTGCGCACCTACGCGAAGACGACCGGCTCCCAGGCGCGCCTGATCGCGCCCGACGCCACCGAGCTGCCCGTCTACCGGCCGGGACTCACCAACGTCCTCGAGCAGCTGCGCATGATCCGGATCGCCGCGCGCGACGACGCCGAGGCGCTGGTGATCGAATGCATGGCGCTCCAGCCGAGGCTCCAGGCGTTATGCGAGCTGCGCCTCGTGCGTTCCACCCACGGCGTCATCACCAACGCCTGGCCCGACCACCTCGACGTGATGGGCCCGACCCGCAAGGACGTCGCCCTGGCGCTCCTCGGCACCACTCCGGTGGGCGCGACGCTCTTCACGGGAGAGAAAGAAGCCCTGCCGCTCTTCGCAGCGGCGTGCCGCGACCGCGGCAGCGAGCTCGTCGCCGTCGGCGACGATCCGGCGATCGACGACGCCACGATGGCGCGCTTCGCCTACCTCGAACACCGCGACAACGTCGCCCTCGCGCTCGCCGTGACGGACGCGCTCGGCATCCCGCGCGAGACCGCGCTCGACGGCATGACGCGCGCCGCTCCGGACGTCGGCGCGTTGCGCGAGCACGACGTCGCGTTCTTCGGGCGCCAGATCTCCTTCGTGAACGGCTTCGCGGCGAACGATCCGGTCGCGACCGAGCGCGTCTGGCGACTCGCCCTCGACCGCCACCCCGACTGCGCGACGCGGATCATGGTGCTGAACTGTCGCCTCGATCGGCACGATCGCTCACGCCAGCTCGGCGCCGCCCTCGTCGAGTGGCCGCGCGCCGACCACTACTTCCTCGTCGGCTCCGGCACCTACGCGCTCGCCCAGACCGCCGTGCGCGCGGGCCTGCCCGCCACGGCGCTCGTCCCGCTCGAAGGGGAGAGCGCCGGCGCGGTGTTCGAAGAGCTCATGGGAGCCGCCGGACCGAGCGCCCTCGTCGTCGGCGCGGGCAACATCGCGGGCACCGGCCTCGAGCTCGCGCGCCTGTTCGCAAACCGCGCCGTGCCGAACGAGCGGACGGAGCGCGCGGCGTGACGTCGAGAGCGGAACCAACATGAACGAGATGAGCATCGCCGTGATCGGGATCGGGCTCGTGGTCAGCCTGCTCTACTCGGAGTCGTTCGGCGTGGCACCGGGCGGCATCATCGTCCCCGGCTACCTCGCCCTCGAGATCCAGGATCCGTTGATCATCGCGATCACGCTCTCGGTGGCGCTGCTCACCTTCTTCTTCGTGCGCGTGCTCGCGACGATCGCGATCGTCTACGGGAGACGGCGCACGGTGCTCGCGATCCTGATCGGCTTCCTGCTCGGCGCGTTGGCGCGCAACGTCGTGGGCGTCGGAGTTCCGGTCGGTCCCTTCGAAGTCGACGTCGTCGGCTACATCATCCCCGGCCTGCTCGCGATCTGGATGGACCGCCAGGGCGCGATCATCACCGTCTCCTCCGCCATCACCGCCAGCGTCGCGACGCGCCTCGTCGGGCTGCTCGTGCTCGGGGGACATTGAGCGTGCAGGAGCTCTACTGGAGGCCGGCGAGCGTCTCGCGCATCGTCCACGTGCTGGTGGCGGTGATCGCGTGCGGCGCCCTGCTCGGCGCCGAGCGCTTCCAACGCGTTCGCGTGCAGCCGGACTTCGAGGCGAAGCTCGCCGCCGCGCAGCGGATGGAGAGGGCGATGGAGATCCTGCGGACGCATCGCGAGCGCTACGTGGCGAAGGTCGACACGGAAGTCGACCCGGCCGGGTCGGGCATGCTCGGATTCGCGAGCTCGTCGATCACGACCAACACGGGCTCCCTCGAAGCGAAACGCACGACGGTGAATCCGAACTGGGCGGCGGTGATGGTCGAGATGCTGCGCGCCGCTGGCGTCGAGCGCGGCGATCTCGTCGCCGTCGGCGTGTCGGGCTCGTTCCCGGCGCTCAACCTCGCCGCCCTCGTGGCGGCCGACGTGATGGATCTGGAAGTCGTGGCGGTCTCGAGCGCCGGCGCGTCGAGCTTCGGCGCGAACATCCCGGGCTTCGCCTGGCTCGACATGGAGCGCATCCTCGCCGACGCCGAGATCATCGGCGCGCGATCGGTGGCGGCGTCGCTCGGCGGCACGCGCGACCGCGCACTGGGCATGAGCCGGGCGGGGCGCGAGAAGCTGCGCGAGACGATCGCGCGCAACGAAGTCACCTACATCGAAGTCGACGACGAGATCGCGAGCATCGAGAAGCGCATGGCGATCTACGAGGAGCAGGCGCAGGGGCGCCGCTTCGCCGCCTACATCAACGCCGGCGGCGCGCTCGTTTCGATCGGGCCGAAGTCGGTGAAGCGCCTCTACAAGCCGGGGGTGAACCTGCGCCCCGACCCGCGCACCGCGTTGATCGACAGCGTGACGATGCGCTTCCTCGGTGCGGGAACCCCCGTCGTGAACCTGTCGAAGGTGGTGCCGCTGGCGGAGCGATACGGGCTTCCCGTGGAGCCAGGGGCGATGCCGCGCGTCGGGGAGGGGGACATCTTCGAGCGTCGCGAGCACGACCTGCGCCTCGTCGCCGCGTTGCTGCTCGGCCTGATGGCCGTGAGCGTGGCGCTGCTGCGGCTGGGCATGGGGGGATCGCTGCTCGGCGGGGGGCGCAAGCTCGAACGCATGGTCTGACGCGTGTCGTAGAATGGCGCCCCCAAAGGAGGCCTCATGACGACCGCCCGCTCGATCGACACCGGCACCGACTTCGTCCTCGCGGAGATCGAGGACCGCGTCGCCACCATCACCCTCAACCGCCCGGAGCGACGCAACGCGGTGTCGGCGGAAATGCTCGGCGCGCTCGAGACCGCGCTCGAAGTCGCCGAACGCGACGACGAGGTGCGCGCCGTCGTGCTCACCGGCGCGGGTGGCGCTTTCTGCGCCGGCGGCGACGTGAAGGGGATGGACGAAGCACACCGCAGCGGCGCCTCGGGCGGAGACGGGCCCGGCATCGACGCCGCGATCGCTGCGCAGCGACGCAACCAGCGCGGCACCGCGGGGCGCATGTACACGATGCCGAAGCCGGTGATCGCATCGCTGCCCGGCCCGGCTGCCGGCGCCGGACTCTCCCTCGCGATGGCCGCCGACCTGCGCATCGCGTCGGAGCAGGCGGTGTTCACCACCGCGTTCGCGAAGGTCGGCTTCGCCGGCGACTACGGCGGCACCTTCTTCATCACCCAGCTGCTCGGATCGGCGAAGGCGCGCGAGCTCTACTTCCTCTCCGACCGGATCGACGCGAAGGAGGCCGAGCGCATCGGCCTCGTGCACCGGGTCGTGCCCCACGACTCCCTCGCCGACCACACCCGCGAGCTGGCGCTGCGCCTCGCTCGCGGTCCCAGCGTCGCCTACCGGTACATGAAGGAGAACCTCAATCGCGCGGTCGGCGGTGACGTGATGGAATGCCTCGACCTCGAGGCCACCCACCACGTCCACACCGGCCGCACCCGCGACCACAAGAACGCCGCCCGCGCCTTCGTCGAAAAACGCGACCCGGTGTTCGAGGGGCGATAGCAAGCCGGCCTCCGAAGGAGGCCGGCGCGCAGCGAGCCGAAGGCGAGCGAAGGCAAAGAGCTGCCTCCGCCTCCCGCCAGGCCCCACACACACGAATCGTCGAGCCCGTCCCCAACACGAACACCGCGCGGCACACTCCCGATCCCGAACCCAGTCCCCTGCACGCCGCCCGGGCGCGCCAACTAACCTCAGCCGCGGGCGCGCCGGGGTCGGGCGCGGGTCTTCGGAAACGATGCGACGACCCGGATCGGGCGCGCACTCCAGCCGAGCGCGTTGAGGACGCGCCCCGCGCTCTCGACGTCCGCCGTGATCACGCGGCCGTCCCGGAATACGACGGTCTGCGGGTCGCGCGCCGCCATCGGCACCCCGCGCGCGAGCGACGCGGCCAGGGCGTGCACCTTCGACCCGTCCTTGAGGATCATCAGCGACACGGCGCCCGGCGGCCCGCCCGCACTGGCGGGACCGGCGCCGTTCCCCGCGCCCGGATCGCAGACCTCGCCCGCCACCGCGGACGACGGCGCGAGCCACAGTGCCAGCAGGGCGAGGAGCCACCACGCGCGAAGAGACGCCATCTCCGTCTCATCGGAGCCGCTGCGGACGTGCTTGAATCGGGCCCAAGTCGGCCTCGGGGACGTCCGATGAAGAGACCATGCGCGCTCTGCTCCCGATCGTCCTCGCCCTCTCGCTCCCGATCCTCGCCTGCGACACCGTCTCGGACACGTTCGCCGACGCGCGCGACGCGGTGGCGCCCGCCACCGCGGCAGAGCGTCCGGAGGGCTGGGAGAGCCTCGAGGACGAGGCGTCGGCCACGCGCCTCTACTATCAGTTCGTCGACGCGAAGCGACAGGTTCGTTTCGTGGACCGGCTCGAGGACGTTCCGGAATCGCTGCGCGCGTCGGTGGGCTTCGTGAAGATGGCGACGCCGCCGCCGCTGACGCCGGGCGACGCCGCTCGCGCCCGCCGCGACGCGCTCGCCGCGACCCCGGGGCACGCCACGACGACGGTCGCGTCGGCGGACGCAGGGGTCGTGCTCTACTCGGCCGAGTGGTGCGGCGCTTGTCGCAAGGCGAAACGTCATCTCGCACGCCGAGGCGTGGCGTACGAAGAGCGCGACATCGACCAGCCGGTGCACGCGGATGCGCTCGTGAAGAAGACCGGCTCGCGCGCCATCCCCGTGCTCGACGTGAACGGCCGGGTCATCACCGGTTTCAGCGCGAGCACCTACGACGCCCTGACCGAAGCCATCTAGCGTCCGGAGGTTTCATCCGATGGGAGCGTTCTTCGCCACCGTCCTGCTCGCGATCTTCGCGCTCGCGATCGGTCAGGCGCTGTTCCGCCGCAAGATGAATCCCCATGCCGAGGTCGCGTACGCGACGCTTCCCGCGGCGCTGCGCGGCGAGGTGGAGCGCGTGCTTCCCGGCTTCACGCCGAACGGAGCGCGGATCACGAAGCGCGGCGACGAAGCGCGGGTCGAGGGCGACTACCGCGGGGAGAAGATCTCGGTCGAGGCCGATTTCGACGCCGCGGGAGAGCTGATCGACTTCGAGATCGACACCCGCACCGGCGTGCGCCGGCTCGGGCCCGCCGACGCGGACGATGTGCCGAACGCGGCGCAGATCGAGTTCGAACGCGTGCTCGGACCGCATCGCGCGAGCTTCCGGACGAGCCGGATCTTCCAGGGCGCGCTGAGAGACGGCGAGCGCGCCTTCGAGATGAAGGGCTTCGGCGACGATTGGAAGTGGGAGATCGAGGTGTCGGCGACGGGACGCCTGCTAGAGCTCGAGATGGAGAAGCGCCGCCGCTAGGCCGGAACGACGGCTAGAAGATGTCGATCAGCTCCACGTCGAAGTGGAGCGTCGCGTTCGGCGGGATCTTCGGGGGCGCACCGCGCGCGCCGTAGGCGATCTGGGGCGGGCAGACGAGCTTCGCCTTCCCTCCGACCTTCATCAGCTGGAGCCCCTCGGTCCAGCAGCGGATGACGCGGTTGAGCGGGAAGGTGGCCGGCTGGCCGCGGTCGACGCTGCTGTCGAAGACCGTGCCGTCGGGGAAGGTGCCGTGATAGTGCACCTGGACGCGGTTGCTGCGCTTCGGCGCCGGACCATTGCCGACGCGGAGATGGGTGATCTCGAGCCCGGTAGCGGTCTTCTCGGCCTTCGCATCCGACGCGTCGGACGAAGACCCGTCGGACTTCTCGGTGCCGCCCGAACAGGCGAGCGCGACGATCCACAGGACGATCAGAATGGGCAGGCGGCGCATGGTTCCTCCTTCGGAGCGGGCACGGTAGCCGAAGCGCGCGCCCGGAACCGCACCGGCATGCAAAGCGGGATCGGGCTATGGACTCGGTATCGAGAACGACGCCGTGCGACGCGGCGATTCACGGAGCCATGCATGCCGAAAGCCCGGAGCCGCCGAAACCGACGACCGCCGATCCCGCGACGTGTCGTCCCGAGCGTCGCCCCGCACGCGTGGAGCCCATCGCGGGTCCTGCGCGATTTCCACCGGCGCCTCGAAGCCGGCGCCGTCCTGCGATCCGCGGGATCGACGCGCAAGCGTCCGCTGCGCCTGCTCGGGCAGGGTTATGCGCCGCGCTTTCGCGTCGACCTCTTCGACACCACCTTCTATCTCTCGCGGGTGCGCCAGAACGAGGACGTCCGCTTCTTCGTGGGTTATGTCGCGCAGCAGCCGCTCCGCGGCCCCGAGCGCATCCACGCGCGCCTCTTATACAAGGACGTCTCGCTGATCTGGCGCGCGGCCTCCCACTTCGTCCGGTCGGAGAGCGAGAACTGGATCGGCAAGGGAGACATCCGCACGATCGAGGTCGACGGCGAGGAGATCGAGGTGTCCGACGAGTCCACCACCGACCTCCCGCTCGAGCTCCAGGACGCCTTCGAGTCGCTCTCCGCCTCGGCGAAGCGCGTCCCCTACGACATCGACGCGATCCCGCGCGTGCTGCGCCGCGCCCCGGACGACCGCTTCGAGGCCTACGCCGACTTCATCGAACCGCGCCGCCGCGCCCAGAGCGATCCGCGCAACCTCGTGAACCGCGGACGCCCGATTGCGCGCTTCTCACGCTCGGGTCGGCCCGAGACGCTGCGCTTCGTCGCGGGCTACCAGCCCGACTTCCGCCACGGCATCGTCGAAGAGAGCGCTTCGAAGAGCTCGCTCTACGGGGGCATGTTGCGCCGCTTCCGCATCCTCTCGAAGAACGAGCGGATCCAATATCTCTTCTTCGCCGGCCCGCACCACGTGTGGATCGTTCCGCCGCAGGCGACGACCACGGAGCTCTCGAGCTACGGCGTGCGCACGATCGACGTCGCCGCCGACGACGACCTCTCCGTGCCCGGGTGGGAATACGACGGCGGCGCCGACTCGGGCCTCGCCGGCATCGACCAGATCCCAGCCGGCTACGCCGGCGCCCCGAACCCGAAAGACCCTTCCCGCTCGGACGCCTCCCCGTGGCTCGACAAGCTCCCCGTCATCCAGGAATTCCGCCGCGTCGTGCTAGGCCAGAAGCGCTAGAACGGAACGTCGTCGTCGCCGGGCGGCGGGGGATCGTCGGTGCCGAAGTCGGGCTGGCTCTGGTCCATGCCCGTTGCGGCGCCGACGCGTTCGAGGGTCCAGACGTCGAGGCTGTTGAAGTACTTGATGTCGCCCTTCGGGCTCTTCCACTCGCGCCCGCGCAGGCTGAACTCGACGCGCACCTCATCCCCGACGTTGAAGCCGTCGAGGTTCTCGCAGCGATCGCCCGTCAGCTGGAACTGGACGAACTGGGGAAAGCGCGGGTTGTCGGCGAGCTCGATCACGAACTCGCGCTTGCGGAAGCGTTCGGTCACCTGCTGGGTGTCGAAGAGCGCGTGGATGCGGCCGGTGGTTTCCATTCCCATGACGCGAACCTTAGCAGCGCGCTCCGGCCGCGTGCCGCCCGGCCCGGCGCCCGAAGAAGCTCGACTCGCCGATGCAGGTGCCGCTCGAGTAGCCGGCGCCGTCCTGGGCGATGTTGTCGGCGCAGGCCCCGGCCGCGTAGAGGCCGGGGATCGCCTCTCCTTCGGGCGTCAACACCTCTGCGTCGACGGAGACGCGCAACCCACCGAGGGTGAAGCCCATGTACGGCACCTTCCCTCGCGAGAACTGGAACGCCGCGTAGGGCGGGTGGTCGAGGGGCGTCACCCACTTCGGCTTCTTGTGGAACTCCGGGTCGTCGCCCTTCGCCGCGTGCTCGTTGTAGGCGCGAATGGTTTCCTGGAGCGAACCCTTCGGCATGCCGAGGCCCGCCTCCATTTCTTCGACGCTCTCCCATGCGTCGATGAGGTCGTGCCCGAACATCGGCCGGGCGAAGATCTCCTCGTCGACGATCAGGTAGGCCTCGCCGCCGGGTTGCTGCGTGGCGAAGATGCTCGACCGCGAGTGATAGGAATCCTCGGCGACGAAGCGCCTTCCCTCGCGATTGACGAGGATGCCCTTGATCAACTGCTCGGGCGGATAGAAGGGCGAGGTGATCAGAGCGCCGTCCATGTGACGCAGCTCGCCGCCGGCGGCGACACCGAGCTGATGCCCCGCGCCGTCGTCGTAGTGGGTGTACTGGCGGGTGATGCCCTCTTCGAGCAGCCGCGGCGTGTGCTGCTTCAGCATCTCCATGTTCGCGGTGAAGTGACCCGTCGCGAGGATCACGCCGCCGCGTGCGCGCACGTCCTTCTCGCCTTCGACGCTCTTCGTGCGCACGCCGACGATGCGGCCGTCCTCGCGGTAGAGCTTCACCACCGCAGTGTCGGTTTCGATGCGCACGCCCAGCTCGCGCATCGTCTTCACGAGCTGGTCGACCATCAGCGCACCGCCGCCCTCGCCTTCCTTCGCCACCTTGTGGCCCCGGGGCGCGGGCTTCGCCTTCTCGCGGAAGGGCCACACTTCCTCGTTGCCCGACCAGATCAGGCACTCGTCGGTCATCTGCATGAAGTGCTTGCCCTGGAACATCGTGTCCTTGAACGGGACGCCGTGCGCAACGAGCCAGTCGAAGTGCGACACGCTCTCGTCGCAGTAGAGGCGGATCTTCTCCTCCTCGGGCTCGGGCGTGTTCATCAGCAGATAGGTGTACATGGACTCGACGTCGTCCTCGACGCCGACGGCCTTCTGCACGCGCGTGCCGCCGCCGAGATAGACGTGCCCGGCCGCGTTCGCCGTGGTGCCGCCGCCGCCGCTGGCGCGCTCGAATACGAGCACGTCGGCGCCGGCTTCGCGCGCTTCGATCGCCGCGCAGGCGCCCGCGACGCCGAGGCCGGCGATCACGACGTCGGCGGTGTCATTCCACGACGCTTCGGACGCGTCGACCATTGCGTAGGTGTCTTCGCTCATCGGACGCAGGCTACAGCTTCGAGATGACCGTGTCCGCGAGCTTGTCGAGTCCGGCGCTGATCTGGTCGCGGGTGAAGCCCGGCGGGCCGATCACCAGACGGGAGACGCCCTGGTCTTCGAGTCGCTTGATCGCGTCGGGGTCGAGGCTCGTCGCGCCGGTGGTGATCTCGATCTTCGCCGGGTCGCGACCGACGCGCGCGCACTCTTCGCTCATCGCGGAGAGCAGATCGGGAAGCGACGCCGCGTCGCCCGCCGTCAACATCGGGAAGAAGCCGTCGCCCACGCGGGCTGCGCGTCGCGCCGCCCCGAGGACGTGGCCACCGACGACGATCGGCACACCGCCCTCCTGCACCGGCTTCGGGTTCGACTCGAGGGCATCCCAATGATAGTGGTCGCCCTTGAACGCGCCGGCCTCGGCCGACCACAGCGAGCGCAGCGCGGCGCACGATTCCTCGGTGCGGCTCACGCGCTCCTTGAAGGGGATGCCGAGCGCGCGGAACTCGTCCTCCATCCAGCCGATCCCGATGCCGAGGATCATCCGCCCCTTCGAGAGCACGTCGAGCGTCGCCAGCTCCTTCGCGACGTAGATCGGATGGCGTTGCGGAAGGATCAGGATGCCGGTCGCGAGCTTGATCTTCGTCGTCTGCGCGGCGACGTAGGACAGCCAGATCAGCGGATCCGGGATCGGGGAGTCTTCGTTGCCGGGCATCTTGCCGTCGGGGCTGTAGGGATACTTCGCCTTGTAGCCCTTCGGCACGGCGACGTGCTCGACCGTCCAGAGCGACTCGATGCCGGCTTCTTCGGCGCTCCTGGCGAGGAAGGCCGCTTCCTCGGGCTGGACGAACGGACCGACGTTGGCGAATCCGAGGGCGATCTTCATGGGGGCCTCCTGGGCGTTGAGCGCGGCTCGGCATCATACACGGCCACGCGGTCAGGGTCGCAGGCTCTCGAGGTAGGGCGAGAGGAAGCGGCCGTCGGGATCGAAGCGGTCGCGGACGCGCCACCAATCGCGCAAACGCGGGTAGAGCGCGGCGAGCTCGGCACCGACCCGGTAGTGCACCTTCCCCCAGTGCGGACGGCCGTCGTAGGCGCGAAAGATCTCCTCGCACGCGCGGAAGAGCGGCTCGTCGGGCGCGTCGACGCCCTGGTGCACCGAGATCGTCACGGTGTCGCGACCGGTGGCGGAGGAGATCCAGAGATCGTCGGCGGCGACGCGCCGGTACTCGAGGGGCCAACGGAGGTCGGGGAAGTCGCGCGCGATGCGTTCGCGCAGCGCGCGGAAACACGCCGGCCCGGACGCGGCCGGCAGCGAGTACTCCATCTCGCTGTGCAGATCGTTGCGCTCGTTCGCGAGCACTTCGTCGCTCCACGCGAGCCGCTTTCCCTCGGCGGCGAGCGGATAGACGGGCTCGGCGTCGGTCTCGTCGAGCGACTTGCAAGCCGCGCGTTCGGCGCCGGGCATCCAGAAGAACTCGAAATGGCGCGTGGCCGCACAGAGGGTGTCGATGCGATCGAGCACCGCGTCGAGCGGCTCGAGCCACATGCGCTCTTCGAGCTTGTAGGCGTCGCGCACCGAGAGGCGCAGCTCGGTGACGACGCCGACGGCGCCGAGCGACAGACGCGCGACCTCGAAGAGCTCGGGTTCGCGGTGGGCGTCGCAAAGGACGACGTCGCCGCTCGCGAGCACCACGCGGGCACCGAGCACGCCCGCCGAGAGGTTCCGCAACGCGACGCCGGTGCCGTGGGTGCCGGTCGCCACCGCGCCCGCGATCGCCTGGCGATCGATGTCGCCCTGGTTGTGCAACGCGACGCCGGCTTCGCGCAACGGGGCGCCGAGAGACGCGATCCGTGTCCCGCCGCGGACGATCGCCTCGCGCGCGTCGGCGTCGACCCCCAAGACACCTGCGAGCGCGTCCGTCTCGAGCACGATGCCGTCGTGGGCGACGAGCGGCGCGTGACTGTGGGCAGCGCCCTGCGCGCGCACAGTCACGTCCCGCTCCCCCGCACCCGCGACGACGCGCACGACCTCCGCTTCGTCGCGCGGCCGCGCGATCAGGGCCGGCCGCGCCGTCACCCGTCCCGACCAGTTGCGCCACGCCACGCCGTGGCTCATCGCGCGCGCCAGATCGGCGTCGTCGCGACGACGACGAGCGACAGGACGGCCGCGATCGCGGCGTCGGTGATGAGGACGCCGTGCAGACCGAGCGGCGTGACGAGCAACCCGGAGATGAAGCTTCCGATCGGCGCGGCGCCCATGATCCCCAACGTATACACCGAAAGGACGCGCGCCCGATTCGCCTCGGACGCGTGCCTCTGGAAGAGGGTCCGGCCCGAGTTGATGAAGAACGCGCCGGCGAGCCCCCAGCCGAAGACGGCGACCGCCGTGCCGAGATAGGGCAGCCCCGTCGCCATCCAGGCGATGCACCCGCTCGCGGCCATCATGCCGCACGAGAGCGCGCGACCGTCGCGCTCGATGCCGCCGCGCAGGAAGATCGCCAGCCCGCCGACGACCGAGCCGAGCGGGAACATCGCGTTGAGAAGCGCGATCTCCGCGGCGCCGCCGCCGTAGATGTCGCGCACCATCAGCGGGATGATCACGAAGTAGGGCCCGACGAAGAGGAACCCGACCGTGACCGAGAGCAACGACACGGGCCGCAACAAGGTGGAGCGCGCCACCTCGACGAGGCCCGCGCGCAGGTCGGAGAGCGCGAGCGGCGCCCGCGCGGTCGTCGGGGCGGGGCGTCGCGGCAGGCGCGACAACGGACCCATCCCGAGCGCCGTCAGCGCGGCGAGACCGAACACGACGGGCACACCGCCCACGAAGCTCGCCGCTCCCGCGAGCAGCGCGCCGGCGACCTGCGCCGAGTGCTGGGTGAGCGTCGCACCGACGACGGCGCGACTCATCGTCGCATGCGCGACGACGTCCGAGAGCAGCGTGTCGCGCGCCGGGAAGCCGAAGGCCTGGAGCGTGCCGAGCGTCGCCGCGAAGGCGAGCAGTGCGCCGTAGGTCAGCAGTTCGGAGACGAGGACGACGCCGAGCAGCCCGATCGCCGTCGCCGACAGGGCGTGGATCGCGAGGATCAGGCGCGTCGGGTCGACGCGATCGGCGACCGCTCCACCGACGAGCAGGAAGAGGAGCGCCGGAAGCTGGAGGACGGATTGGGCCGTCCCCACCGCGGCGGGGGGCGCGCCGAGCGCCTCCACCACGAGCCACTGGAAGACGACCATGTGCCCGCCCCAGAACGCGAACCAGCAGGCGCTGCCGGTGAGGAGGAAGGCGTACCCGTGACGGGGAACCGCGGGCGATGGATCGGCGTGCGTCTCGGGGGCCTGCACGACTCCGACGCTAGCAGCGCGACGCGGGGCCAACCGGCCGATTCCAGCGCGGCGCGAGACCCGCGGCGGTTCGGGTCACGGCGTCGACGTCGCCTAACACGGTGCGCGGCGCACGGGGCGCCGCAGGAATCGAATGCGACGGATCGCGATCGCTGCGGTGATCAGGTGTCCTGGGCCACCCATTGGGCTGCGCGGATCAACAGCTTCGTGCCGCTGTCGATGCCGAGCTTCCCCTTGATGCGCTGTCGGTGCGTCTCGACCGTCTTCGGACTCAGCCCCAACGACTTCGCGATCTCGCCCGTGGTCTTGCCCTGCCCGACCAGCTCGAACACCTGGAGCTCGCGGTCGGACAGGAGCTCGATGCCGCCGTCCGCGGCGCGCGACGGCGATCCGCCGGACATGCGACGCAAGATGCGCTGCGCGATCTCGGGCGCGACGTAGATCTCTCCCTCGGAAAGCGCGCGGATCGCCACGAGCACGTCTTCGCACGGCTGGGTCTTGCTCACGAAGCCGGAGGCGCCGGCGCGCAGGGCGCGCGGCGCATAGAGCTCGGCGTCGTGGATCGAGAACACGATCGATTTCACGTCGGGATGGTGCGCTTTGATCTGCGAGAGGAGATCGAGCCCGTTGCTGTCGCCGAGGGAGAGGTCGACGACGACGACATCCGCCTCTCGTTCGGCGAGAAGCCGGGTGGCCTCGGCGTGGCTCTCGGCCTCGCCCACCACGCAGAGATCCGCGGAGTTCTCGATGAGCTGCACCAGACCACGGCGGACGATCGGATGATCGTCGATCACGATGACGCGCGTGGGGCGCGCGGAGGTCGGTTCTTCGTTCATCGCAGGCCGCATTCTCCCTTCGCGGCGAACGGAGATCCGCGTCCATACCGCTTTCGTGGGACCTCTCGGAGCCGCCGCATTGTAGCGCCGATCAGCGCTAACCCTTCGATCATTCTGCGGAATTCGCTGTCGGGAAATTCCTGACGAACAATCGGGAACCCGCTGGGGATCGACTCGGCCCGAAGGGCGGGGAAAAGCGCCTCAATTCAAGGCCCAAGGGTCAAGTCCTGCCGGAAGCGACGCGATAGAGAGAGGTCGGTCCTGATCTCGCATGGCTGGACGAAATATGGATTCGGGTACAGCAGCGTTCGATCTCGGACAGGCCCTCGCGATGGTCGAGGGCGACGTCGATCTGCTCGTCGCCATGGCCCAGCGTTTTCTCGAACAGAATCCGCGGCGTCTCAACGAGATGCGCGAGGCGATCGACTGCCGCGACCTCGACGCGATCGAACGGCTTGCGAACGACCTCGCCGGGGCCGCGCAGGACTTCGCGGCGAGCGACACCGAGCGCGCGGCCCGGGCGCTGATGGAGAGCGCGGCGTCGCGCGACGTCCCCGCGCTGCGCACGCTGCTCGAGCGCATGGAAGCCGCGCTCTCGGACCTCACCGACGAGCTCTCGGTCCACTGCACGCGACACGAGCTGCGAAACGTGCTCGTGGCCGCCGACGACGATGTCACCCGGATTCGGCTCGAGCGCCTGCTGAACAAGTGGGGACACCGCGTGACGTCGGTCTCGCGCGGCGACGTCGCGCTGGAGATCCTCGGACCGTCCGGGCCGCCTCATCTCGCGATCGTCGACTGGAACATGCCGGGCATGACCGGCGTCGATCTGTGCCGCGCGCTGCGTGCGCGCAAGTCGGACACCTACACCTACTTCATCCTGATCACCCACCGCGATGATCCGGAATCGATGCTCGCCGGTCTCGAAGCGGGTGCCGACGACTTCCTGCTCAAGCCGGTCGCGCCCGAGGAGCTGCGCGCGCGCTTGCGCGCCGGGCAACGCATCGTCGAGCTCCAGGAGCGGCTGATCGCCGCACGGGAAGAACATCGCCGTCACGCCGACCGCGACGGTCTGACCGGCGTCTCGAGCCGACGTCACGTCTTCGACACGCTCGACACGCACCTCTCGGAGACGGCCGCGCAGTCGATGGCGCTGACCGTCGCGATGATCGACCTCGACGACTTCCGCCGCGTCAACGACGAACACGGGCACCTCGTCGGCGACCGCGCGCTGCGCATGGCGTGCGACACGATGCAGCGGCAGCTGCGCCGCACCGACGCCTTCGGTCGCGTCGGCGGGGACGAGTTCGTCGCGGTGCTGCCGGACACGAGCCTGCGCGAGGGGGCGATCATCGCCCAGCGGATGTGCGACGCGCTGGCGTCGGGTCCGCTCGAATGTGGCGAGCTCGCCTTGCGGGCCACTGCCAGCTTCGGGGTCGCCACCTCCAACGGGGCTGCGTGCGAACGCGAGCAGATCCTGAAGTGGGCCGATCGCGCCCTCTCCCGCGCCACGGCCGCCGGCGGCAACCAGGTGATGACGGCGGATCCCGAAGAGACCGAAGCCTGAGCCGCGTCATTCCGCGCTTCCCAGCGACGAGACCGACTCGCGGCACGAGGCCGCGGCGTCACTCCCCGGCCGGTCCACCCCAAAGGGCGAGTTGACCCATGGCCGGAATCGAAGTTCCTACTCGTGGGAAATCGGATTCCGCGACGGTGACTCGCCCGACTCGCCGCTTCGCGCCGAACCCTCTGTCCTCTCTCGTTTTTCGGAGAAACAACGATACTGGTATGGGTCTTGCTCCAGGGAGGGCAGGCGCTGCGGCGCGCTGTGCTCACTGCAGAAACCAGCGGCTTCCATTCCCGTAATGGGGGGCGTGCAGTGCGGAAGGGGATTGATCTGCCGCGGAAGCCGATGCGGACCCACTGAGGAGTCGGACGCCAACACGGCCGACTTCCTGCTCTTGCTGCCACTGCTGCTCTTCCTGTTTGCGCCGCAGCCGCCCCTTTTCCCGTTCGGCCCGAGCTCGCCCGTCACCGGGCGGGCAGGGGCCGACGTGCGATCTCCGACCCGCCCGCTCGGAGCGTTCGGGTATCGTGTGCGCGGAGGCACGCCCGGCGATGGAACTGGTCCCGTTTCGACACTGGGTCGTCGCGCGCGCCGACGACGACCACACCGCGATCCGCTTCGAAGACGCCGAGATCCGCTACCGCGAGTGGGTGGGAATGAGCGCCCAGCGCGCGGCGTTCCTGCTCGAGAACCGGCAAGAGGGCCCGCTGCACGTGGGCGTGCTCCTCGAGAACGTCCCGGAGTTCCCGCTCTGGCTGGGCGCTGCGGCGCTCGCCGGCGGCGTCCTCGTCGGCATCAACCCGACGCGACGCGGCGCGGAGCTGGCGCGCGACGTCCGACACACCGATTGCCAGCTCATCGTCACCGAATCGCGCATGCGACCGATGCTCGACGGGCTCGACCTCGGGATCCCCGAAGACCGCATCCTCGACATCGACTCTCCCGGGTACGCGCAGGCCCTCGCGCCGTGGGAGGGCGCCCCGATCCCCGACGTGCCGGTCGAGATGTCCGACACGCTGCTGCTGATCTTCACCTCGGGAACGAGCGGCGCGCCGAAAGCGGTGATCTGCAGCCAGGGGAAGCTCTCGCTGGTGTCGCAGAGCCTCATCGCCATCTGCGGACTCGGTCGCGACACCGTGTCCTACCAGGTGATGCCGCTCTTCCACAGCAACGCGCTCTTCACCGGAACCGGGCCGACGCTGATCGTCGGGGGCACGGCGGTGTTGCGTCGGCGCTTCTCGGCCTCGAACGCGATCCCGGACATCCGGAATTACGGCTGCAACTACTTCAATTACGTCGGCAAGCCGCTGTCCTACATCCTCGCCCAGCCCGAGCGCGACGACGACGCAGACAATCCGCTGCGCATCGCCTTCGGCAACGAAGCCGCCGACGCGGACATCGAGCGCTTCGCCAAACGCTTCGGAGTGCGGGTGATCGACGGCTACGGTTCGACCGAGAGCGGCGCGGCGGTGCAGCGCGTCCCGGACATGCCGAAGGGGGCGCTCGGCCGCGGCGACGACGCGACACGCGTCCTCGATCCGGAGACGAAGCAGGAGTGTCCGTCCGCCGAGTTCGACGCGAGCGGGCGGATCATCAACGCCGACGAAGCGATCGGCGAGCTGGTGAACACCGGAGGCAAGGCGCTCTTCGAGGGCTACTACAAGAACGACGAGGCGAACGCGAAGCGCCTGCGCGACGGGATGTACTGGACCGGCGACCTCGCGTATCGCGACGCCGACGGCTTCATCTACTTCGCCGGGCGCGATTCGGACTGGCTGCGCGTCGATGGCGAGAACTTCGCGGCGGCGCCGGTCGAGCGCATCCTCGCCCGCTATCCGGGCAACGTGCTCGTGTCCGTCTACGCCGTGCCCGACGAAGAGGTCGGCGACCAGGTGATGGTGGCGCTCCAGCGGGGCGACGGCGATGCGTTCGACGCGGCCGACTTCGAAGCCTTCCTCGCCGCCCAGGACGACCTCGGCACGAAGGAGGTGCCGCGCTACGTCCGCGTGGCGACGTCGCTGCCGACGACACAGACGAGCAAGGTGCTCAAGCGCACGCTGCAGGCGGAGCGTTGGGAGTGCGACGATCCGGTCTGGTTCCGGCCGAAGAAGGGCGAGCCCCTGCGAAGGCTCGAGCCTGCGGACGTCGCCATGCTGCGTAAACGCTTCGAAGAGCGCGGCCGCGAAGGTCAGCTGCGCTGATCCAGCGCGAGGGAGAATCCGTGGCCGAAAACTTCGATCTGGACGTCGCCGTCGTCGGTGCCGGCTTCGGCGGCGTCGCGATGCTCTATCAGCTGCGCGAGCGCGGCCTGCGCGCGCGGGCCTTCGAAGCGGGCAGTGGCGTCGGGGGCACCTGGTTCTGGAACCGCTATCCGGGCGCGCGCTGCGACATCGAGAGCCTCGAATACTCCTACCAGTTCTCGGACGAGCTCCAGCAGGAATGGGAGTGGAGCGAGCGCTATGCGACGCAGCCCGAGATCCTCTCCTACGTCGAACACGTCGTCGAGCGTTTCGGCCTCGGCGGCGACATCCAGCTGAATACGCGGGTCACGGCCGCGCACTACGACGAAGCGACGCGGGGATGGAGGATCGAGACCGAACGCGACGGCGACCACGAGACCACGACCGCGCGCTTCTGCGTGATGGCCACCGGCTGCCTCTCCTCGGCGAACGAACCCGACTTCCCGGGCAAGGAGACCTTTTCCGGCCCGGTCTATCACACCGGTCGCTGGCCCCACGAAGGCGTCGACTTCACCGGGAAGCGCGTCGCGGTGATCGGCACCGGCTCGTCGGGCATCCAGTCGATTCCGCTGATCGCCGAGCAGGCCCGGCACCTCACCGTCTTCCAGCGTACGCCGAACTACTCGATCCCCGCCTACAACGGCCCGCTCGACCCCGAGCACGTGCGCGAGGTGAAGAGCGACTACGAGAGCTTCCGCGCCTACAACGCCCAGCAGCCCTTCGGCGCCGGCTTCCCGCCGAACGAGGTGCTGGCGGCGGAGGTGGACGAGACGGAGCGCGAGCGGGTGTACGAGGAGCGCTGGAAGGTCGGTGGCCTCGGCTTCATCACCGCCTTCGGCGACCTGATCGACGACGAGGCCTCGAACGCGACGGCCGCCGAGTTCGTCCGCAACAAGATCCGCGCGATCGTGACCGACCCGGAGACGGCAGAGAAGCTGATGCCGAAGACGCTGATCGGCTGCAAGCGACTCTGCGTCGACACGGACTACTACGCCACCTACAACCGCGACAATGTCTCGCTCGTGAGCGTGCTCGAAGAGCCGATCGAGACGTTCACGCCCACCGGCATCGTCGCGGGCGGCGTGGAGCACCCGGTCGACTGCATCGTGCTCGCGACCGGCTTCGACGCGATGACCGGCGCCGTGTCGCGTATCGACATCCGCGGCCGCGACGGGCTCCCGCTCGGGGAGAAGTGGTCGGCCGGGCCGCGCACCTATCTCGGCATCGGCTCCGAGGGCTTCCCGAACCTCTTCCTCGTGACCGGCCCGGGCAGCCCTTCGGTGTTGTCGAACATGGTGCCGTCGATCGAGCAGCACGCCCGCTGGATCTCCGACTGCATCGCGCATCTGCGCGAGCGGAAGGTCGACACGATCGAAGTGGAGCGGGAGGCCGAGGACGCCTGGGTCGAGCACGTCAACGAAGTGGCTGCGCCGACGGTCTACCCCTCGTGCAACTCGTGGTATCTCGGTGCGAACGTGCCGGGCAAGCCGCGCGTGTTCATGCCCTACATCGGATTTCCGACGTACGTCGAGAAGTGTGATGAGGTGGCCCGAAATGGTTATGAGGGGTTCGAGCTGCGTTAGGCGCGTCGGGACCTTGGGGGCACGTCCCCTACCCGGCCGGCGCACTTCTCCTGTTCTTCGGGGGCGCATGGCGCGCTGAACATCGGGGACGTGCCCCCAAGGCCCCGACGCTCCCGCCGAGTTCTACCAGGGCAGGTTGCTTTCGTGCTCGGTGACGGTTGCGGCGACGACGCGGGCGCCGGTGGCGGCGAGTTGCGCCGCGCACTCGGCGACGCCGGCATCGCCGGCGGCGTGCACCTGGGTGAGGGCGTGATAGGCGGGCGTGTCGGGGCCGGCGGCGACCGCTCGGTTCTGGAGGCACCAGGTCGGCGCGCGGATCGCTTCGAGGAGCTTCGGGATCCAGCTCGCTTCGTAGTCGGCGAGGAACGCGTCCGGCGCGACGCCTTCGGGTGCAGCGACGAGCACGAGGCCGCACCAGGCGGCCTCGGCTTCCTCGCTCCCGATCACCGGATGTTCGGTCACGGCGAAGAAGGTGTTCGCGGGCTTGTCCATGAAGGTGAGCTCGTCGGCCAGGATCGGCTCGCCGACGGGCGAGGCCAACCGTTTGCCGATCTCGACCGCGGCTTCCGGCCCGCGGTACCAGAAGCCGGTGACGACGTCGAAGATCGGCTCGCCGAAGAGCACGTCGCGCAGATGGGAACGGACGTAGCGCTGCGTGCCCTCGAGCAGGGTGTCGATCGCGAGCGGCGCGTGGATCTCTTCGTAGTGGTCGCGAAACTCGTCGCGGGTGATGTCCTTGCGGCGGGCGATCAGGGCGAAGGTCTTCATGCTTCGGGCTCCGTTTCTTCGGGGAGGTTCGCGACGCTCGCGAGGATCCGCTCGGCCGCGTCGTCCGGATCGCATGCGCCGCGTTCGACGCGTTCGAGCAGGGACGCCCACGCGGGGTCCGACGCGATCGCCTCGCGCACCCGGGCGTCGAAGCGCTCGCGCAGCGTATCGAACACCCGCGAGCGCGCGCGGCGCGCAGCGTGACGCGCGAAGCCGCCGGTCTCGTGCAGGAATCGGCCATGCGCTTCGATGGCGTCGAGCAGCTCGGAAACGCCCTTCCCCGTCGACGCCACCGTCTCGAAGAGGCGCAGCTCCCAGCCGTCCTCGTCGTCTTCGCGCAGGTGCAGCATCTCGAAGAGCGCGCGGGACGCCTCGTCGGCGCCGGGCTGATCGGCCTTGTTCAGCACCAGGCAATCGCCCACTTCGAGGATGCCCGCCTTCATCGACTGCACGACGTCTCCGGAGCCGGGCAGGCACACGACACAGGTGGTGTGCGCGAGATCGATCACCTCGACTTCGTCCTGCCCGACGCCCACCGTCTCGATCGCGATGCGGTCGTAGCCCATCGCGTCGAGCACGAGGCAGGCGTCGGCGGTGGCGCGCGAGAGGCCGCCGAGCCTTCCACGCGACGCCATCGAGCGGATGAAGACGTCCGGGTCGAGCGCGTGGCGCTGCATCCGGACCCGATCGCCGAGCAGCGCACCGCGGGAGAAGGGGCTCGTCGGATCGACCGCGACGACGCCGACCCGGAGCCCCCGCTCGCGCCAGCCCGACACGAGCGCGTCCACCAGCGTCGACTTACCGGCGCCGGGCGGCCCGGTGACCCCGACGAGATGCGCGCGGCCGGCGTGGGCGCGCAGCTCGGACAGGCGCGCCCGGGCCTCGCCGTCCCCGTCTTCGAGGCGCCGGATCAGCCGCGCCCCGCTCGGGACGTGGCCCTCGAGCGCCCGCGCGACTAACGCGTCGACTGCCATTCGCGCAGGTACGCGACGATCGCGCTCGTCTCGGTCCCCATCGTGAACACCTTCGCGACGCCCGCGCGCAGGAGCTCCGCCTCGTCCTTCTCCGGGATCACCCCGCCGGCGATCACCAGCAACTCCCGCGCTTCCTGCTCGCGGAGCAGCTCGACCACGCGCGGGATGTGGTGCATGTGTGCCGCCGAGAGGCTCGAGATGCCGATCGCGTCGACGTCCTCCTGGATCGCCGTCGCGACCACCATCTCCGGCGTCTGCTTGAGCCCGCTGTAGATCACTTCCATGCCCGCGTCGCGCAGCGCCTTGGCAATGACGGTCACGCCGATCGTGTGGCTGTCGAGGCCGAGCTTCGCCAGCAGGATGCGCAGGGGGCGGTCGGACATCGGGTCGATCAGACGCCCGTCGTCAGCGAGTCGGGCGTATAGGTGCCGAACACGTCGCGAAGCGCCTCGCAGATCTCGCCCTGGGAGGCGTAGACGCGCACGGCGTCGAGCACGGGCGCCATCAGGTTCTCGCCGCTCTCGGCGGCGTCGCGCACGCGCGCGAGCGCCTCCGCCACCTTCGTGTCGTCGCGCTCGGCGCGAACCCGTTCGAGGCGTTCGAGCTGGCGCCGCTCGCTCTCCGGGTCGAGCTCGAAGAGCTCGATGTCGCGGTCCTTCTCCTCGCGGACGGAGTGGTTCACGCCCACGAGCACGCGGGACCCGTCCTCGAGCGCGCGGTTGCGCTCCCAC
>JAHEJV010000216.1 GCA_024638705.1 Deltaproteobacteria bacterium | reverse complement strand
CGGCAACACCGTAGCCGGACGTGCTGGATCCCTCGGCCCACACGTAGTCGGCGCTGACCCAGGCCTCGAAGCCGTCGGTGGTGAGCGTCGCCACGACGTCGACGATGCCCTCGCGCTGGGCGTTGTCACCCGGATGCGAGGCCGCGACCTTGGGGTGGATACCGCGGCCGCCCTCGGCGCCGTAGAGCACGGTAGTGGTGAGGCCGAACATGTCGTTCCCGAAGCCGATGCTTCCCAGGTACGACTTCTCCTTGTTGAAGTCCGGCGACCCATTGGTCAGGTTGCCGGCGTTCACCACGCCGCCCTTGATCGTGACCGGTCCGAAGCTCGTGCTGCCCAGAACACCCGTGTGGTCGATCGGCTGGAAGAGCTGATAGACGTTGCCGCGGGTGATGTTCCAGTTCGCCGAGGCGTCGGCCACTTCGGCGCCGATCAGCGTGGCGAACTTACCGGCCGTGACCTCCACACCCTCGCCGATCGGAGCCAGATAGCTCACGTAGGCCTGGTGGATGTACATGTCGCTGGCCGAGTCGTCGCCTGCACCCTGTGCGAGGCCCACGACACCGAGCGCGCCGCCGTTGCGACCGAAGGTCGAGCTTCCCTGGCCCAGGAACACGGCCGTCTGACCGAAGAGCGCGGTGAACATGAAGCCCGCGCGGCTCTCGTCGGTCGCCTCCTTCCCGATGTCGAACCACACCTGGTCGACCTGGAAGCTGTTGTGGTCGCCGTGGAACGGGTAGAGGCCGAGGGCGCCGCCGTTCACGCCGCCGCCCGGAAGAAGGCCCGGGGCGATGCTGGGACCGGTGCCGGGGAACGCCGCACCGCCAACGAGCGGGGGCGACGGCACGCCGGGGTAGGCGTTCCGGGCATCCGGCTTGGCGAAGTTGTGCGCGTAGCTCGCGGCGACGCTCATGTTGACGTCTACCGCGCCCCAGAACTCTGAGACGCCCGAGAGCGTCCCGTCGTCCTGAGCTTCCCGTACGACGCGCTGCGCGTCCTCGAGCTGATCTCCCTGGTGCTGGAGCTGCTCTTCCTGTGCTTCGACTCTGTCTTTGAGGCCTTCGACCAGCGCGCGCATCTCTGCGAGCTCGTCTTCGACCGTCGTGTTGGCAAACGCCGGCCCGGCTACGAGCATGCTCGCCGCCGTCAGGCCGACCAGCGTCTTTCCGATCATCATTCGTGTCCTCCGTAAGACCACGTATTGGTCCGTTGTTGCGTAGGCAGTCGTGTCCCTGGAAATCCTGGGGCGTCTGGATTCGAACTAACGGAACCGGTCTGGCGGGGGGACGGGGCCGATGGTTGCACCATCGGGCGCAGCTGGCAAGCGTAAGCCTGCGAGCCATGTCAGTTTTTTGACTCGGGCCCGGCTCGTGTCCTAGTTAGGGAGAGGCGGCCGACACCACGGAGCGTCGCCCGCGCACCCCCCGTTTCCGCGCGGTGCGCGCCGGGTCGGAAAGGCTCGCAGCCGCCCGCGGCGCGCCTGACGCTCCTTCCCAGGGGCGCACTCCCGACATCTTGCGCACCCGGACTCCCTTCCGCTTGCCTCCGCCCGGCCCGTCCGCGATCCGGCGGGATCTGCCTCGGGCTTGGGCGGCCTGCACGCAGGCTGGGCAGCCCCGCGCGCCTGCTGCGGGCCGGGAGTTGCGCTTGGTTGGGCCGATATAGGCACAAGTCGGTCGATAAGTGCCCGTACGCGCCCCTTCTTGCGCGGGATCGCGCTGTGCCCGCTTTGGCACGGACGTTGCCCTATGGAAGCGCCGACACCAGGGGGCCGCGCGCTCCGATAGTCGCTGCCGAACGCGGGGGGACACCGCGGCCGGCAGCGTGCGGCCCCCGGTGACATCTCACCCCCTCCGGACGAATCGGAGGCGGCCCACCCCACGAAGGAGACGATCTGATGAAACGATGGATCCCGATGGCGCTGGCGGCAATGCTGCTGCCCGGCGCCGCATTGGCAGAAGAGGTGACACCGGGCGTGTTCACCGCGAACAACGTCTGGATGATGCTCTGCGCCGGCCTGGTGTTCATCATGCACCTGGGCTTCGCGACGCTCGAGTCGGGCATGACCCGGGCGAAGAACACGACGAACATCCTGTTCAAGAACACGTTCATCATCTCGATCGGCATCCTCACCTACGCCCTGTGTGGCTTCAATCTGATGTATCCCGGTGAGTTCAACGGGATCCTCGGATTCGCGGGCGTCGGGCTCGGCGCCGGCTTCGAAGAGGGCGCCAACACGCCGGGTTATGCCGACGGCGGCTACACCTACTGGACCGACTTCCTGTTCCAGGCGATGTTCGCCGCGACGGCCGCGACGATCGTCTCGGGCGCGGTGGCAGAGCGCATCAAGCTCCCCGCGTTCATGGTCTTCGCGACGCTGTTCGTGGGCCTCGTCTACCCGATCGTCGGCTCCTGGCACTGGGGCGGCGGCTTCCTCTCCGAGATGGGCTTCCACGACTTCGCCGGCTCCACGCTGGTGCACTCGGTCGGCGGCTGGGGCGCGCTCGTCGGCGCCTGGATGCTCGGACCGCGTATCGGGAAGTATGTGAACGGACGCCTCGCGCCGATCCCGGGCAGCAACATGCCGCTCGCCGCAGTGGGCGTGTTCCTGCTATGGCTCGGCTGGTTCGGCTTCAACGGCGGCTCGGTGCTCTCGGCCGATCCGGCTGGCACGAGCTACGTGCTGGTGACCACCTCGCTCGCGGCTTCGGCCGGTGCGGTGATGGCCATGGCCTGCTCCTGGACGCTCTCCGGAAAGCCCGACCTCTCGATGGCCTTGAACGGCATCCTCGCGGGTCTCGTCGGCATCACCGCCGGCGCAGACGTCGTCGGACTCACCGCAGCGGTGATCATCGGCGTGGTCGCGGGCGCGATCGTCGTCGGCTCGATCGTCTTCTTCGACAAGGTCAAGATCGACGATCCGGTCGGCGCCATCTCCGTCCACCTCGTATGCGGCATCTGGGGCACGCTCGCCGTCGGCATCTTCGCGGCGGACAAGAGCTTCGGCACCCAGCTGATCGGCGTGGCGGCCTACGGCGTCACGACGGTCGTCGCCGCGACCATCCTCTTCGGTGCGATCAAGGCCACGATGGGCCTGCGCGTCGCCGAGGAAGAGGAGATCGAGGGCCTCGACTACGGCGAGCACGGCATGCACGCCTACGACCTGAGCGGCGTCGGCGGCGGCCTCTCGGTAGGCCCGTCGCGGTCATCGGATACGCCCGGTCTCGCCAACCAGACCCAGTTCGCCACCAGCGAGAAGGCCTAGGAGAACCCCATGAAGAAGATCGAAGCAATCATCAAGCCGTTCAAACTGGACGACGCGAAGGAAGCCCTCGGACAGGCCGGCGTGCTCGGCATGTCGGTCAGTGAGGTGAAGGGCTTCGGACGCCAGAAGGGACACAGCGAGCTCTACCGCGGCGCCGAGTACGTGGTGGACTTCCTGCCGAAGATCAAGATCGAGGTGGTCGTCCCGGACGAGCTCGTCGAGAAGGTGACGCTGGCGCTCTCCGAGGCCACGCGCACCGGGAAGATCGGCGACGGAAAGATCTTCATCGTCCCCGTCGAGGATGCAATCCGCATCCGGACCGGGGAGAACGGAGACACCGCCCTGATTTAGTCCAAGGTTGCACGTTTCGGGTGTGCCGAGAGCGCCCGGGTTCCGCGAGGAGCCCGGGCGTTTCTCGTTGCCGACGTCCGCAGTGATCCTTCGCGTAGCATCGAGAACGGCTGGCGTGTCGGCTGCAGCCAGGGCATGAAGTGGGCGGGCCACGCGTCGGGATGTCTTCCTGTAGAAAGTGGAAGCTCTCGATCCGGGCACCCGCGACGTCTGGCAATCGCTCGAACCGATCACTCGGGAAGACTTCGCGGCGCTTCCGCTCGAGCCCGGCTGGTCGCGTCTCGGGGTCGGCCGTGCTGCCATGGACGAGCACTGGTTCGCGCGATCGCCGGGGCGCGACGAGGATGGTCCCATGGCGCTGCGCGAGATCGGGGGGGCGCAGATTCGGCCTGTGCGCGCGGCCTGCGGGCGCGCCGAGCCGGGCCGGCGGGCCCCGTGAAGATGGTCGTGGACAAGCATCACCGCCTCCGATGTGCAGCCGGTCGGGAGATCCAGATCGTGATCGACTCCACCGGCGATCGCTTCGTCCACGTGATCGAAGGCGGGGCAGAAAAGGCGCCACTCGCCCTGTCCGACGGCTGGGCGCGCGAGACCGTCACCCTCGAGGATGAATGGGTGCTCTCCCTTCCGAACCCCACCACCGTCTTCTTCTTTCCGAACGGCGATAGCTTTCAGGGCCCCATCGGAGTGGCGTCGCGTGCGGGCGCGACGTCAACCGTCGCGGGAACCTGAACTTCGCCGGGCCGACGACGCGATCAGCGCTAGGCGTTGGCGCGCTGCTCCTCGACGAGATCGTGCCGCCCGCACCAGGTGAGGCCGCCGTCCTGGTAGATCTTCTCGACGAGCCGATCCGTCAGCGCCCCCGGACCGACGAAGCGCAGGCGCAGGTGTTCGGGCTCGATCATCGAGCTCTCGACGTCGGAATCCTCGAGCACGAGGTCGAAGGCGCGGGTCAGGCGACCCAGGTTCTCGAAGTGCAGCACGTAGACACGCATCGCGTGGTTCCTCCGGCAGAGGAACAAGCAAGGAGCGCGCCAACACGGTGAGCCGTGTTAGTCCCGGACCTCCGGGTTCACCCGGGCGGCGAGGCGGTAGAGCGCCCAACCGAGCCACTTCCGGCGCGCTTCGCCGTCGGGCGTGGAGAAGGCCTCGTAGGCGGCGCTCCACTCGGAGTCGAGCGACTCGCGAAAGTCCTGCCAGGCGCGCATCCAGGCTTCCCAGCGCGCCCCTGCCGCTGGTCCGCCGGTTTCGTTGAAGCTTGTCGTGGTCATCGGACCCCCTCCTCCTGCGACGCGCGCTGCGGGCGGGGTGCCGTCCCGCGCTGGCATCGGCTGTCTGGGGCATCGCCCATTGCCCGGGCGATTCGATGCCCTAATCGTAGCAGGCCCCGCCGGCAAAGCCGACGGGGCCTGCAGTTTCGTCACCGGATCTCGACCTGTGAGCGTGACCCGAGGTCACGCCGGCAGGCTAGACCTCGAAGTAGAGCTCGAACTCGTGCGGGTGGGGGCGGAGCCGGACGGCGTCCACTTCATTCTCCCGCTTGTAGTTGATCCACGTCTCGATCGCGTCGTCCGTGAACACGTCGCCCTTGAGCAGGAACTCGTGGTCGTTGTGCAGCTCGTCGAGCGCTTCGCCGAGGCTCGCCGGCATCGTCGGAATGCCAGCCAGCTCTTCGGGCTTGAGGGCGTAGATGTTCTTGTCCAGCGGCGCGCCCGGATCGATCTTGTTCTCGATTCCGTCGAGCCCGGCCATCAGCATGGCAGCGAAGGTGAGATACGCGTTGGCCGTCGGATCGGGATACCGGACCTCCACGCGCTTCGCCTTCGGGCTCGCCGAGTACATCGGGATGCGGCACGAGGCCGAGCGGTTGCGCGACGAAAGCGCCAGGTTCACCGGCGCCTCGTAGCCTGGCACCAGTCGCTTGTACGAGTTGGTGGTCGGGTTGGAGAAGGCCGCGATCGCCCTCGAGTGCTTCAGGATTCCGCCGATGTAGTGCAGGCCGAGCTCGGAGAGACCGGCATAACCGTCGCCCGCGAAGAGCGGGTTGCCGTCCTTCCAGATCGACTGGTGCGTGTGCATGCCCGAGCCGTTGTCCTCGAACAGCGGCTTCGGCATGAAGGTCGCGGCCAGGCCGTGCCTCTTCGCGACGTTCTTCACGACGTACTTGTAGAGCATCAGCTGGTCGGCCATCGTGAGCAGCGTGTTGAAGCGCATGTCGATCTCGCACTGACCGGCCGTCGCCACCTCGTGGTGGTGGGCCTCGACCGCGATGCCCAGCTTCTCCATCACCAGCACCATCTCGGTGCGGATGTCCTGGAGACTGTCGAGCGGCGGCACCGGGAAGTAGCCCTCCTTGTGCCGCGGCTTGTACGCGAGGTTTCCGCCCACTTCTTCCCGGCCCGAGTTCCAGGCGCCTTCGCTGGAATCGATGCTGTAGAAGCCGTGGTCGGGCCCCGAGCTGAACCGCGCATCGTTGAAGAGGAAGAACTCGGCCTCGGGGCCGAAGAACGCGGTGTCGCCGAAGCCGGAGGCGGCGAGATGCTTCTCCGCCTTGCGGGCGATCCAGCGCGGATCACGCGAGTAGGGCTGCCGCGTGATCGGATCGACGATGTTGCAGATCATCACGAGGGTGGGGTGCTCGAAGAAGGGGTCGATGAAGGCCGTCTTCGAGTCCGGCACCATCAGCATGTCGCTCTCGTTGATGACCTGCCATCCGCGGATCGAGGAGCCATCGAAGCCCATCCCGTCCTCGAACGTGTCCTCGCTGATCTCGCCGATCGGGTAGGAGCAGTGCTGCCACTGCCCCGGCCAGTCGGTGAAGCGCAGGTCGACGACGGAGACATTGTTCTTCTTCGCGTACTCGAGAACCTCTTTGGGATTCATCCGGATCCTTCCTCGTATCTTGGGGTGGGGGTTCAGCGTCCCGCACCGACGCGCGCCGGGCAGGAGGGCTGAGAGAAATGGAACGGGGCGGCGGACCTAGATGGCGCCGGAGCCGCGCTCTCCCGTGCGAATGCGGATCGCCTCTTCGACGGACATGACGAAGATCTTCCCGTCGCCGATACGGCCGGTGTTGGCGGCTTCGGAGATGGCGGTGACCGCCTTGTCCGCGAGCTCGTCAGTCACGACCAGCTCGATCTTGATCTTCGGGAGGAAGTCGACGACGTACTCGGCGCCGCGATAGAGCTCGGTATGGCCCTTCTGGCGTCCGAAACCCTTCACCTCGGTCACCGTCATGCCCTGGATGCCGATGCCTTGCAGAGCTTCCTTCACCTCATCGAGCTTGAACGGCTTGACGATGGCTTCGATCTTCTTCATGGGGCCGGTCTCCTCGCTACCCGCCGATCCGGCGCAGGTGGCGCGTCACGTTCTGGCCGTACGCCGCTCCCCATGACGTGTTTCGTCCCCGGGGGCTGGTCGTGCGGCTCGGTAAGTTACCCCACCGGCCCGTCGGCTTGGGAAAAATCCGGTCGAGGGATCGGTTCGGGTCCCTTCTCGTGAAGCAAACTGCGTGCCGCGCATCGGACGACGGGTGCGCGGCAGACGGCCCAGATCGGCCGACTCTGCTCAGTTCCGAGGCATCCGTCTGCCGCGAGATCGGGCAGCCCGTGGCACGGCGCGCCGGTGAGGAGCGTCCCCAAACCTCAACCGCTCGCGGGCGCGCAGCCCCAGAACGCGTGTTCGTCGAGGACGGCCAGGGTCCGCGGACAGGGGCCCGCGCCTCCCTCCCGGCGGAGCCGGGCCAGGCGGGCGAGATCCTCCGCCGTGTCGAGGTCGAAATGGGGCTCGAGGATCGTCGTGCGAAGCCCGAGCGACCGGGCGTTCGCCAGGGTGTCGTCGAACACCGAGGTCGTGCTCATCGGGTGGTCGAAGAGGCCGGGCGCCGGGCGTCGGAGCGCGATCCAGCCGTACCCCCCGTCGCGGTCGGGCCCGATCGCGAGCTCGGCGTCGTGGAGAGCCGCCAGGCCGCGGCACAGGAGTTCGGCGGGCAGCGTGGGATTGTCGCTGCCGCGCAGCAGCACTCGGCCGTAGCCCGCGGCAGCCGCGGCGGCGACGGCGTGGGCCATCCGCTCGGCCAGCCCCGCCCCGTGCTGCGCCTCGACGCGGGTTCCGGCAGGAGAGAGCGTCGCCATCTCGTGGGTCGCCTCGGGAGGATGAACGGCGAGGCAGAGATCGGCGTCGACCGCGCGCGCGGCTTGCGCCGTGGTCTCGAGCACGTCGTCGAGCATCGCTGCGTAGAGCAGCGCCGCCTCTTCCCTCGTGAGCGGCGGACACATCCGCGTCTTCACCTTCCCCGGCTCGGGGCGCTTGGCGAAGACGACGATGCGACGCGCGCTCACGCGGACTTCGCGACGAAGGGCAGCGGCGCGACGCGACCCTCGACTTCGCCGACCCCCACCGCCTGGCCGAGCTCTGCGTGCGCACGCCGCACGAAGCCCAGGGCGATCGGTCCGGCGCGCTGCGAATGACACGCGCTGGTGACTTCGCCGACCTTCGCGCCGTCG
>JAHEJV010000215.1 GCA_024638705.1 Deltaproteobacteria bacterium | reverse complement strand
CGCGACCGGTGCGACGCCGGCCCGCGAGCGCCGAGAGGGTGCCGATCGTCGCGAACAGCGCGCTGCCGATGTCGCCGAGCGCACCGGCGACGCCGATGTTCGGCAGGCGTCCCGGCTCGGGGCGGAACGAATAGAAACCGCCCATCGCCTCGGCCACGACCGCGTAGGCCGGCCACGCTCCATAGGGCGTGGGAAGCAGACTCCCGAAGCCCGAGACCGACACGTACACCAACGGGGGATGGATCTTCGCGAGCGCTTCGTAGGAGAGCCCGAGGCGGTCCATCGTGCCGGGCTTGAAGTTCTCGGCCACCACGTCGTAGTGCGGCACGAGCGCCTCGATCAGCTCGCGTCCGCGCGGCGCCTTCAGATCGATGCCGATGCTCTTCTTGCCGAGGTTGTTGCGCAGGTAGGTGGCGCCGACGTCTTTTCCGTCCGCATCGCGGATCGAAGGCTGCGCGCCGCGCCCCGACTCCCCGTCCACGGGATGCTCCACCTTCACCACCTCGGCGCCGAGGTTCGCGAGCAGCTGCGTGGCGAAGGGCATCGCCTGCATCTGCTCGATCGCGAGGATGCGGACGCCGGTCAGCGGTCTTCCGCTCATGAGAGGAGGCCGTTCGCTCATGCGATCGACTCGAGCGGCACGCGGTCCGACTCCTGGGGCTGGCGCCCGGTGCGCAACGGGGACAGCGGAGCGTCGACGAGCAGCGTGCGGCGCCAGTCGACCGCGACGTTCTGCACCGCACGACGCCAGCGCGACGCCGCCGGGTGGTCGTCCTGCGCGCGTTCGAACCCGGCCCAGATCTCCGGCGTGGGGATCGCCCACAACCGGACGCACTCCGAGTCGTTGCGCATCGCGGTGCGGAAGGCGCCGACGAGCAGGAGTCCGAGCTCGGCATAGGTGGGAACGCCGATGTCGAGCGTCGCCTTCAGGTACTCCCCCGCGCGGCCCGGCACGACGCGCACGATCTCGTGGGCGTAGAAGACGCCGCGCACGCCGTCGCGGGTGAGCTCCTCGATCGTCGGGCTCCAGGGCGCCGGCACGAGGATGCGATCGAACCCGCCGTGGCGGTACTTCGCGGCCTCGGCCCACCAGGCCGCGAGCGAGGGATCCTGGAGGGTCGGGTGTCCGGTCTCGTGGGCGAAGCTCGCAGCCAGCCCGCTCCAGCCAGCCTCTTCCCAGAGGTTCACCACCTCGGGCCACGCGCCGGTGCTGCCGATCGTGCCCCACACGCCGAAGCAGAGCTGGTCGCGCTCGGCGCGACCGATCGGCCCCCAGTTGGCGGTCATGTGGTGCATGTACTTCGCACGCGCCTGACCGCGAATCCGGATCTGCTCGTGGATGTAGACCTTGGAGTTGGCCAATCGGGGGTCCGCCGCAAGGCGGGCCAGCGTAGGCGAACCGGTCCCGCGGGGCGAGAGAGTTCGAAATGTAGGCTAAAGCACTCACCCGACTCGGCCGAAAGACGTAGGTGAAACCCCGCCACTCGTGTGACCGCCCCCGGATCGGAGCGATGGACGCTTCCGAACCGGCCTTGCGGACCGGAAGGGCCCCCGATGTCCCCCCTGCTCATCCAGCTTCGCCAGACCCTCTCCCGCGGCCCCCTGCCCGCCGCGCTTCCTGGCGTTCTCGCTCTACTCGCACTCTCGATGGTGATGACGCTCGCGTCGGTCGGCGCGGCCGGCACGCTGACTGCGGGGGGCGACCACTCCGCCGAGGAACACGCGGGCGAGGAACACTCCGGCGAATCGCTCGCCCGAATCGATCTGGAAGGAGCCGACCTCACCGAGAGCGACCTCTCGGGAAGCGACCTGAAGAACGCGAACCTCGTCGACGCCACGCTCGAAGGCGCGGACCTCTCGGAGACGGACCTCCAGAACGCCGACCTCACCGGCGCCGACCTGCGCGACGCGCAGCTCGAAGACGCCTTCGCGAAGAACGCCTCCTTCGCCGGCGCGCTCCTCAACGGCGCCTCGCTGGTCGGTGCGAGCCTGAAGAACGCCGACCTCTCGGGCTCGATGCTGCTCGGCGCCGACCTCAGCGACCTCGGCGACATCAAGAACGCGACCTTCGACGATTCCTACTACGACGCCGACACCCTGCTCGACCCGCGCATCGACACGAGCGGGATGATCGCGGTGATGGGCCCCTGTCCGGGCGAACCGGACGCGATGCTCGTGATGGGCGACGACGGTCTCGCTTGCGAGAGCGCCGAGATGCTGCCGGAGCCCTCCACGGCGATGGCGTTGGCCTGCGGCGGCGCGCTTCTCCTCGCTCTCGCGCGACGCCGGCGCTGAGCAGGGCGCGCAACCCGGCGCGGCCCTCGTTCATTTCGCCGCCGGCAGTCCCTTCACCCGGACGAGCGCCGCGAGCAGATCCGCGCGCCGGACGGGCTTGCTGACGTAGGCGTCCATCCCCGCCGCGAGGCACTTCTCGCGATCGCCCTCCAGCGCGTGCGCCGTCATCGCCACGATGCGTAGGTGTCGGCCGCTCGCGACCTCCCCGGCGCGGATCGCGGCCGTCGCCTCGAGCCCGTCCATCTCCGGCATCTGGACGTCCATCAAGACGATCATCACGATCGCCGTGGGCGCCGACTGGATCACCTCCGCCAACAACGGCGCGGAGCGCGTCGGATCGAAGCGCCGGGCCTTCCCTCGAGATCGCTGTCCGGAACCGGGATTCATGGGTCGGCTCGCCCACCTCTGGCGGGGATGCGCGGCCTGCCGCCACCGCCGCTCTCACGGAGTTCTCCCCCGGTAGCGCGCAGCCCGACATGGCGCCTTCGCGCGTCCGGTTCCGGTCGCATCTCTTCCCGCGCTCCGCGTAGACTGTACCGCCGCAGGAGGAACCCCCGCATGGGCACGACATACGAAGAGGCGATCGCGCAGCTGACCGGGCCGGGCGCCCCGCTCGAGATCACCGAAGCTTCGATCCGCGGCCAGAACTACCGCGTGTTCAAGAACACCCCGCCCTCGCTCCGCGCGCTCTTCGAAGAGGCCCGCGCCCGCGGCGACGCGCCCTTCCTCGTGTACGAAGACGAGACCTGGAGCTTCGCCGAGGTGATGCGTCACGCCGACGCACTCGGAGCGGTGTTGGTTGCGCGCTACGGCATCCGACCCGGCGACCGCGTGGCGATCGCGATGCGCAACTACCCGGAATGGATCGTCGCCTTTGCCGCGATCACCTCGGTGGGCGCGGTCGCGGTGACGCTCAATGCGTGGTGGACAGCCGACGAGACCGACTACGGGCTGCGCGATTCGGGGAGCCGCGTATTGATCGCCGACATCGAGCGGATCGAGCGGGCGTCCGTGACCCTCGCCGATTCCGACCTCGGCCTGCGCGCGATCGTCGTCCGCAGCGACGGCGCCGCTCTGCCCGAAGGGGTCGAGCGCTACGAGGAAGTCGTGGTGCCGGGCACCCCGATGCCCGAGGTCGCGATCGATCCCCACGACGACGCGACCATCCTCTACACCTCGGGCACGACGGGCCGCCCGAAGGGCGCCGTCTCCACGCACCATGCCGTGCTCTCAGCGCTGCTCTCGTTCGGTTGCGCCGCGGCCACGCGCGCCCTGCTGAACCCCGAGCCGCCCGACCCGGACGCCGCGCCGACGAGCTTCATCCTCGTCGTCCCGCTCTTCCACGTCACGGGCTGTGTCGCGGTGATGCTCTCTTGCGTCGCGGCCGGCGCGAAGCTCGTGATGATGTACAAGTGGAATCCGGAGCGGGCGCTCGAGCTGATCGAGCGCGAGCGGATCACCAACTTCGTCGGCGTGCCGACGATGTCGTGGGACCTCCTCGAATCGCCCGACTTCCACGCGCGCGACACGTCGAGCCTCAAGGCCGTCGGCGGCGGCGGTGCGCCGGCGCCGCCCGAACTCGTGAAGCGCATCGACCGCGGCTTCCGCAACGGCGCGCCGGGCATCGGCTACGGCATGACCGAGACCAACGCCTACGGTCCCGGCAACGCGGGCTCGGACTACCTGCGGAAGCCGACGAGCTGCGGCCGCACGGTTCCGACGGTGGAGATCAAGGTCGCGGACGAGGCCGGGAAGCCGCTGCCCGCCGGCGCCGTCGGCGAGATCTGGTTCCGCGGGCCGAACCTGATCCGCGGCTACTGGAACCGCCCCGAAGCGACGGCCGAGACGATCGTCGACGGTTGGCTGCGCAGCGGCGACCTCGGGCGCGTCGACGGCGAGGGGTTCCTCTACGTCGAGGACCGCGCGAAGGACATGGTGTTGCGCGCCGGCGAGAACGTCTATTGCGCCGAGGTCGAGGCCGCCATCTACGAACACCCGGCCGTCTACGAGGTCGCCGTCTACGGCCTGCCCCACGACCGGCTCGGCGAAGAGGTCGGCGCGACGATCTACCCGAAGGACGGTTGCGAGCTCGCCGTGGACGAGATCCAGCAGCACGTCCGCGAGCGCCTGGCCGGATTCAAGGTGCCGACGGTGATCGCCTTCGCGGGCGGGCCACTGCCGCGCAACGCGTCGGGGAAGATCCTGAAGCGCGAGATCCGCGACGCCATCGCGGCCGAACGCGAGGGCGCCACGGGCTGACCTCCGCCTGACGCCAGCGACGCGCCGCACATGAGCGCGTCGCCCGCCCCTCAGGCTTCGCCGAAGGCGGTCTCCGCGAGCCGCTCTTCGAAGTGCTCGACCGAGCTCGCGACGTCGACCGGGTCGTCGAAGTTGGCGATGTGGAAGAGCGCGTCGCCCTCGTTCACGAGCGGCAGCTCGGTGCGTCCGATCACGAGGCCCGCCTTCTCGGCGAGCACCGGGCTGTCCTCGGCGCCGAGCGGATCGGCGACGATTCCGAGCCGGTCGCCGGGCTTCACCGCGACGCCGAGCCGGACCAGGCCGCGCAGCAAGCCGCTCGCGGGCGAGCGCACCCAGCTGCTCGACGACGTGACGAAGGGCTCCTTCAGGCGACGACGCCCCTCGCGCCGCTTCGAGGGTGGAAGCATCTCCAGCGCGCGCAGGACGCGCAGGACGCCGCGGGCGCCGGCCTGGATCGCCGACTCGTCGAAGCGCAGCGCCTCGCCTCCCTCGTAGAGGAGCATCGGGACACCGCGTTCGAGCACGGCCTGGCGCAGCGAGCCGTCGCGGAGATTCGCGTTCAGCACGACGGGCACGCCGAAGGCCATCGCGAGACGCTTCGTCTCCTCGTCATCCAGGCAGGCGCGGATCTGCGGCAGGTTCGAGCGATGC
The DNA here is from genome assembly GCA_024638705.1 of Deltaproteobacteria bacterium. GTDB lineage: Bacteria > Myxococcota_A > UBA9160 > UBA9160 > SMWR01 > JAHEJV01. The sequence goes on along the minus strand of JAHEJV010000215.1, from coordinate 2,918 downwards.
ACCGCCCCGGTGTGGAGGTCGATGCCGTGGGTGGCGTTGCTCACCACCTCCTGGATGAAGAGGTCGGCGAGGCGCGCGGCGAGGGAGCCGCGCGGAGATCCGGGGAAGGAGCGGTTGAGATCGCGCCGGTCGGGGAGATAGCGGGTCAGGCCGACGAAGCCGTAGAGGTTGACGACCGGCACGGCGATCAGCGTGCCGCGCAGACGGCTCAATCCGCGGTGCACGAGCACGCGGCGGATCACCTCGACGCCGCCGATCTCGTCGCCGTGCACGGCGGCGCTCACGAACAGGCGCGGCCCGGGCTTCCGACCGCACACGACCTCGATCGGCAGGGACACCTCGTTGCCGCTGACACGGCGTCCGAGCGGGACGTCGATGCGGCGCCGCTCGCCGGGTTGGACGGTCTGGCCCGCGATCTTCACCTCAGCCACGGTGCAGCTTCCCGAGCGACGCGCGCCGCTTCTTCACCACCTTCTTCTTCGACACCTTCTTCTTGACCTTCTTCTTCTTCTTCGGCGACTGCACCATGCGGCGATGCGCGTCGATCAGGAAGGGAGGCCCGAGCGCGCTGCGCCCGAGCAGCATGCGGTGGATCATGCGACCGCGGTCGACGAGGCTCATCTCCACCTCGCGCTCGACGCTGCCGAGCCGCAAGCGCGTGCGCACGAAGTAGCGCGTCTCGGATTGCCCGTTGCTCGAACGGACCCGCGAACGCCGGTGCACCCTCGCCACGACGTGCACCCTGCGATCGCGCTTGTCGCGGTGGAGGATGATGTCGAAGCGGACCCGCTCGCTTCCGAACTCCTCGATGTTCTCGACGTGGAGCGCGCTCGTGCGCGCGCCGGTGTCCACCTTCGCGCGCAGCTTGCGGACGTGCCAATCGGGCAGGTCGACGTATTCGGTCCAACCGATGAGAACGGGCTCGGGCCTCATCCGTCAGGCCGCCCCCGCCGGTTTTCCGCCCTTCTTCTTCTTGTTGGCCTTCTTCTCGCGCGGCGGCGCGAGTCCTTTCAGGGTGAGGGTCTTGCCGAAACAGAGCAGCGTGTCGCCCGCGAGGATCTCCCGGTCCATGCGTGGATTCGGGATCGTGATGCCCTCGCGCTGGATGGTCAGCACGATGATGTCGCGATCGCGCAGCCTCGAGTCGCGCACGGTCTTCCCGCAGAGCTCGGAGCGATCGGCGACGGGGACCTCCATCACGCCGTAGCCACTCTGGAGTGTGAGGCGCTGGCGGAGGTCGATCTCGGGGAAGAGCACTTCCTCCTCGATCAGCTCGATCACCTTGTCGGCGACGTCGATGCCGGTGGCCGTCTCGATCCCCTCGAGACCGGGCGAGGAGTTCACCTCCATCACCACCGGCCCATTCTTCCCCTCGAGCATGTCGACACCGGCGACGCGCAGGCCCATGATCTGCGCCGCGTGCACCGCCGTGCGCTCGTACTCGTCGTCGAGCTCGATCACCTCGGCCGAGCCGCCGCGGTGGATGTTGCTGCGGAATTCGCCGTCCTGCGCCACGCGACGCATCGCCGCGACGACCTTCGAACCCACGACGAAGGCGCGCACGTCGCGGCCCCTGCTCTCCTTGACGAAGCGCTGGAGCAGGACGCTCATCTTCGCCGGACCGGACAACGTCTCGATGATCGCCTCGGCGACCTTCGTCGAGTCGGCCAGGATGACGCCGACGCCCTGGGTGCCCTCGAGCAGCTTCACGACGACCGGCGGCCCGCCCATGCGCTCGATCCCCGGGATGATCTCGGAGGTGTGGCGCACGAAGAGCGTGGTCGGGAAGCCGATCCGGTGGCGGCTCAGGATCTGGAGGGCGCGCAGCTTGTCGCGCGACACCGAGACCGCGTGCGACGGATTCACGCAGTAGACGCCCATCTGCTCGAACTGCCGCAGCACCGCGGTGCCGAAGAAGGTGATCGACGCGCCGATGCGCGGGATCACCGCGTCGTAGGTCGAGAGCTTCTTGTTCTTGTAGTAGAGATGCGGCGAGCCGGTCTCGACCTCGATCGAGAACGAGAGCGGGTTGAGCACCTTCGCGTCGTGCCCGCGCTTCTCCGCCGCTTCCTTGAGACGCCGCGTGCTGTAGAGGCGCGGGCCGCGAGACATGATGGCAATCTTCACTTCCGATCCATTCCGGTGACGAGCACCGCCTTTCCTGCCACTCGACGAGACGCGAGGTCTTCGAGGGCTTCGCCCGCCCGTTCGAGCGGATAACAAGTCGGCGCCGACGGATGCAGCGCCCCCTTCGCGACGCCCTCCACCATACGCTCCATCAGCAGACGATTGCGTTCGGGTTCGCGAACCGTCATCGCGCCCCAGTCCACACCCAGTACGTTGCGCGTGTTCAGTAGCACGAGATTGAGCGGAACACGCGGGATCTCCCCCGCCGCGAAGCCGATCACGAGGAAGCGCCCCCGCCAGCCGAGCGCGCGCAGCGCCGCTTCGGCGTGCGGCCCGCCGACGGGATCGAAGACGACGTCGACGCCGCCCCCCGAGATCTCGCGTGCGCGCGTCTTGAGATCCTCGTTCTCGTAGTCGATGACCGCCTCGGCGCCGGCTTCGAGGCAGAGCTTGCGTTTCGCTTCGCTCGACGCGGCGGCGATCACGCGCGCGCCGCGTCCCTTCGCGACGTCGATCGCCGCCAGTCCGACGCCGCCCGCAGCGCCGAGCACGAGCAGCCATTCGCCCGCCTCGAGCGCCGCGCGATCTTCGAGGGCGTAGATCGCGGTGCAATAGCTCTGGGTGAGCGCCGCCGCGCGCGGGAAGTCGAGCCCGTCGGGCAGCGGCAGCAGTTGCTCGGGTCGCACGACGACCTGCTCGGCGAAACCGCCGAGTCCGCACATGGCGATCGCGCGCCGTCCCACGGGCACGTCCTCGACGCCGTCGCCCACCGCGCTGACCACGCCCGCGAC
>JAHEJV010000214.1 GCA_024638705.1 Deltaproteobacteria bacterium | reverse complement strand
AGACGGCCGTCAGGTTGAGCCGCAGCGTCGCGTCCCACTCGTCGCGCGGGAGATCGACGAGCGAAGACTGGATCGGCGACCCGCCGGCGTTGTTCACCCACACGTCGAGACGTCCGAACGCGTCGACCGCGCCCTTCGCGAGGGCCTCGACGCTCGCGTCGTCGGTGACGTCGGTCGTGACCGCGAGCGCCTCGCCCCCGTCCTCGCGGATCGCCTTCGCGACGCGCTCGATCTCGTGGGTCCGACGCGCCGCGAGGACGACCGACGCGCCGGCCGAGGCCAGCACCCGGGCGATGCCCTCGCCGATGCCCCGACCCGCCCCGGTCACGACGGCGACTTCACCCTCCAGGCTGAACAGCGAAGCGGTTTCCATGCCTGGTTCTCCCTCGGCGCGCCGGATCTCTCGCGATGCGCCCGTTCGCGCCGCCCTATCGGCTTCCGTCGACAAAATTGTATCATGTTCAAATTCCGGAGATCGAACCCTTTGCGCGGCGAGCGACGCACATGAGCTTCACCGGGCCCCTCGAGGATCGGCTCGCGATCCGCGAGCTGGTCGACACCTACAACGACGCCATCGCCCGCGTCGACGCCGGAGACTGGGGTCGCACCTGGAGCGACGACGCGGAGTGGCAGATGATGGGCAACGTGCTGCGCGGCCGGGACGAGATCGTCGCGTTCTGGCAGAAGACGATGGCGCAGTTCGAATGGGTCGTGTTCACGGCCGCGCCCGGGTCGGTCGCGATCGACGGCCGCTCCGCCACCGGTCGCGTTTACGCGCAGGAAGTGCTGCAACCGAAGGGAGGCGCCACGCTGCACATGCACGGGCGCTACGACGACGCCTACGTGAAGGTCGGGAACGACTGGCTCTTCAGCCGGCGCGTCTATCACGTGCTCTCGCAGTACTGAGCTGGACGTGTCGCCGCCCTCCCCTGCGCTGAGCCTCGAGGACGAGCGCTCGCTCGTCGACGCGACGATCCGCTACTGCTGGGCGATCGACGGACGCGACTTCGACGCGCTCGCCGACGTCTTCACCGACGACGCCGTCGTCCAGTACGGCTTCGTCGACCCGATCCAGGGTCTGGCCGAGATCCAGGCCTACGTCGCGAAGATCCTCACGCCGCTCGACGCCAGCCAGCACCTGGTGACGAATCACCAGTCCGGACGCGACGCGGACGGCGTCCACTCGCGCTGCTATTTCCAGGCGCAGCACGTGCGCAAGGGAAGCGACGGCGGCGCGAACTACATCGTCGCCGGCATCTACCGCGACCGCTGGTCGGAAACGCCCGCCGGCTGGCGCATCCGCGAGCGGGTGCTCGAAGTCCTGTGGACCGAGGGGAACGCCGCCGTCATCGGCGTCCCGTCGGGCCGCTAGCTCCCCGGGCCCGGAGGGCCCGCTGTCGAAGGGTTCAGGAGGAAGACATGTCCAAGGCCGTCGAGAACTACGAGCTGGTCTCGATCTACAACCTGAGCGACGAGCGGCGCGAAGAGCTGCTGAACGGACACGCGGAGTGCACCTTCACCTGGTCGACGAAGGACGGCTGGCCCGTCGGCGTCATCATGTCCTACCTCTGGCACGACGGTCGCTTCTGGCTGACCGCCGGCGGCCACCGGCACCGCGTCTCCGCCGTGCGGCGCGACCCCCGCGTGTGCATCACCGTCACCAGCACCGGGACGAAGATGGGCATGGGGAAGTCGGTGACCGCTAAGGGCCTGTGCACCGTCCACGAAGACCAGGAGACGAAGGACTGGTTCTATCCCGCCTTCTCCGCGCACCTGCACAAGGATCCGAAGATGGCGAAGTGGTTCGAGTCCTTCCTCGATTCGCCGATCCGCGTGATCCTCGAAGTGAAGGTCGAGAAGTGGATCACCTACGACGGCGACAAGATGGCCCGTGACTCGGTAGGCAAGCTCTCCGACGACGAGAAGGGACCGCTCCAGAGCTCGGACGCCGTGCGGCTCGAACGCGAGCTCGAGCGGCGCAAGCTCAAGTAGCGGCGCGCCGCGTTCAGTCTTCGGCGCGCGCGATCTCGAGATCGAGGGCGGACAGCCCGCGCAGGATGTAGCTGGGCTCGTACTCGTAGGTGTTGTCGTCGGCGAGGCGCACCTCGCGGAGTCGCTTCGTCAGCTGTTCGAGGGCCACGCGCATCTCGAGGCGCGCCAGCGGCGCTCCGATGCAGAAGTGGGCGCCGCGCCCGAAGGCCACGTGCTCCTTGAGATTCTTGCGCGTGGGATCGAAGCGATCCGGGTCGGGAAAGACCGATTCGTCCCGGTTCGCGGAGCCGAAGATCAACCACAGCGTCGAACCCTTCGGAATCGAGACGCCTTCGAGGACGACGTCACGGCGCACCTGGCGGAACATCCCCTGGTTCGGCGTCGAGAGACGCAGCGACTCCTCCACCACGCCTTCGATGCGCGCGGGGTCGCGGACGATCGCGTCCCATTCTCCATCGTTCTCGAGGAGCAGCTTCATCGTCGCGTTCAGCAGCTTCGTCGTCGTCTCGTTTCCCGCGACCATCAGCTGTTGGACGATCGAAACCATCTCGTCCATCGTCAGCAGCCGACGCGATCCGTCCTCTTCCTGGAAGGTGGCGTCGGCGAGGTCGCTGATCAGATCGTCCTTCGGGTTCTCGCGCGCCGACTCGAAACGCCCGGCCCAGTACTGCTGGAGCTCGACGACGCCGCGCGCCGCCTCGAGGCGTCGCTCCCGCTCGATCTCCACACCGAGCGCTGCCACCGAATCGTCCGACCAACGCTTGATGTCGGCCTCGCGCTCGCGATCCATCGTCAGCAGCTGCGCGATGACGCGCACCGGGAACCCGATCGCGAACTGGTTCATGAAGTCGACGCGTCCCTTCGACGGCCACGCATCGATCATCGCGTCGACCGCGGCGCGCACGCGCGGCTCGAGTTCGAGCACGCGCCGGGTGGAGAACGCCTTCCCGACGGTCTTCCGATAGCGGCTCTGGGCCGGCGGATCGCAGGTGAGCATCGTGTCCGTCGGCGCGAAGCCCGGCTTCAGGATCTCGATCAGCTCCTTCAGGACTTCCGGATCCTTCACCGTGGTGGCCGCGTTCGACGCCCGGGACGAGAAGACCTCGGTATTGCCGAGCACGTCGCGCAGCGTCGACATCCGGGAGATGCAGTAGACGTTCGATTCGCCCAGGCGATGGACGGGCGACCGGGCGCGCAGCGCCGCGTAGTACGGAAACGGATCCTGCTGGATCTCCTTCGCCATCGGGTCATAGGTCTCGAGATCCACGGTGTCGGCGGACATGTCTCGCTCCGGTTCGTTCCCTCCGCATGGAATCACTAGATCGTGTTAAAATCAACCGACTCGTCCACGGCGGCTCCCCCACTGCCGCCACCCAGCCGGAGAGCGCCCGCATGGCCGAACGAGCCGAACGCATCGATGCCTACCTCGTCGCCGGAGGTCGCTATCACGACATCGACTACGCGCGGCAGGAGATCCTGAAACACCTGGCCGACCACCCCCACGTGCGCACCCGCGTCGGGTCGGACTACCGCGACGTCGAGTCCATCGGATCGAGCCGATTCCTGATCACCTACACCTGCGACGTGCGACCGAGCCCCGAGGAGCAGGAGGCGCTGCACGACTTCGTCGCGTCGGGCGGACGCTGGCTCGCGTTGCACGGAACGAACTCGGTGCTCGACTTCACGAAGACCGGCGTCGAGGCGCCGCGCATCATCGATCGCATGGCCTTCACGCTCGGCAGCCAGTTCATCGCCCACCCGCCGATCCAGCCCTACAAGGTCGAACCGGTGGCGCCCGACCATCCGCTGGTCGAAGGCATCGGCTCCTTCGAGACCGACGACGAGCTCTATCTCTGCGAATACCACGACCGTGAGAAGCTGGTTCCGCTCCTCGACACGTCGTATTCGGGAGAGGCGGCGGGCTTCGCGGTGTCCGACTGGTCGGAGGCCGACCGCCACCTCGTGATGTACCTCCGGCCGCTCGGCGACGGCGCCGTGCTCTACAACACCCTCGGCCATTGTCGCGGCCACTACGACATGCAGCCGGTGATGGACTACTACCCGAAGGTCGAGCGCTGCTCCTGGGAGCTGCCGCAGTATCACGAGCTGCTGCGGCGCGGCATCCGCTGGTGCCTGGGCGAGATCGAAGGCGTCGAGAGCGCGTAGTCGCGCGCGGGGAGCCGCGAGGATGAGCGGAGTCGATGGGAAGGTGGCGGTCGTCACGGGGGCGGCCAGCGGCATCGGCGCCGCTACGGCGCGCCTGTTCGCCGAGCGCGGCAGCCGTGTCGTGGTGGCCGACCTCCAGGAAGAGCCGGGGAAGCGACTCGCCGAGGAGATCGGCGAAGGCGCGCGCTTCGTGCGCACCGACGTCACCGAGGAGTCGGACGTCGCCCGCGCCGTCGACACCGCGGTGGAGGTGTTCGGCGCCCTCGACGTGATGGTGAACAACGCGGGCATCGTCGGGGCGGTCGGCTCGATCGCCGAGACCGACGTCGCCGCCTGGGACGCCACTCTCGACGTGCTGCTGCGCGGCACCTTCCTCGGCATGAAGCACGCGGCGCGGGTGATGCTCCCGCGCAAGCGCGGCGTAATCCTCTCGCTCTCCAGCACGGCTGGCGTGACCGGCGGCCTCGGTCCGCACGCCTACACCGCCGCGAAGCACGCGGTGATCGGACTCACGCGCTCGGTCGCGTCGGAGCTGTCGCCGAGCGGCATTCGCGTGAACGCCGTCGCGCCCGGCAACACCGTCACCGCCATGACCTCGGCGGTGATCGCGGGCGACCCGGACGCCGCCGACGCCACCGAGACGGAGATCCGCAAGACCTCGCCCCTCGGCATCGCCGGCCAGCCCGACGACATCGCCCACGCCCTGCTCTATCTCGCCAGCGACGAAGCGCGTTATGTCACGGGTCACACGCTGGTCGTCGACGCGGGACAGACGACGGCGGAGAAGCCCGCGCACTTCCACGGCGTGCGGCCGACGGTCCACCGCGAGGCGGGCCGCAAGACACGGAGCTAGCTCCGGGCGTCGATCAGCCGAGGTTCGGATCGACGAGGATCTTCACCTGACCCGAGGGCTGCGCGAGGCGGTCGAGGGCGTCGGCGAGTCCGTCGAGGCCGACCGTTTCGGTGACGAGGGGAGCGAGCCGGACGCGCCCGTCGGCGACGAGATCCTGCGTGAGGTCGAACTCCTCGTTCGTGTAGCCGAGCGACGCCGTCACCGTGACTTCCTTGCCGAGCCAGCTTCCGGGCTGGATCGTCGCGGGGGTCGCGGCGAGGCCGAGCAGGGAGACGCGCCCGCCGCGTCGCACGAGGTCGACGGAGCGCTGGATCGTCGCGGCGATCCCCGCGCACTCGAGCACGAGGTCGGGACCGGCCGGGCCACAATGTGTCGCGATGCGCGCGACGAGGTCCTGCTGATCGGGCGCCAGCACTTCGGCGGCGCCGAGCTCCCGCGCGAGGGCCGCACGCGAAACCTCGGGCTCGATCACGACGACGACACCCGCACCGTGTGCCTGCGCGAACTGCAGGGCGAGCAGGCCGATCGGACCGGCGCCGAGCACGAGCACGCTCTCCCCTGCGCGGATCGGCGTGCGACGCAGGGCGTGGGTCACGACGGTGGCGGGCTCGAGCAGGGAGGCGGCGACGTCGTCGATCTGCGGTCGCAGGCGGTAGAGGCGCGCGGCGTCCACCGCGATCGCCGACGCGAAGCCGCCGTGCGGCGGCGCCATCGCGTCCTGGCCGATCATGCTCGCGAGCACCGTCGTGCACTGCGCCGGCGCGCCGGCGCGACACAGCGGACACGCGCCACAGGCCGGTGCGATCCCGATCGCGACGCGATCCCCTTCCCGCACGCCCGACACGCCTTCGCCGGTCGCACTCACCGTGCCCGCCCACTCGTGCCCGCAGATCGCGGGGGTGTAGGGCGCGCCGCCGACGTAGGCATGTACGTCCGTGCCGCAGATGCCGCAGCGCGCGATCTCCACGACCGCCTTCCCGGCCTCGGGCTCGGGCGCGGGAAACTCGCGCAGCTCGCACGTGCGTTTGCCGGTGATCAGCCCGACGCGCATGGACTCACGCGTTCACGTACTTCTCGAGCAGCGTGTGGAAGTGGCGGATCTTCGTTTCCTGATACCGCGCGAGGGTCACGTGCTCATGGGCCGCAGCGCGCAGGCCGCGCTGGATGTTCGGGATGTTGAACGTGTCCTGATCGAAGACGTTCGCCAGCGTCCCGAGCTCGGGCGCGTTCGTCCACGGCTCGCCGACGTCGAGCCAGCGGAGCGACGCCGGCGCCGGACGCGAGCCGCGGAACGGCGACAGCAGGAACACCTCCATCACGCAGCGATTGGGATCGTTCTCGTAGGGCCGGAAGCGATAGTTGATCTTGCTGTACCCGCCCCAGGGATGGAAGTTCGGGAAGAGCGTGTAGTAGATGCTGTCGTTCAGCTCGGCGTCGGAGACCCGCTGCACCGAGGCGACGCTCGCCTGGAGATTCATCCGCATCATCTGCGCGAAGAGCTGGCGCGCCGTCATGCCCTCGGGCACCGGCATCTTCGGCGGCGCGTCGATCGTCTGGAGCAGGAAGGAGTCCATGATCTCCTGCTCGGTCGGCGCGTGGTCGAGGTGCGGGCTCGGCACCATCTGCGGCGTCACCGCGCGGGAGAAGGTGTCCCACGCGTCGTACTGGCTGTTGCAATCCCCGAGCGACGGCAGCAGGTGGGGATGGGTCGCGATGACGTGATAGGCCTCCATGAAGGCCTCCTGCGCGACCTTCCAGTTGCAGGGGAACAGGTGGGCGACGTGCGCTTCGGTGTAGCGGTCGGCGAGCGGCCACGCCTCGAAGTGACGCGGCAGCTCACCGAGGTGCTGCTCGAAGGGGATGCACTCGGGGTCGGGATTCACGAAGACCCAGCCTTCCCACGTGCCGACCTTCAACTCGGGCAGGTGGAAGTCCTCGCGCTTCGCGTGCGGGAAGTCCCAGTGACAGGGAACGGGCTTCGGCGATCCGTCGAGCTTCCAGCTCCAGCCGTGGAACGGACAGCGCAGCTCGTCGCTGCGGCCGTTGCCGTCCTTGAGGCGTCGGCCGCGGTGCAGACAGACGTTGTGGAAGGCGCGGATCTGGTGATCCTCGCCGCGCACGACCACGATCGACGTGTCGCCGATCTCGTAGACGGCGTAGTCGCCGGGGCCGGCGACGACCTCCTCGCGGCACGCCATCTGCCAGACGCGACCCCAGACCTTCTCCATCTCGAGGTCGTGGAACTCCTGCGAGACGTAGCGCTCGATCGGCACGCGCACGACGGGCAGCTCGCGCGCCGACCGCCAGCGCAGCACCTCGGGAACCTCGCGAGAGTCGCGGTCGAGGATCTGCTGGTAGGTGTCGCCCGGCGAGAGCGCGAACGCCTCGGGCTCGGCTTTGGGGAGCGCGTCGTGGGGTCCGGACATCCGATCTCCGCCTAATACGCCACGCGCTTCGTGAACCCGCCGTCGGCCACGAGGTTCGCGCCGGTGATCAGGCTCGCCGCCGGACTCGCGAGGAAGACGACGGCGCGCGCCACTTCCTCCGGCGTGCCCATGCGACCGATCGCGCACTGTGCGATCGCCCCTTCGTAGACCTTCGGCGCCGCCTGCTTGATCATCTCCCAGTTGCCGCCCTCGAAGTAGATCGGGCCGGGCGACACGACGTTCACCCGCACGCCCTTGCGCGCGAGCGCCTGGGAGAGGTCGTTCGCGTGGGCGATCACGGCCGCCTTCATCGCGTTGTAGCCCTGGGGCACGCCGAGATACTCGAGCGCGGCGGTCGAGCTGATGAACACGATGCTCGCGCTCTCGCTCTCGACCATGAACGGGAGCGACGCCTCCACGCCGCGCACGCCGCTCATCACGTCCACTTCGAAGCCGGCGCGCCACGCCTCTTCGCCCGGGCCGGAGCCGCCACTGGCGTTGCTGACGAAGATGTCGAGCCCGCCGAGCTCGCCCGCCGCGTCCTCGACGAACGACTTGAGCGCGTCGGCCGCCGACACGTCGAACGCCCGCGTGAAGACCCGGGCGCCGCGCGTCTCGAGATCCTTGCGGGCCGTTTCGAGGCCTTCTTCGCCGCGGGCGCAGAGCGCGATGTCGCACCCGGCGTCGGCGAAGG
>JAHEJV010000213.1 GCA_024638705.1 Deltaproteobacteria bacterium | reverse complement strand
GAGGAAGTTGAACATCGTGTCGGCGGATCCGTCGTGCAGGAAGCCGAAGCCGCGCACCTGCGGCCCGGTGTTCGGGGACAGGCCGTCGAGCCCGAACATGCCGACCTTCTGATACATGTTGCGCAGGTGGGCCACCTTGAAGTTCTGGGGCTCGCCCTCGAAGCTCTTCTCCCCGCCCGCGCCGAAGAAGCCGCTGTCCGGGTCGAGCCGGTGGCAGCCGTCGCAGTCCTCCACCGTATCGGTGGCATCGGGATCGGGGCTCGGGAACGGGAAGGCGCATTCCGCGGGCGTGTTCTCGTCCCCGCCGCAGCTGAAGTACATCGCGTGTCCGGCCTGCTGCGCCGCAGTTCGCGTGCCGTCGAGGTTCGCGACCGGGTTGGGCGGCAGCATCAGCTGCAGCGCGAAGTCGGTGAACTTCTGCATGTCGCTCCCCGAGATGATCCCGTCGTGACCGACCAGTCCCTCGAAGGCGACGATGAAGTTGTTGAACGAGTGCTCTTCGTCGCAGGGCGCGTTGCTGCCCGGCGACCCGTTGCAGTTGTCCGTGCCGAAGAAGCCGTCGACGCGGTCCCCGCGCCAGTGCATGCCGCCGTGGGTCGACATGCCGCGCAGCGTCTGCGTCGTCATCGGGCCCTTCATCGGGTGGAAGTTGGGGTCGTCGAAGCCCGGCTGGTTCTCGAAGATGGGCTCGGCCATCGGCTGCGTGTCGGTCGAGATCGCGTCGTCCGGGTTGCCCAGGTTCCACGCGAGACTGTCTAAGTCGCCGAAGATGTGGCACGAGGCGCACGACGCCTCGCCGTTGCCCGACGTGGCGACGGCGTCGTAGAGCAAGGGACGACCCTCCACCACCGAAGCGGGCTCGGGCGAGTGCAGCCGCACGGTCTGGACTGCGGGAGCCGGAGCGCCGCTCACGTCGTAGACCGACACCGTGTTGGCGAAGCGCTCGTAGACGAACAGGTGATCGCTCGCGGTGTCGAGCGCGAGGCCTGCGGGGCCTTCGCCCGTGGACAGGTAGTCGCCGCTCTCGACGGTCGGATCGAAGTTCGCCTCGAAGGACGGGTCCTCCAGCTCGGCGACGTCGAACACGCCCACCTTCGCCGACCCGAAGGCCGCCACGTAGACCTTCTGGTTGTCGTCGTCCACGAGCACCTGGAGCGGAGTGGCCAGGCTGTGGGGGATCTGGGCGTCGATGGCGTTGTGGACGGCACCGCCGTCGGTGTGGAGCTGCGAGTAGTCGATGTGTTGGTTCAGGTGTTGCACGTCGAGGGACGGACCCGCCGGGTCGAGCACCGTCACGCGCGACTCCGACAAGCGCCCCTGCACCGTGGACCCGCCGTGACTGCCCGGGCCCTCGAAGCGGACGTGATTCGGCGACTCGGTCCCGGTGACGTAGAGCTTCCCGGTCGTGGGGTTGATCGCCATGTTGAACAGGATCGTGCCCACGTGGTCGAAGATCGTGCCCGCAACCAGGGTGTTCGCGTCGAAGGCGAACACGTCGTGGTCCGGGAGCGAGAGCTCCACCTGGTTGTTCCAGGTGCAGCCGAGGGCGTCCACCCAGTCGGAGCCATCGAACTTGACGATCACGCCGGTCTCGGGTGCGTCGTCGCCGAAGACGTTGTTAGAGGGGTTGGGCACGCCCTGACCGGCGCCCCCGCCGCCGCAGCTGCCGGTGAAGCCGTTGGGCACCGACGTCTCCGGGACGGTCGTCGTCTGATTGCCCGAGTGGTGGGCCGCGACGTAGACCGTGGTGCCGTCCGTCGCGAGGGCGCGCGGGGTGTCGGCGAAGAAGGTCCTGATCTCCACCGGCGCGCCGCCGAGCGCGCTGCCCGGGGTCGCCGCGTCGAAGACCCAGACGTCGGCGCGACCGATGCCCTCGGTGGTGAGCTGCGGATCGCCGGCGCCGGTGACGCCGGAGATGGACGAATGGGTGCGGTGCTGACCCCGGTGGGCGGTGCTGATGAACGCGCGCTTCGGGCTGCCGGCGAAGACGATGTCGCGCGGCTCGTCGCCGACCAGCAGGGTGCGCACCACGCGCGGCGGCGAGCTCGCCACGTCGACGATGCTGACACTGTCCGAGAGGTGGTTCACCACCCACACTTCGGTGTCGTCCTTCGCCGCCACGGCCACCGGCTCGAGGCCCACCGGCACGCTGACCATCGAGGTCAGGACACCACCGCTCACGTCGAAGACCTCGAGCGTGCCGTCGGGGATGTTGGTGACGAAGAGCTTCGACTTGTCCGGCGACAGTGCGACCGGACGCACGGGCCCGCTCTCGAAGAGGACGTAGGAAGGCTGGGCGCTGGCCGGCGCGCTCGCGCCTAATAGGAAGACGAAGAGCATGAGCCATACGGTCCTGCGGGAGTGGGAGCGTGCGAACAGCGAGCGATCCATCGGACGACCTCTGAGGCAATACGCCGCCGGACGGCGACAGCGCGTGCCGCACCGTAACACCGCGAGCGACCTGTTCGGGGTCCGAAACCGGGGTCCGAGACGGGTCTCGCCGGGGTGCGCCACGAACGGTGCGGACGCGGGAAACCGCCCGAGAACGGCGGGTTGGGAGCGCACAGGCATCTGTCCTGCGCATCTCTGCCCGCCGCACACGCCGGCTGGATCTCCGCTGCGCGCGGCCCTCTCGCCGCCGCCGCGACCTTCTTCTCATCGCCTCGCCGTGGATTTGACCAGCGGTTCATTTTTGAGTAGTCATTCAGAAACCGATCCCGGAGCCCCGCCTGGCACCTGCGACCCCCGCAATCCCGCTCCCCCCTCGCCCGACGAAGGCGGAGCGCACCCGCCGCCAGATCCTGGCCGCGGCCGAGCGTCGCTTCGCGGCCGCCGGCTTCGAAAAGACGCGACTCGAGGACATCGCCGACGACATCGGGATGGTCGGGTCGGCGATCCTCTACCACTTCGGCGACAAGCGAGAGCTCTACCTGGCGGTGCGCGACGACCTCGCCGGCGACCTGCTTCGCGCGGTCGCCGCGGCCGTCGCGGGCGATGCGGCGCCGCGCCAGCGGCTGGTCGCGCTGGTGCGCGCTGCAGCGCGGGCGATCTCTGCGCGACCGGCGCTCGCGCACATCGCGTTGCGCGAGGCGATGTCGTCCGGCCCCGAGGTCGCGCGCCGGACGAATCCCCTGCTGGGCCAGATCGTCGCGCTCTTCGAGGAGGGCGTGCGTACGGGGGACATCCAACCCGTGCGCAACGAGCCGTATCACTTCTTCAGCGCGATCGCGGGGACGGTGCTCTTCTACGTCGCCGCGCTCCCGCACTTCGTCGCGGATCTTCCCGACGACCACCTCTCCGACGAGCGGATGGAGGCCCTCGAGGCCGACGCCGTCGCGATCGCGGAGCGCCTGCTCGGCATGAGCGGGCCCCGCCCGACCTGACACGCGCGCGGCCTCGCCCGCAGGCCGCACCGACCGTACGCGCAATCGCGCGTCCCAGTACCAGTGAGGAGCACAGCATGAGTGAAGCCATCGCGGTGACCGTCCATACGTCGACCGGCCAGGTCGGGGTCGATCCGAAGGAGTTCCCCCTCGAGAAGATCGATCCGGCCGACTACGAGCTCTTCACGAGTGACGAGCTCTGGGGCTACTTCGCGCGCCTGCGCAAGGAGGATCCGGTCCACTGGGTCCCCGAGAGCGACTTCGGTCCCTACTGGGCGGTGACGCGCTTCGACGACATCGTCTACGTCGAGAAGCACCCCGAGCTCTTCTCTTCGGAAGGTGGGATCACGGTCTTCACGCCGCCGCCCGGGGCGGTGCTGCAGAACGCCGGCTTCATCACGATGGACGGGGAGCGTCACGCGGCGCACCGCAAGGTGGTGCAGCCGGTCTCGTCGCCCCGCAACCTGAAGAAGCTCGAGCCCCTCGTGCGCAAGCACGCCGCGGCGATCCTCGACTCGCTGCCCGTCGGCGAAACCTTCGACTGGGTCGATCGCGTCTCGATCGAGCTCACGACGAACATGCTCGCCACGATGTTCGACTTCGACTGGGAGACGCGTCGCAAGCTCACGTTCTGGAGCGACATGACGACGGCCGGACCCGACCAGCTCGCCGACATGGGCATGACGGTCGAGGATCGGCAGGCGGCCCTTCGCGAGTGTCTGGAGGTCTTCACGAAGCTCTGGAGCGAGCGCAAGGGGCGACAGGCCGAGAGCCTCGACTTCGTGACGGCGTTGGCGAGCGCCGACGCGACCCAGGACCTCGACCCCGTCACCTATCTCGGCACGATCATCCTGCTCATCGTGGGTGGGAACGACACGACCCGCAACTCGATCTCGGGCGGTGTGCTCGCGCTCAACCAGAACCCGGATCAGTACGAGAAGCTGCGCAACGACCCGAGCGTCATCCCGACGATGGTCGACGAGATCATCCGCTGGCAGACCCCGCTCGCGCACATGCGCCGCACCGCCACCCAGGACACCGAGCTCGGCGGGAAGCAGATCAAGAAGGGCGACAAGGTCGCCATGTGGTACGTCTCGGCGAATCGCGACGAGGATGCGATCGAACGCGCCGACGAGTTCCTCGTCGACCGCAAGGACTCGAAGCACCATCTCTCGTTCGGTTGGGGTGTGCACTTCTGCATGGGCAGCCGGATCGCGGAGCTGCAGCTCCGGGTGCTCTGGGAAGAGATCATGCGGCGCTTCCGCTTCGTCGAGGTCGTCGGCGAGCCGGTCCGCACGAAGTCGTGCTTCGTGAAGGGCTACCTCGAGCTGCCGGTGCGGCTGCATCCCTGGTGATCGAGGGGGCGAATGCCGCCCCGCATCAGCTCGAGCGCACCGACGCGGGGCCATGCGGTGGCGGTCCGCTTGCCTACCATTCTCGCAGTCTTGCGATACACGCTCTGGAAGAAGCTCTTCGGCATCGGTCTGAGCCGGACCGGCACGACGTCACTCGCCGATGCGCTGAACGCGCTCGGCTATCGCGTCAGCCACTACACGTGGCCGCATCAGGCCGTGCAGGAGTGGGGGCTCCGGCGGCTCTACTTCGCGAAGGACGGCGGCACCGACATCACCGTGTCCGCGATCTTCCCGCGGCTCGACCGCCTCTTCCCGGACAGCCGCTTCATCTACACCGAGCGCGACGTCGAGCCCTGGCTCGCCAGCGTGGAGCGACACTTCGCACGCCGGGGCGAGGTGCCGCCGATCGAGCGCCAGCTGCGCATCAAGATGTACGGCACCGATCGCTTCGATCGCGCACGGCTCGAGCAGGCCTATCACGCCCACCACGATCGCGTTCTCACCTACTTCGAAGATCGGCCCGGGAGCCTCCTTCGCCTCCGGATCTGCGATGGCGAGGGCTGGGAGCGGCTGTGTCGCTTCGTCGGCAGGCAGCGGCCGGGGATTCCGTTCCCGCATGCCAGCTGAGCGGCGTGATCTCGTCGCGCTCGCAGCTCCGCAGGGGTCGGACCAGAAGATCGACGAGTGGATCGGCGCGGCGAGGTCGCGCGGCCCGCTGAACGTCGAAGCCGACAGCGAAGTCGCGAAGCGCTGGCGTCCGGGAGCTGGGAACGAAGCCGATGGGGTCGTCGGATTCGTCGAACGCCCGACGGGCGCTACGTCGAAACACCGACGCGCGCGGGATTCCGACGATCCGAAGCCGTTGCAGGGGGTCATGAGTCGCCATGGCGCTTTAGCGCCCTCGCACTCGCTCCGAACGGCGTGTAGGAGGGCCGAAGGCCCCGGAGTCTTTCTGTCCATGTTGCACGCCAGCGGTCGCCGGGAGAAGACGTCGGAGTCACCGACGTGCGCGCCGGTCGAGATTCCCGAGGACCTGCGCACGGCCGCGAAGCGGGTGCGTCGGATGCTCTCGGCCTGGGCCGCGCTTGCGCCCTGTTGTCCCGCCGAGCGCGCACGCGAGATCGCCGAGAACGAGTTCGCGATCCGACGGCAGCTCTGGCAGCGGGCGAAGGAGCCCGACACCCTGGACGCGACGCGCGTCCAAGAGCTCCACGAGCAGCTCGACGGCCTCGCCCGGACGATCTGCAGTGTCGCGTTCGACGGCCCCCTCGAGCGGATGCAGGCAATCCTTCCGCAGTCGCTGGAAGCGCACGAGCAACGACTCTTCGACCTGCTAGATCTGCTCACGGCCGACGCCATCGCCGACGCAGCCGCGCTGCCCGAGAAGCTCCCGGCAGTCGACGCCCTGATCACCTTCTTGTGCAGCGAAGGGCGTTCGCTCAACCGCGATGCGACGCGGGACCCGGTCACGGTGACGAACGTGATGCGCTCCGTCTGTCAGCGCGTCGAGGCCCGAGGGTCCGATGACGTCGGTGCGCTGGAGGCGGCCTTCTTTGCCGCCGCCGACCGAGGTGACCTCGACGAGTTGCGTGAGATGAACGCGCGCAAGGCGAATCTGGGAATGGACTACTTCGCGCCCCGTGTGCTTCGCGCCGTCGTGACGTGCAACCTGTCCCTGGCACGGGCGACGCCGCCGCCGGAAGATCCGATCGCGCCGCAACAACCGGCGGGAGCCCCGGAGCCGGCACCGCCCAAGGCGATGCCGACGGCATCGGGCTCCCTCTTTGGTTGCGCAGCGCTCGGAGCCGTGCTCGAGGCGGTACAGAAGCGCCTCGATGGACAAGCCGTCCAGCCGGGTCGAACGAGTCGCATCGCCGGCGCACTCGACCTCGACACCCTGCACGGACCGGACCGCGTCGCATTGCGCGAGGGTCGCTTCGAGGTGTCCGAGCTGCGCACGGCCGTCGTGCTGGTCGGTCTGCTGCAGCGCTCCGCCGGCGCGATCGGGCAGGAGCTGCGCGCGTGCGGCATCGAGCCGCAGGTGCTGGCGGAACGCTGGGTGGAGGAGCTGGACGAGCGGGTCAAGATCGAGGTGAACGACGCCATCCGCAGCTGCACCGAGAGTGTGCACTACGAGCGGGCGCGCGAGCTCTCGACGCTGCGGGACCGCTTTCTCGATCGACCGCAGCCGGTCGGCGTCGTCGCGGGCAGGGCAGCGCGTCCGAGTCGCGCGGCCCGCGAACAGGAGGATTCACGGGAGACGCGGCGCGAAGCGCGGGCTCTCGCGAGCGCCGCCGTGTCCACGGGGACCTCGGCGCGTCCCGATCGCGGCGGGCCGTTGGAGCGCGTCGCCTGGCGACGGCTCGCGCTCGTGGTGGTGGGCTTCGCGCTCCCAGTCGGCATGTTGCTGCTGGCTCTCGGCGTGATCGAGATCGGGCAAAGCGACATCGATCGCTGGGGTCGCCGCGAACTGGGCGAGGTGTCCGAGCACCTGGTCGCGGGTCGGCGAAACGGTGGCGGCGAGGGAAACGCGTTCGTCGGTACCGTCGGCAACGCCTGGCAGGCGCTGCCCCTGGCCGAGCGCGAGCAGGAGGCACGGAGGCTCATCGAGGCATTGCGCGCCCAGGGCATCACGCAGGTGATGATCTACGACGCCGAGCGCAAGCTGCGGATCCAGGCGCTCGGCGAGATGATCCGCGCGTTCTGAAGGCGGGTCGACGCCATCGATCGTGAAGCGCGGCTCGCGCTCCGGATCAGGCCGCGCGCGAGACCGTCGGTGGCGGCAGATCGCCATCCACCAGCCGCAGGCCTCCCGCCGAGAGCGAGGTCTTCAGCTCCTCCAGGCAACCCCGGCAGATCGTGTGACTGATCCGCGGTTCCGAGGTTCCGCCGCCGTGAAGAATCGAATCACACCACGCGCACGTCGTTCCCATCGCCTCATCCTCCCTGATTGATGCGAGAAGCGACTGCATCCGGCGTGCCAGTCACGGTCGCGCGCCCGGGCCGGCGGAGGCGGGTCGGGGTGCGCCCACCCGCGCCGGGTCGCCAACAGATCCGAGCGGGTTTCGGCGGGTCTCGCACCGGATCGACGCGGAGAGCTGCCCATTCCGGGGGCGCTCGGCTGCCCGTTGGCTGGGCGCGGCGTCTCCGAGCGACGGGCTCCTCCCCCCGCTAGCGTGAAGAAAACGGCACACTTCGGTCGAAAGCGGCTCCGATGTCGCACCCGCGCCACGGCACGAACCTTGCTCTTCCTTCTCGAAGCGCCCGGTTTCCCCGGCGCACACGGAGGTCCCCCGGAACATGAGCGGAAGCAACGCACGCCTGCAGGCCATCGAGGCCGTCACCACCTACGAACCCATCTCGAAGCCGCTGAACTTCTCGGAGGTCTCCACGGGCGACCTCTTCGGCGCCAACGTCTTCAGCCTGGCCGCCATGAAGTCGCGGCTCCCGAAGCCGGTCTACCAGTCGGTGCGCGACACGATCGA
>JAHEJV010000212.1 GCA_024638705.1 Deltaproteobacteria bacterium | reverse complement strand
CGACCACGTCCATCGCGCACTCGAGGAGCTCGTGGAACCGAGCGGCGCGCAGATCTTCCTGTCGCCCGCGGATCTCGCGTGCATCCAGGAATCCTCCGAAGGATCCCTGCGAAATCTGGAACAGGAAGGCTCAGCGCAGCTGTGCGCGGACCCCCAGCTGAATCCGGGCGACGCACGCGTCGAAGCGGGCGACCGGCAGATCGATCTGAGACTCGACACGATCCTCGAGCGGTTCCGCGAATCGCTCGGGAACGAATCTTCGGGAGATGCTTCGTGAGCCAGCTCGCCGCCTTCGCCGAGCTCTGCGCGACCCGGGCGCAGCATGCGACGCACTTCAGTGTCGATGGGCGCGTCTGTGCGCTGGTCGGTACGGCGATCGAAGCCGCGGGGATCGATGCCGAGCTCGGCTCGCTGGTGGAGCTGAGGGTCGCTCCGGGGCGGAGCCGCCTCGCCGAGGTCGTCGGCTTCCGCGAAGGCAGGACGATCCTGATGCCGCTCGAAGATCCGAGCGGAATCCGACCGGGCGCGTGTGTCGCGTCTTCCCACTCGCGACTCGGAGCGCCCGCCGCAGCCGCCGCCCTCGGCCGCGTGATCGACGGGCTGGGCCGACCCCTCGATGGCGGACCCGCCCTCGCGGCGCGCAACCCCGCACCGCCCCGCCCGCCCGGTCTGCTCGACCGGAGACTCATCGACGAGCCCCTCGACGTGGGCGTGCGGTCCATCAATGCCCTTTGCACGATCGGTCGCGGAGCGCGGATCGGCCTCTTCTCGGGCTCGGGCGTCGGCAAGTCCACGCTGCTGGGCCAGATCGCGCGGGGGACGCGCGCCGACTCCATCGTCGTGGCCCTGGTCGGAGAGCGCGGCCGCGAGGTTCGCGAGTTCGTCGACCAGACGCTGGGATCCGCGCGCTCGAAGGCGTCGGTCGTGGTCGCGACGAGCGACGAGTCCCCTGCGATGCGCCGCCGCGCGGCGTGGCTCGCTGCCGACATCGCTTCGGGCCTGCGCGCGCGCGGCGACGACGTCCTGCTGCTGATGGACTCGCTCTCCCGCTTCGCCGCGGCGCAGCGCGAGATCGGTCTCGCGGCCGGCGAGCCGGCGGCGACGCGCGGCTATCCGCCGTCTACCTGGAGCAGCCTCCCCCTCCTGATCGAGCAGGCCGGCACCGGCGAGGACCGCGGCAGCATCACCGGCATCTACACCGTCCTCGTCGAAGGCGACGTGGACGAGGATCCGATCGCCGACGCGATCCGCTCCTTCCTCGACGGCCACATCGTGCTGTCGAGAAGGCTCGCCGAACGCGGACAGTTCCCCGCGATCGATCCGCTCGCGAGTGTTTCCAGGGTGATGCGCAACGTGATCTCCCAGTCGGCGCGCGGTCACTCGGAACGGGCGCGCGCAGCCCTCGCCATCCACACCGAAGCGGAGGATCTGATCAGCATCGGCGCCTACCAGCCCGGGAAGCACGCGCCCACCGACGAGGCGATCCGGCTCGAGCCGGCGCTGCGACGCTTCCTCTGTCAGGAGCCCTCTTCGAGCGTCGACCTCGACCAGAGCTTCGCCGACCTGGCCGAAGCACTCTCCTCGGTGTCATCGTGACGAAGCTGCAGCGCAGACAACGGCGTCTGGAGCGTCTGGTGCGGATGCGCACCGTCGAGCGCGATCTGGAGCTCGCGAAGCGCGCGGCCTCGCTGCGTGAGGTGGAGGAGTGTCGCGACGCCGAACAGGAGCAGCGGCGACTCCAGGGCATCTCGTTGCGAGCGCTCGGCGAGCTGTCGCGAGCCGGCGCCGTCGGCGCCGTCTGGCGGGCCGCGAACGCCGGCGTGGCACGGCGGATCGATCGCGTTCGCGAAGGTCGCACGTCCGTGGAGCGCGCCGAGCGCATCGATGCGCAGAGGCTGGACGAGCTGCGCGAGGCCGAGACGCGTCGGGCGGGGCTCGAGCGTGTCTGCGAGCGTCGCGCCGACGCGATGCGGACTGCCGAAGAGCGAAGGCAGCAACGCGAGCTCGACGAACGATCGGCCGCCGCTCGGGCGCGCCGCCGAACCGGCGTGCTCGCGCTGTGCCTGGCGCTGTTCCCGATCCCCTTCATCCACGCCGAGGCATCCGCCGAAAGCTGCACGGACGACGTCGGCGTCGCCCGGCTGCTCGAAGACATCCGCGCGCGCCAGCTCCATCTCGAACGTCGCGAGCGCGAGGTCGCGGACCGCTCGGAGCGGATCGACGAGCTGGAGCGACTCGTGGAATTGCGACTCGACGAGGTCGCGGGGATCGCAAACGCCGTCGAGGAACGCATCGCCGGCTGGGAGGATGCGAACGAAGCGAAGTCGATCTCCAAGCTCGCAAAGATCTACGGGAAGATGGATCCGCAGAAGGCGGCTTCGCTCCTCGAAGACCTCGACCTCGATCTGGCGACGCGGATCGTCGCGAAGATGAAGCCGAAGGAATCCGCGGCGCTGCTCCCGCTGCTCTCCGGGCGGCGCGCGGTCTCGATGAGTCGCAACGTCGCCCACCCCCTCGGCGGCTCTCTCGAGCGGAACGGAGCCACACCGTGAAGCTCGCCCCGAACGAAGCGCTCGCCGATCTCTTCGGGCTCCGACCCGAGAGCCGACCCGCGCCCGGCGACGCACGAGGCGCGCAGTCCTTCGATCCGCTCCTGTCCGCCTTGCTAGGCGGTGATCCGTCCGAGGAAGCGGTCGCGCTTCCGCTGCTTCCCGCCGCGGCACCTCCGTCCGAGGACGCTCTCGCATCGGAGGCGCCCGTGGAAGACGAGGTCGCGGCCGAAGAGCTCGCCGCCCGTGCCACCGTCGCGGCTCCGTTCCAGGGCACGTTGCCCGTCGTCCAGACCCCGACCGGAGGCCTGATCGCGGACGCACGACTCGGGTCGGGCGCGGTTCGGGCGAAGCTGCCCGACGGAGCGGAGTCGGGTGCCGAGCGCATCCCGCCGCTGCCTCGGCCCCTCGGACCCGGGTCTCCGATCGCGACCTCGCGACCTGCGGATCCGGAGGCCAGTGCGTCGCCGACTCCGCTCCCGGATCCGGCTGCCGCACTCCGTCCCGTGGAGGCCTTCGGCGATGCGCCGGCTGGCGCTCGGACTCCCGCTCCCGACGAGACGGAAGCAGGGCTGCGCGCGGCTCTGGCCGAGGCGCAGTCGGACGGCTCGAACGACGAGCGGTCGCGCGTCGCTGCGCCCGAGACCGACCTGTCGCCCCGGGATCGCGCGATGGCCGGAGAGCGCGCGCCCCTGGCCGCCACGCCGCTGCCCGTCCCGGCGCGCGGTCTTCCGCCGAAGGAATCCGATTCGACTCACACCCATGAGATCCGGGGAACCGAGGCCGCGTGGTCGCGCTCGGAGCGCGCGGCGCCCCAGCGTGGGAACGAGCCGCGTCCGAGCGAGGTCGAGGCACCCGTCTGGCGTGGCTCCGGTGCACCGCCGGCAGCAGCGCCTCAGCCCCTCGCCGAGTCCCTTCCCGATCCGTCGGCGTCGCTTCACGGCAACGGCCCTGCCCTCGACGCCCTCCAGTCACCGGCGGGCTCCGAGCGGGATCCGCGCGCGGTCGTCGCCACCACGCGTCCGGCCGAGCTGCCGGGACGCATCGCCTGGCTCGCCGATCAAGGCGGCGGGAATGCGAGGATCCGGCTCGATCCTCCGCAGCTCGGGGAGATCGACGTCTCCGTCCGGGTGCGCGGCCAGCAGGTCGAGATCGTGATCCAGACCGAGCACGCCGAGGTTCGCCAGCTTATGGGCGAATCGCGCGAACGTCTCGCCGAAGCACTCGCCCTGAAGGAGCTGCGCCTCGACACGCTCGACCTGCGCGTTTCCGACAATCCCCGCGGCGGCACGGAACGCGGCGGCGAACAGGGACTCGCGGCCCGTGAAGAACAGGGCGACCGCTCGCTGTACCGCGACGACGCCCGTCAGCGGCGTGACGCACTCGGCGGCGGTGAGGCTTCCCTCGCGCTCGCGTCGCGCCAGAACCTGCAACGCACTTCCAACACCGGTGTGGACCTCCGGGTCTGATCGAAACAGGAGATCGAAATGGACATTTCCGAGCTGATCGCCACCAGCCCGTCGACGAGCCCTGCCCCTGCGGCGGCGCCGACCGATCTGGGTCGCCAGGAGTTCCTCTCGATGCTGATCGCCCAGCTCGAGAACCAGGACCCCCTCAATCCCCAGGACGCGACCCAGTTCACCGCGCAGCTGGCCCAGTTCTCGAGCCTCGAGCAGCTGATGGGAATGCGCGCGTCGATCGAAAACCTCGCTTCCTCCCAGGCGACCGCCCAGAACCTCGGCGCCGCGATCCTGATCGGACGCGAGGCGCTGGTGTCGGGTGACCGCTTCACCGTCGACGCCGACCCGGAGGCTGCCCGTCCGGGCGTCGTGCTCGATGCGAACTCGCCCACCGACGTGCTCGACGTGGAGATCCGCGACTCGCTCGGCCGGGTCGTCGCCCGGACCGGCCCGCTCGGAACGATCGGTGAAGGTCGCCTGGAGCTCTCTGCGGAGGACTTCGGCGGAGATCTGGCAGCCGGCACCTACACGGCGCGCGTGGTGACCGACCCCGGCGTGCTGCCTCCCACCCTGGCCGTACGCGCGCGGATCTCGGGCGCTTCGCTCGAGGGTGGCGAGTCGCGGCTCTTCCTCGGTGAAGTCGAGGTGCCTCTCGCTTCACTGATCGAGGTGCGCGAATGATCCGGCCGATCCGACGCTGGATCGCGCGGCTCTTCGCTCCGACGCCGGAGCGGAGGGAGGTCGCGGACCGTTTCGACGTGGTGCTGCGACGGGCCGTACGGCAGATGCAGGCACCGCGCCCTCTCGCTTCTGCGCTGGAACCCGGGTGCATCGTGCATGCCGGGCGCTCTTCTGTTTCCCACCCCAAGGAGGTTTGAACCATGGGACTTTCGAACGCGCTCTTCTCGAGCGTCACGGGCCTCGACACGTCGTCGACGGCCATCTCGGTCATCGGTGACAACATCGCCAACGTGAGCACGCCCGGCTTCAAGGAACGCCGCGCGGAGTTCGCCGATCTCGTCGGCCAGTCGATCACGACTTCGGGCGGGATCGCGAAGATCGGCTCTGGGAGCAGCGTGGTCAACGTGTCGCAGATCTTCTCCCAGGGAACCTTCGAGAACACGGGACGGGAAACGGACCTCGGCATCGAGGGTCGCGGGTTCTTCGTGCTGCGGAGCGACCAG
This sequence comes from Deltaproteobacteria bacterium, assembly GCA_024638705.1. GTDB lineage: Bacteria > Myxococcota_A > UBA9160 > UBA9160 > SMWR01 > JAHEJV01. Next base: position 3,049 of record JAHEJV010000212.1, on the reverse strand, counting down.
GGACAGGTCTACTCGCGCGCGGGCTTGTTCGACTTCGACCGGGACGGCTTCCTGGTCGACCCGCGCGGACTGCGCGTGCAGGGCTTCGCCATCGACCCGACGACGGGCGCCTCGACGGCGCAGCTCTCCGACGTGCAGCTCGAGCTGGCGCTGGCCCAGCCGAACCCGTCGAGCACGGTGGACGTCTCGGTCAACCTCGACGCGGCGGCTCCGGCGAACGGTCCCTTCGACTCCGCCGACCCGGTGGGCACGGCGGCGTTCCAGACGGTGCTGACCGTCTACGACTCGCTCGGCGCCGGCCATCTGCTGACGACGCACTACACGCGCGACGCCGACAACGCCTGGAGCTGGAACGCGACCATCGACCCCGCAGACAGCGCCACGCCGCCGAATCCGGGTGAGAACATCGTCGTGGTCGGATCGGGCACGCTCGACTTCGATCCCGCGACCGGGTTCCTGTCCGGCACGACGGGGGGAGCCCTCGCGATCGACTTCGCGGGCGGAGCCGCTCCCGGGCAGACCGTGAATCTCGACTTCGGCGCGCTCGGATCGGTCGATGGCGTGACGACCCAGTTCGCCGGTGCGGGCGACGAATCGGTGACGATCTCGGCCACCCAGGACGGGTTCGCCGCGGGCACGCTGCAGAACCTGTCGATCGATCGCGACGGCTTCCTCACGGCAGGCTTCTCGAACGGAGCGACGCGCTCGCTCGCGCGAGTGGCCCTGGCGCTCTTCCCCTCGGTGGAAGGGCTGACTTCGGTGGGGAACAACGCGTTCGTGGAGACGCGGGGCTCGGGCCAGCCGCTGATCGGTTCGGCGGGGACGGGTCAGTTCGGAGCGATCCGCTCCAACTCGATCGAGCAGTCCAACGTCGACCTGGCCGATCAGTTCATCCGGTTGATCATGAATCAGCGCGCCTTCCAGGCCAACACCCGGACGGTCTCCACGACGAACGAGCTGCTGGCAAACCTCGTCCAGCTCGGTCAGTAGTCGTCCTCGCAACCCGGCTCCGCGAGCGTCGACTCGCGGAGCCGGTTGCGGAGGTCGAGGGCAGCCATGCACTCGGCCTCTGCGCACGTCCGTAGGCTGAACGTCTCGTCGATCACGGGATCGATCTTCGGCCCGGACTGCTGCGCCCTCGGCCCGACGGGGCTACGGGCGCATCTCCCGAGACAGCGTGCGCCGAAGACACGGACACGCCCTCCCTCGGACCGCCGACGACGGGTCGGCGTGACACGGCACCTCCGCCGCCGGGGCGGTGTCCTGCTCTACCCGCAGCGCATCGTCCGACGCGCCTGCCCTCATCGCGCCTCACGTGTCGCCCGTCCCGGGATCCGCTCGCGGGCGTCCCGGACGCGCTCGAGATGGCGGGAAGAACCGGCGCATCGTCGTTCTTTCTGAACGCCCGCGGGTTCATCGCGGAACCGCGAAGTACGTCACTACCGAGGCCGAATCGGTAGTTCACCCGATCAAGGGGCGCGCACCTAGTCCGATATTCGGTCTGTAAGTGCTTGAAGAGTGGTCGGGAATACCGCCGCTTTCAGATCTGAGACGAGACGATTCAAGTCGAAGGCATCGAAATGGACCTTGCAACGCTCATTGGAATGATCGCAGGAACCGCCCTGATCATCGGTGCGATGGCCAGCGGCGGAGCGCTCTCGTCGTTCTTCAACGTCCCGGGCCTGATGATCGTTCTCGGCGGAACCATCGCCGCGACCCTGATCAACGAGAGTCTCAGTCGGGTGTTGAACGCGGTGAAGGTGGGGCTCCAGGCTTTCTTCGAGAAGAAGGCCCCGCCGCGCGAGACGATCGAGACGGTCATCGAGCTGGCCGCGAAGGCTCGCAAAGAGGGTCTCGTCGCCCTGGAGAACGACGAGATCGCAAATGATTTCCTCGCACGCGGGGTTCGACTGGGCGTCGACGGGCTCGACCCGGAAGCGGTCCACGGAATCCTCCGCTCCGAGATGCAGATGCTCAAGGAACGGCACCGCCGCGGACAGACCATCTACAAGTTCATGGGCGCCACGGCTCCGGCCATGGGCATGGTCGGAACCCTGGTCGGCCTCGTCCAGATGCTGAAGACGCTGGACGACCCGAACTCGATCGGTCCGGCCATGGCCGTCGCGCTCCTGACGACGCTCTACGGAGCCATCATCGCCTTCGTCATCTGCAATCCGATCGCCTCGAAGCTCGAGCACCGCACCGAGGAGGAAGTCGCGCAGATGAACCTCGCGATCTCGGGAGTCGATTCGATCCTGAAGGGCGAGAACTCGCTCGTGATCCAGTCGAAGCTCGACGCGTTCCTCCCGCCCGACGAGCGCGCAGCGAAGGACAAGAAGTGAGCGAGAACGAAGAGGTCGAAGAACGACCGTCGGAGGAGGCCGGTGCTCCCGCCTGGATGGCGACCTTCGGCGACCTGATGAGTCTCCTCCTCTGCTTCTTCGTCCTGTTGATGTCCTTCGCCAGCATGGACGTGCGCCGCTTCGCCGTGGTGTCGGGCTCGATGCGCGACGCCTTCGGCGTCCAGCGGGTCCATCCCGGGTTGATGGAGGCGATCTCGACTTCCATCGTGCCGCTCTCCGACACCGAGTCGACGCCCTTCATGCGCGTGATCGACGTTCCCGCCCGGCTGGTCGAGCGCGATCAATCCCTGATCGAGCGGATCCGGATGTCGTTGCGCGACCACGACCTCGAGCGCGTCATGCAGGTGGAGAGCACTCCGGACGGCGTGGCCATTCGCGTCCCCGGCCAGATGCTGTTCCCAGCCGGCTCGGCGGAGCTGCAGCCCGAGTCGGTCGTCTTCCTCCACGACGTCGCCACGTTGATCCGGGAGACGCCGGGGGAGGTCGCGATCGACGGCCACACCGACCGGGCGCCGGTCGCCACCGATGCGATCCGATCGAACTGGCACCTCTCTGCCGCCCGCGCCGTTTCCGCTCTGGTCCACCTCGTCGAGGTGGAGCGCATCGAGCCGGAACGACTGCGGGCGAGCGGCTATGGCGCGTCGCGCCCTCTGCCCGACGCCGACGACCCGTCCGCCAACCGGCGG
>JAHEJV010000211.1 GCA_024638705.1 Deltaproteobacteria bacterium | reverse complement strand
CTCGGCCGGGTTCTGGTTGAGCGCGAGGACACCGCCCGTGGTCGAGTTCCGGGTCGTGTCGTTGCCGCCGACGATCAGCAGGATGAGGGTGCCGAGGTACTCGAGCGGCGAGACGTCGGGGGACACGTCCTGCGTGGCCGCGCTGTTGGCGAGCGCCGAGACGAAGTCGAGCTCGCCGGTGGCCGGCTGGCCCTTGCGCTCGTTCCAGAGGTTCGTGAAGTAGGCGAGGCATTCCTTCAGATCTTCGATCCGATCCTGCTCGGTCTTGCCGATCTCGGCGAGCTGCTCCGGGCCCATGGTCGTGATATCCGACCAGTAGGTGAGCTTGCGGCGCTCCTCCCAGGGGAAGTCGAACATCGTGGCGAGCATGCCCGTGGTGAGCTCGATCGATACGCGATCGACCCAGTCGAAGGTCTCGCCGACGGGCAGGTCGTCGAGGATCTCTCCGACGCGACTGCGGATCAGCGGCTCGAGCCGGCGGAGATTGCGCGGCGAGGCGACGGGCTGGACGGTCTTGCGGTGCCGGTCGTGGCGCTCGCCGTCCATGCTGATGAAGCCGGCCTGGAGCGGGAACTCGGGGTCGGGATCGACGATCACGATCGAGGGCTCGCTGGAATAGACCTCGGGGTTCTTCTCGACCTCGACGATGTCGTTGAACTTCGTGACCGACCAGTATCCGCCGACCTCTTCTTCCTGGCTCACGCACCAGTGGACCGGGTCCTCTTCGCGCAGCCGCTTGAACCAGCCCCAGATCTCGTCGGCTTCGAACAGCTCGAAGTCGGCGACGTCGATCTTCTCGAGCGGTACCGAGTAGGGATCCTTGCCGACCTGTTGGGAGACGTAGGGGGGACGTTCGATGGCTTCGCTCACGAGGGTTTCTCCGGGGCGCGGGGTGGGTGAGGCGGGAGCGGCGGGCCGCAGTGCGAGCGCGTCGCTTCGGTGCCGAGGTCCGACAGTCTGCACCAGACCCGGGAGGAATTGCACGCCGGGAGGAGCCGCCGCCAGGGCGGGCGAACGAGACGGGCGACGAGGGGGCGATCCCGCGAGCGCTAGAAGTGCCACGGGAACTTCGAGAAGTCCCGAGGCCGCTTCTCGAGGAAGGCGTCGCGGCCCTCCTCGGCTTCGTCGGTCATGTAGGCGAGGCGCGTCGCCTCCCCGGCGAAGAGCTGCTGGCCGATGAGCCCGTCGTCGACGAGGTTCATCGCCAGCTTCGACATCCGGATGCCGGTGGGGCTCTTGGTATTGATTTCGGCGGCCCAGGCGAGCGCGGTGTTCTCGAGCTCGGCGTGATCGGCGACGCGGTTGACCATGCCCATGCGGTGAGCCGTCTCCGCGTCGTAGTCGGCGCCGAGGAAGAAGATCTCGCGGGCGAACTTCTGGCCGATCTGCTTGGCCAGGTACGCCGAACCGAAGCCGCCATCGAAGCTGGCCACGTCGGTATCGGTCTGCTTGAAGATCGCGTGCTCGCGGCTCGCGATCGTGAGATCGCAGGTGACGTGGAGGCTGTGGCCGCCGCCGACGGCCCAGCCGGGGACGACCGCGATCACGGGCTTCGGCATGAAGCGCACGAGGCGCTGCGCCTCGAGAATGTGGAGGCGCCCGGTGCGCCCGGGATCGATGGTCTCCGCGTGTTCGCCCTCGGCATAACGGTAACCGTCCCGCCCCCGGATGCGCTGATCGCCGCCGGAACAGAAGGCCCAGACACCATCCTTCGGCGAGGGTCCGTTTCCCGTGATCAGGACACAGCCCACGTCGGGCGTCATGCGCGCATGGTCGAGGGCGCGGCAGAGCTCGTCGACGGTGCCGGGGCGAAAGGCGTTCCGGACCTCCGGGCGATCGAAGGCGATGCGCACGGTGCCATGCTCGAGCGCCCGGTGATAGGTGATGTCCTGGAATTCGAAGCCGGCGACGGGTTCCCAGCGCGCGGGGTCGAAGATCTCCGAGACCATGTGGTGCCCTCCCTGCCCGCTTCAACGCGAGCGGAGCCGGAGCATAGTCGAGGATGAAGAGAACTCCGGTGGACCCGCCGCCGGCGCCGAACGGCGGCATGAATGCCACGGTCCTCGCCCCGTCGAAGCGACCATGGCCTCGCTACGTCCGCTCCTCTTCGCCCTCGCCCTCGCCCTGCTGACGGCAGCCGCGGTCTCCGCGCGCTACGTCAAACAACTCGACGTCGACGTCGATACGCCGGTCTACCGTGTTCCCGACGGCGTTCCCCTGCACGACGAGTCACTGCGTTATGTGCTGCGCTGGGCGGGAGTTCCGGTGGCCGGCGCCTCGGTGGCCTTCGAGCCCGCGTCCGCAGGCGACGGCCTCGACTTCGACGTGTCCGGCGCGACCCATCCCGCCCTCGACTGGCTGTTCCCCTATCGCTTCTGGGGCGCGGGCCACCTGCACACGTCACCCTTGCGCCCCGATCGCTTCGTCGTCGACGAGTGCACCTGGCAGGAACACGACCGCACCGAAATCCGATTCCCGGCCGACGCCTCGCCGATCCGCGGGCTCCGCCATCGACGCGGCCGCTGGAAGCAGTACGAGTTCCACTCGGACAACACCTACGACATCCCCTCGGCGGCCTACCTGTTGATGAACGTCGACTACGCCCCCGGCGCCGTGTTCGAACTCGATACCTTCACCGGCAAGAGCCGCTACCTGCTGCGCGCCACAGTCGCCGGCCGCGAGCGCGTCCGCGCCGCCAGCGCCGACCACGACGCGTGGCGCCTGCGCCTCGAAACCCGCGAGCTCACCGACGACGACCCCGACGGCCGACACCGCGAGACCGACGTCTGGGTCTCCCCCGATCGCCCGCGCCGCCTGCTCTACGCCAGCAGCAAGACCTTCGTCGGCGCGATCACGCTGGAGCTGGTGGGAGAGGGCGCGGCGACGCCGTTGGGTGCGCCGCCGGAGGCCGTGGGCGCGCCCTGTCTCTGACCCTCGGCTCGAGCGCGCTTGCCGCGACGAGATAGAGGAAGCGCCAGCGCTCGCGCACGGTCTCGAGCTCGGCGTCGTCGCGCAGCCGCAGACGTGGAGATCGCGTCGCCCGTCGTCGTCCAGCTCGTGCACGGCCATCGCGCCCCTGCGGCCGAATCCGCAGGACCCGATGACGCACTTCACTAGACTCGACTCCGCCGCCGCCCTCGTCTCTGCATCGACGAGACGTCTGATCCATTCGGGTCGTTGAGGTCGAGGGCGGTCCGAATCGGAATACGACCGACCCACGAATGCGAAGAGCCAAGCCAGTGAAATGAGCAGCGATACGCTTCACATCCCCGACACCGTCTACTGGATCGGCATCCTGTTGTGCGTGACCCAGAGCGCCATGTTCTCCGGCAGCAACCTGGCGTTCTATCGCCTGAGCCGCTTGCGACTGGAAGTGGAAGCTGGCCGTGACCCCCGCGCGGATCGTGTGCTCCGCTTGCGCAAGGACTCGAACTTCCTGCTGGCGACCATTCTCTGGGGCAACGTGGCGATCAACGTGTTGTTGGCTTTGCTCGCTGGCTCGGTGCTGATCGGCGTGTTGGCGTTCTTCTTCTCCACGTTCGTCATCACGTGGTTCGGCGAGGTCATGCCTCAGGCCTACTTCGCCCGACATCCCCTGAGGATGGCGGCCGCTCTGTCGCCCGTGATCCACTTCTACCAGTTCGTGCTCTATCCAGTGGCCAAGCCCACAGCCCGGTTCCTCGACTGGTGGCTCGGCAAGGAGGCGATCGAATACTTCCACGAACCCCTGCTGCGAGACATTCTCAAAGCGCACGTCCGTTCGCCCAGCACGGAAGTGAGCGATGTGGAAGGCATTGGCGCGCTCAATTTTCTCGATATCGACGATCTCTCCACACTGCAGGAAGGCGAAAAGCTCGGCGAGGATTCGCTCATCGAGCTGCCGGTGGAGCTGGATCTTCCCCGCTTCCCTGAGGTCTCGGCCAGCGCGGACGATCCGCTGCTGAAGAAGATCAATGAGTCGGGCAAGCGTTGGGTCATCATCATGGATCCCGACGGGGAACCTCGGCTTGCACTGAACGTGAACGACTTCACCCGTGCCGCTCTATTCGGTAGTGGAGAATTCAATCCCTACGATCACTGTCACCGCCCCATCCTCGTGCGTAGCCGCGACACGACCCTTGGCGATGTGATCCGGCAGTTGAAGAGCGAGAACGATGACAGCAGTGACGTCATCGAGAACGACGTCGTGCTGATCTGGATCGATGCTCCACGGATCATCACCGGCGCAGACATCCTCGCCCGACTGCTGACGGGCATCGGCGGCTCCAAGTACCTGTGATGCGGGAAGGATGTTCTGGTGCCGAGAACGGGGCTCGAGATCCTCATCCCCACGGCTTCCCCACGGCGCCGGGTCGCAGGCAGGCTACTGGCGATTCGAATCCAATCTGGGCGAATCGAGTTTCCCCTCGTATCGCGGTCGCGAGTCTGAAATTTCCGTCCAGCTCGCCCCAGGCCTCGAGCGTGAGCCCACCCCGGATGCCGCAGGCGTCGTGGCTGCGGGCTTCGACGCGATCCGTACGCTGCAGCGCGCGGCTGCGCTCCTCCTCGCGGAGAGCCAGGGTGTCAGCCCCTCCCGCCGAGGTCCTCGAAGTAGGTGCGCTGCAGGATGTCGTTCTCCGCCTGCTCGTGCAGGTCGAGCACGCCGCGGAACTCGATGAACCGGGCGCGGAAGCCCACCCAGCTCTCACCCTGGGGACCCGCGGCGAGTGCACCGACGCGCCGTCGAAGCTCGTAGTGCTCGCGCATGAGCTGCACGATGCGCCGCGCGAAGCGCGGCTCGGCGACAGCGGCGCGCTTAAGCACTCCACTGCGTTCTTCCGCGCTCAGGTGCGCCTCCAGCAGGCGGCGGAACTCCTCGAGCAGGACTCGCACCTCCGACGACGCGGCGGCTCCGCCCTCTGCGCACGCGCCTAGCAGCAGCTCCAGACGCTCTGCGGCGGCGCCGAGCGCCCTGTGATCCGATTGGATCGAATGCGTTTCGGCTTCCGCCGGACTTCGGGTCTCCACTGCGTCGATCATTCGGTCACCTCCGAGAAGGTGCGAATTCAAGCATCGTGCCGGCCGGTCTGCGCTGATTGATTCCGATTCGGGCCATCCACGGTCCAATCGCACATCCGCCGCGCTCCGCTTCGAGGCAACCTGCTCACGAAGCAGGCAGCACGGCTCGAATCCGCGCCGCCCCAGTGGGGCGGATCCAGCGCGCCCAGACGACATGGCGTGTCGTCTTCGGCCCAGTTCGGACGGCCGCGACGCCACGCTGTCTGCGATGGAGGCAGGCCCCGACCAGGAATCGGGCTCTCCGGGTGCGCCGCGACCGTGAGAAGCGCGCTGCGGGCGGCACGCGGGCTGGTCCGCAATATGCACTGCACTCCAGCACGCACGCGAAAGCGCCTGGTGGGAGGACGCAAGCTTGGCCACTAACACACGCGACGGCCTTGCGCAGGCCGATCGGCTGTTCTCGCGCATGCCCTCCGGACTCGACCTGCGCGACGAGGCCTGTCTGGAGACGCTGCTCGCCGCGGCCGACGCTCTGCTCGAGCGGAGCGACTCGATCGCGGGTCTCCAGCAGCTCGAGTGGCTGCTGGCTTCGGATCCCGCCGCCTGGCCTCTGGGCGCTCAGGTGGTCGTCAAGCTCGCACGCTCGAAGGCCCTCCTCCGCCTGCGGGAGCAGCGGCTCGACCTGTCGGTGGTGTTCGCCGTCTACGGCGAGCACGAGCGCATGCTTCGCCCCTCGGAGCATCCGCTCGGTGAGGGCTTTCTCGATCGCAAGCTGCGTCAGCTCGACTGGCTCGTCGAGGCCCTTCCCGGCGCGCGAACCGATCTCTGGATCGTCGACGACGGGTGTCCACACGGCAGCGGAGAGCTCGCGCGCGAGATCCTGGCCGAGCGTCATCCGCGGGCCTCCGCTCGGGTGCTCTTCCTCGCGGACGCGATCGAGGCCGGCCATCCGATGGCGCGCTCGATGACGTCCACGGACGACAGCCGCAAGGGGGGAGCCATCCAGCTCGGTCTCTACGAGGCGACCCGCGAGCGTCGAGCCGGGCAGATCGCGCTGTTCACCGACGCGGACCTCTCCACGCATCTCGGCCAGACGGGCCTGCTGGTCGACGCACTCGATCGGCCGGGGGTCCTGCTTGCCGTGGGAAGCCGCCGCGCACCGACCTCGGTCGTCGTCAAGAGCGATGCGCGAAGCGCCCGCGGTCGGCTGTTCATCTATCTCTGGAAGCAGCTGCTGCCGGAGATCCGCTATGTGGCGGATACTCAGTGCGGCTTCAAGGCGATGCACGGAACGACGGCGGCGCGATTGCTGAGCTGGGCCCAAGTCCGCGACTTTGCCTTCGATCTCGAGCTGCTGGTGTGCGCCGAGCAGCAGCGGCGCCGCTCGATCCGCAGCGTCCCCATCGCCTGGATCGACAGCGAGGAGGCATCGACCACGGTCGCTCTCGCGCCGTACCTCCCGATGCTACGCAGCGCCGTGGCGCTGCATCGCCGGACCGGATCGGGCGGCGAGCGGGCCCGGGAGTTCGCGCGAGCCATCGAGTCCATGAGCGAATCCACGTGGGAGCGCGCCGTCTCGACGCTCGGAACGCGCCTCGAGGCCTGCGACCCCTCGCTGGACGTCGAGGCGGCCTGGGTGGCGCCGAGCGAGCTCGGTTCGCTCGCGGCTTGAGCACGGCTGGCCGCGGCGAGGCCTCTGATACCCTCCGGCGGCGATGGACTCCGCCTTCCGGGTCATCGCCCACCGCGGCGCGTCGGCCGAAGCACCCGAGAACACGCTGCCTGCCTTTCGTCTCGCCCTCGAGCAGGGAGCGAGCGAGGTGGAGCTGGACGTGCGCTTCTCGAGCGATCTCGAGATCATGGTCTTCCACGACGACGCGCTCGACCGCAAGACGGGCCTTCGGGGGCGCTTCAGCCACTACGACGCGTCAGCGCTTCGACGCACCGACATCGGACGCTGGTTCGACGTCACCCGACCCCACGCACAGAGGCGCTTTGCAGGGACCTGCCTGGCGACGCTCGACGAGGTGCTCGAGACGTTGGGCGATCGCGTCCGCTACCACATCGAGATCAAGGACTCGAATCCCCTGCTCCCCCTGCGTCTGCTGCAGGCGGTCGACGCTCACGGACTCGAGAGTCGCGTCACGATCACGTCCTTCTCGATGAAGCCGCTGCTCGCCGTGCAGAAGGTCGCGCCCGAACGGCCGATCTGCTTCCTGCTTCGCGATGCACACGATGCCGTTCGCAGCGCCGAGTTCAGGCCGCACCTCCACGGGAAGTCGATCGAAGCGATCCAGGACTACTGGATCGACGCCGCCGCCGAGGCGGGCTTCAGCCAGGTGGCCGTGCGCGCGCAGGACGTGACGCCCCGCTGCATCGCGCGGGCCGCCGACCGCGGCGTCACGCTGCGCGGTTGGGGCGTGCGGGACGAGGCGGATCTGCTTTGGCTGCTCCGAATCGGCGCCGTAGGTGCGACGGTGGACTGGCCCGCCCGCGCCATCGAGATCGTCCGCGCGCACGCCGAGGACGGGCGACGCTGAGCGTCGAGATCCACGTCGCGCCCCGGCCGGTGGCTCTGGCCGGTGCGCCGGGCTCCCCATCCTCCACCGGCTGGACCTCGACCTGAATCGACCCCGCTTCCAATCGAGGGCCAACCGCGAGGTCCGCAGCAACCGGGGCGCCGCTGGCGTCAAAATTGATCACCTGCTTCCAGCAGCGCGTGATGTCATCACCGAATATGACGACCAGGTCGCCCTCGGCGGCCATTTCAAGCGCAGTTGTGACCGCTTCCGCCTCGCCCGGAATGACCTGGATCGCACCGCTGTCCACCCCGCGCTCCTCGAGTCTCGCCTGGATCATGCGGGGAACCTCGTCGGGCCCGCGCCCGCGCCGGTTGGCATCTGCCTTGCAAATGAACTGGTCAAAATGGCCGGCCGATTCGTCGGCGATGGCGAGTATGTCTTCATCCCGGCGATCACCCGGGGCGCTGAGCACCCCGATGCGGCGGCCGGCCACCTCAAGGCGGTCCACCAGTTGGCACACTGCCCGCATGGCGGCGGGGTTGTGGCCGTAATCGAGGATGACCTTGAACGGGTGCTCTGCATAGATGTTCATGCGGCCCGGCGCCTGGAAGAAGGTGGTATCGAAAGTTCTCAGGCCATGGCGGATGTCGTCCAGGGACTTGCCCAGGCTGTACGCCAACGCGGCCGCGAACATCGCGTTCTGCACGTTGTGCGTCGCCTTGCCCTCCAGCGTGGCCGGTATCAAATAGGTCCACAGCAGGGGGT
>JAHEJV010000210.1 GCA_024638705.1 Deltaproteobacteria bacterium | reverse complement strand
CGCGCTCCGGGAGCGCGCCGCGCAGATCCATCGCGAGGCCCACGACCACTCCGAGTGGTCGTCCGCGCGGGTGGCCCGCTACGAAGAGAGCCTCTCGCAACCGGTCGACGCGCTCGGCCGGATCGAGATCCCCACCGCCGACGTGTCGGTGATGGTGCTCGAGGGCACCGACGAGACGACCCTCGACCGCGCCGTCGGACGGATCGCCGGCACGGCCCGCGTCGGAGAGAGCGGCAACCTCGGCATCGCGGGCCACCGCGACGGATTCTTCCGCGGTCTGCGGCACGTCGAGGCCGGAGACGAGATCAAGCTCACCACACTCGACGGAGTCGCCCGCTATCGCATCGAGAAGACGCTCGTCGTGGCGCCGAGCCAGGTCGAGGTGCTGGAGCAGACATCCGAGCCGACGCTCACGCTCGTCACCTGTTACCCGTTCTACTACGTGGGCGATGCGCCGGAGCGCTTCATCGTGCAGGCGAAGCGCGTCGACTTCGAGTCCTGGCGGGCGCAGCGCGACGCCGCGCTCGCCGCCCGCTGATCCCGCTGTCCTAGAGCGAGGTCATCGCGCCGAACGCCGGGACGGCGTCCACGCGCTCGATCAGGATCTGGAACACGTGCGACCCGATCTCGATCCGGTCGCCGTGGTGCAGGTCGCAGCCCTCGACCGGCGCCCCGTTCACCCGGGTGCCCGCGCCGCCCGCGAGATCGCTGAGTCGGAAACGTCCGGCCTCGAACTCGATCGCCGTGTGCTTCGGCGCCATCGCCGAATCCTCGAACGCCGCGTCCACATCCGGACCCTGCCCCAGAAGCCAGCGCGGCCGCTCGACGCGGTGCTCCTCGCCCTCCGCGTCTCCCGACACGACGATCAGGCTGGCAACGTATCGGTCGAAACCGCCCCGCTCCCGCATCGGAACCTCCTGGCGAACCGCGGCATTCCCGCGATCACCCGGAAGGGTTCGGCCGGCCCGTTCTCCAGAAACGTGACGGAGGTCCCAGAATCCGGAGGAGTCCTTCGGATCAGGGAATGAAGCGGAACGACAGCGCGGCCGTGGTGGTGAGCGTGTTGCGCTCGGTCCCCTCGGCCGGGGTGTTGTCGTACTCGTCGCGCAGCGCCACGGTGAAGGCGAGCCACTCGAGCAGCGGGAAATCGAGCGCCGTCTCGAAGCGCGCCAGATAGTTCTTCTCCCAGTCGTCGACCGCGGGCAGGTATTCGGCGCGAGCCCGCCAGAGCGTTCCGTAGGGCAGCTTCGCATCGGCCTGGGCGCCGAACGCGACAGCCCAGTGGTTCTCGCTTCCACGCCCGCGCTCCGGCCCGCTGTTGCCCACGATGAACTCGTCGCCGTAGTAGTCCTCGTAGATCCAGGCGAGACCGACGTCGGTGGAGAAGTTGAAGTCCTGGCTCTTGACGACGTGGACACCGCCACCGCCGCGCGGCTCGAAGCGCAGGGAGAGGTTCTGCACCGTGTCGTGCGTCGCGCGGACCGAAGCGTAGGAGTAGAGGCGTTCGGTGACATCGTACTCACCGCGGGTGAAGCCGAAGATCCGGTTCTCGGTGACGCTGCGCCTCTCGCCCTTCTCCTTCTCGTTGGTGTATCGGGCGTCCCCTTCGATCAGGAAGCGCGTCGGACCGTGCGCCCGGGTGATGCGAAGCGCCGCGAAGCCCGAGGCCCGGTCGATGGTGCTGTCGGTGTAGGCCGCGCCGGCGTCGAACGCCGCGTTCCAGTAGCGGAACTGGCTGCGCAGGCGATCCATCACGGAATCGCCGAAGTCGGCGGGATAGGCGTGGAAGAGCTCGCCCGTCGCGATCGCCTCGGACGACCCGTCGCCGCTCGCGAGCAGCAGCCGTCCGTCGCGAACGCCGACGATGCGTCCGGCGCTCTCGCCGTCGTCGCCGTACATGACGGTGAGCGACTCCTCGGTCTCGATCCCCTCGAGGTCGGTCCAAGGGATCGCGATCGCCCCCGCGCCGTGGATCGGCTCGAACTCGACGCCGTCCGAGGTCACGTCGGCGACGCGACCTCGCAGCGTGTCGCCTTTCACCGTCACGGTGTCTTCGGCCGCCGCTCGCAGCGGTGCGCCCAAGACCACGGCGATTGCGAGCATCCACACGAGAACCGGTCGCGCTTCGCGCGCAGCACGGCAGAAACCAACCATCCTCAACCCCCTGGATCTGGCGAGACGAAACTATACCCATGCGCCGCGATGAGGCACCATCGAATCACCGCGAATCGTTCGCGGCGAATTCACCCCGACCTGTCGAATTCTGGCCACGGGCGTACGATTCCCTCTAGCGTCTTCTGCATCTCGATACCGGAGACTCCAATGCGCCGTCTTCTCGTTCCGTCACTCGCTTTCCTGCTCATCGCGCCTTCTTTCGTCGCACAGGCCAGCGACGACGCCTGGCACCCCTCGAGATACGGCGCCGACGACACGCTCGGCGCGATCAACGAGCTCTCGCCCGAGGGCGTCGTGGCCGCGGCGCAGCTCGTGAAGACAGGCAAGACCTACGCGCTCGGTGTCGAGACCGGACGCGACACGCCCGCCTTCGGCTCGCGGAGCTTCGAGCTCTACGCCGTCGCTCACGGCGACGGCACTGGCGAGACGCTCGGTGCGAATCGCGCGACCGCCCACGACGACTGGATGCTCACCTACCTCGGCATCGGCACCCAGCTCGACGGACTCGCCCACCTCGGCATCGACCACGTCTACTACAACGGAACGCGCGCCCAGGATCTCTTCCAACCGACCGGCGTGACGAAGTTCGCGACCCATACGCTGCCACCGATCGTGACCCGCGGCGTCGTGCTCGACGTCGCCGGTCATCGCGGCGTCGCCCGTCTCGCGGCCGGCGACGTCATCTCGGCCGACGAGCTCGCGGCGGTCGCGGAGAAACAGGGCACGCCGATCGCGCGCGGCGACGTCGTCCTGGTCCACACCGGTTGGCAGGTGATGGCGAGCAACGACGCGGAGTCGTTCCTCGCCGGCGAGCCCGGCATCGACGTCGACGGCGCCGTCTGGCTCGCCGAGCAGGGCGTCGTCGCGGTCGGCGCGGATACCTGGGGCGTCGAGGTGTTCCCGAACCCGAAACCCGAGCTGCTCTTCCCCGTGCACCAGACGCTGCTCGCGAAGAACGGGATCTATATCCTGGAGAACACCGACACCGCGGAGCTCGTCCGCGACGGCACGGCACCGTTCCTCTTCGTGCTGGGTCAGCCGCGCTTCGTGGGCGCGGTGCAGATGGTGGTGAACCCGGTCGCCATCCGCTGACTCCGGGGCTGACTCAGCCCGCGAATGTGTCGCAGGCGTCCGGGTCGCCCGACTCGAGGCCGCGTCGCAGCCACTCGACCCGCTGCGCCGACGAGCCGTGGGTGAACGACTCGGGGTGCACGCCCTGCCCGGCCTGCTGCTGGAGCCGATCGTCGCCGATCGCTGCCGCCGCGCGCAGGCCCTCCTCGACGTCGCCGGGCTCGAGGATGTCGCGTCGCTCCGCGTGATGGCCCCACACGCCCGCGAAGCAATCAGCCTGCAGCTCCATGCGCACCGAGAGCGCGTTCGCACCGCGCGGGTCGGAGCGCTGCGCGTTACGCATGCGTCCCTCGATGCCGGTCAGGTTCTGCACGTGATGCCCGATCTCGTGGGCGAGCACGTAGGCCTGGGCGAAATCGCCGGGCGCCCCGAAGCGCCGACGCAGATCGCCGTAGAACGAGAGGTCGATGTAGACCTTCCGATCGCCGGGACAATAGAAAGGGCCCATCTCGCTCTGACCGGTGCCGCACGCCGAACGCGTCGCCCCGCGGAACAGCACGAGCGTGGCCTCGCGATAGCCGGGGAGCAGCCGGGCCCAGATGTTCTGGGTGTCGTCGAGAACGAACGAGACGAAGTCGACGAGCTGCTCTTCTTCCGGCGTCGCGCGGAAGGGCTCGCCGGTCGGACGGCCTTCCTCGCCACCGAGCAACACGCCCGGATCGATTCCCACCTGGTTGCCGCCGCCGGCCAGCAGCGTCATCGGATCGACGCCGAGGAACCACATCACCGCGACGATCGCGACGACGCTACCGAGGCTCATCCTGCCGCCGCGCCCGGAGGGCAGCGGGAGACGCATCGGAATCCGGCGGCGCGGCGCGGAGCCCGCCCCGCGCCGATCCTCGAGATTCCGGCTCCGACCCCGCCGCTTCCAGCGCACGCTCGCTCCCGCCTAGCGGCGCAGCGCGTCCCGGATCTCGGTGAGCAGCACCTCTTCCTTCGACGGCGCGGGCGGCTTCGCCGGCGCCTCTTCTTCCTGCTTCTTCGCCGCGTTCAACGCCTTCACGACGAGGAAGATCGCGAACGCGATGATCGTGAAGTCGATCACGGTGTTGATGAAGACGCCGTACTTGACGGTAACGGCTTCGGTGGCCTCGGTGGCCTCCTGGAGCGTGAGCGCGAGGTTCGAGAAGTCGACGCCGCCGGTGGCGAGACCGATCGGCGGCAGCAGGACGTCGTTGGTGAACGACGTGACGATCTTGCCGAACGCGCCGCCGATGACGATGCCGACCGCCATGTCGACCACGTTGCCCTTGACCGCGAATTCCTTGAACTCCTGGAGCATTCCCACGAAGCATCCCTCCTTGGTCCCTCGAGCGGGAGGCGCACTCTACCAGAATCGCGCGGCTCCGCGGTCGTCTTCCGGGACGGGTGAGGTCGAACGAACCCAGGCCGCGGCGGCAGGCGTTATGCTGCCCGCGTGGCGGGACTCTTCCTTCGTCTCGGCTGTGCGCTCGTGAGCTGGATCCTCGCCTACTCGCACGCCATCCTGCTCGCGGTCGTTCCGCAGGCGGATTGCTCGCCCGCGCTCTGGCGCACGA
Source organism: Deltaproteobacteria bacterium (assembly GCA_024638705.1). Classification (GTDB taxonomy): domain Bacteria; phylum Myxococcota_A; class UBA9160; order UBA9160; family SMWR01; genus JAHEJV01. The sequence goes on along the minus strand of JAHEJV010000210.1, from coordinate 3,452 downwards.
CCCTGCTCTTCGCTGGGCTCGGCGCCGCGGCCGCCGCCCTGCTCCCGCTGGGTCTGCCCTGGCGGGAGTGGCTGCGCTGGATCTCCGTTCCGCTGATCCCGTTGCTGCTCTACGGCGCCTGGGTCGCGTGGACGATGCGTGCCGGCATCGAAGGTGCGGCGCTCTGCGAGACGCTCGCGGGTGTCGCAGAGCCGGCGACAGGAGAACCCTGGCACCGGGCATGGCCCCCGATCCAGCTCGTCGTGACCCTCGCGTGCACGGCGCAGTGCCTGCGCTTCTGGCGCCCGGCGCCGGACTCAGACGCCGCCGAACACCTCGCGCAGTAGCTCGGTCGTGCGCGCCGCCGGGTCTTCCCGGATCCGCTGCTCTTCCTCACGCAGCACGGTGAACAACCCTTCGAGCGTCTGGTCGGTCACGTAGCGATTCAGGTCGACCGTCGGATCCCCGAACAACGACAACAACCGGTGTCGATCGCGCAACTCGTCGTAGGCGCGGTAGAGGCCCACGCGCTGCATCGCCTCCTCGACGATCGGGGTGAAGCGCGCGCGCAGCGCGTCCTCGCTGCTCGCCCGGAAATAGCGCGTCGCCGCGTCCTCCGGCCCATCGACGATCGCCTGCGCGTCGCGAATCGTCAGCTTCTGCACCGCGCCGACCAGGAGCTCCGCCGCCTCCCCCGACGCCTGCTCGGCCGCGCGGTTCATCGCCAGCTCGATCTCGTCGACCGTGCCGTCGAAGCCGACTGCGCGAAGCGCCTTGCCGATGTCGCGCAGCTCCGGAGGCAGCCCGATGCGGACGATGGGGTTGTCGAGGAAGCCACCGGGTCGGCCGGTCCGCGCAACCCCTCGCTCGGCCCCGATCCGCAGCGCCTCGCGAACCCCCGACACGACCGTGTCGTCGGTCTCCACGGCCCCGAGCACCGCCTCGACCATCGCGGGATCGATGCCGAGCTCGGCGCAGCCCACCGACGCGAGGCACACCCCCACCGCCAGCGCGCCTCGCAGCCGCCGTCCGACCCGAACGGGCACGTTGCCGCTACTCGCCGATCGGGGTCAGCTCGGTGCGCCGGTTCTTGCGAAGGTTCTCGCGCGTGTCGTTCGGAGCGATCGGCTTCGTCTCACCGAAGCCGCGCGCCTCGAGGCGACCGGCGTCGATGCCGTTCGACACGAAGTATGCGCGGACCGATTCTGCTCGCCGCTCGGAGAGGCTCTGGTTGTACGCCGCCGCGCCGCGGGAGTCCGTGTGACCGTCGATGCGGACCCGGACGCCAGCATTCGCCTTGAGCACGGGAAGGACCTCGCGGTCGAGCCGCGCCTTCGAGGCCGCCTCGATCTCCGCGCTGTTGGTCGCGAAGTTCAGCCCCTGGATCACCCAGCAGCCGCGGCTGTCGACCTTCGCGCCCCTCGGCGTGCGCGGGCACTTGTCGTCCCGGTCGAGCACGCCGTCGCCATCGCGATCGCCGGGCACCGCCTTCGCGACCGGCGCCGCGCCGAGATACACCTCGCGCTGGAAGCCGTGATAGTCGGCGGCCGAGGCGAGCGAGCTCGCGGTGCGCGACGAGCCGCACCCGGTCGTCTTCGCGAGCTGCTGGAGCAGCGCGGCACCCGCCGGGTCGGAGCCGACCTGGATCGTGTAGAGGCAGAGCGTCCCGTCATGGCCCTCGGCGAGGGCGCGCGCCGCATCGATCGTGCGCTGGTCGGGAACGTCGCGACCGCCGATGTCCGTCGGGAGCCCGTCACTCACGACCGTGATCGCCGCGCGACCGCTCTTGCCTTCGAGATCCTCACCCGCCTCGGCGAGCGCGGAGTAGAGCGGCGACCCCTGGCGGAGGTGCGTGAGGCTCTGAGCGTGCGAGCTGAGCGCCGCGCGGTCGAGGGACGAGAGGCCATGGGTTTCGCGCCGAAAGCCGCCGTAGGCGATCGATCCGGCCTCGTAGCCGCCCTCGGGCATCGACGAGACGAGCGACTGCGCGATCGCCTTGTTCTTCGCGAAGGGAACCGACGCCGACGAGTCGACGATCAGGATCGACTGATCGACGACGACCCGCTCGCCCGCGGTGGGCTGCAGCGGGCCGACGGAGACCGGCGCCACCGGCGGCGGCGACGCGCACGCGAGCGAGAAGAAGAGGATCGACAGGGCAACGGGATTGCGAACACGCATGAAACGTTCCTTTCGGGGGCTGGGAAGGATCGAGCGCGAGCGCAAATGCGCTGGGTCGACGATCCGGCGGGGCAGACAGTTGCGCCACTGGGCCGACAGCGCAAGGGGCCGGATGGGAAGCCCCAGGGCGACCCCGGAACGTGTAGACCTGCTCCCGGATCCACGAAACGCTCGCCGAGCGTGATTTCGACGAGGGTGCCGAAGCCTTCGATCGCATCCGGACGCAGGCGATCGAACACCTGCTTCACCCGCTCGGGATCGTCTTCGACGGCCTGCCCATGCCCTGAAAAGACCTCACCCCGGATCCACACCTCCACGCGACCGCCTTCGCCCGCGACCTCACGCCACCAGCGTCCGTGCGCGGCGGCGTACACCGTGTCGTCTTCCCGGAGGTAGTTCACGGATATTGCAACGTACCGATCGCGCGCTGCATGGTCCGCACCCGGATGATCACACCGGACGGCCGGCGCGCGACTTCGCCGCGCCGCGTGGGCGCTTCCACGCGAAGCTCGCATCGCTCGCCAGGCCGGTCCCCGCCGCGAGCGGCACGAACGAGCTGACCGAAGCCGTCGCTTCTCCCGGCGAGCGCGATACGCTCGACGGGGTGATTGCGATCCTCGCCGCAACGACCGCACCCGCCGCACCGCGCTGAGCCCGGATTGCGCTGGGCCCTCCTCCTCGCGTCGTTGGTCTTCGCTTTCGCGCTCGCGGAGGGAGCCGCCCGCAGCGTCGTCGACGACGTGTACCTCGAGCGACAGATCCGCTCCGGCGGCGTCTTCACGCCCTATGAACCGCACGGGCGCGCCGACCTCCTGACGTCGGAGTTCCGCGTCGGCTACCGGATCAACCGCTTCGGACACCGCGATCGCGAAGACCGCGACGAAGCGCGGACCCCGGGCGTCGCGCGCGTCGCCCTGCTCGGCGACTCGTTCGGGGCGGGCTGGGGCGTGTCGTTCGAAGACACCTTCGGCGCGCGCTTCGAGGCGACCTCCGGCATCGAGGTGGTGAACGCCGCGAAGAACGGCGGCTGCCCGCTCTGGTTCGTTCCCCAGGCGCGCTTCGTGACGGAGCGTTTCGCCCCCGACTGGCTGCTCGTCCAGCTCTTCGACAACGACCCCGAGGACAACGTCCAGTTCGCCGACCGCTTCGCGCTCGAAGTCGGCGACCCGGTCGGGGACGGGCCGTAGGCCACGCAGACGTCGGCCACGCCGAGCTGCTCCACGCGGTCGGCGGGCTCGGGAGGCAGCCAGTCGGGCAGCGCGACCACCACCGTCCGCACGCCGATCTCGCGACAG
>JAHEJV010000209.1 GCA_024638705.1 Deltaproteobacteria bacterium | reverse complement strand
TCGCCGGACGCGAGGCCGTGCCGCTCTCGGTGCTCGCCCGCTGGACCGGCCATCGCACCTGGCCGCTGCCCCATCCCCTGATCGGATGGGCCGCGACCGGCGCGCGCTTCCTCGGCCGCGGCCGTCGGGCGATCGCCGCGAGCGACGCGCAGCGCTTCGGCTTCACCCTCGATACGCGTCGCGCCGAGGCCGAGCTCGGCTTCCGTCCCGGCGACCGCATCGGGCTCGCGCGCGCCGGCGACGGCACCCTGCGGCTCGAAACGGCGGCTTCTGCACCGCCCGCCTGACCTCTCCGGCTCCAGCAGGGGCGTCGGGATGCCGCTAGACTTCGCGACCCCCGAAGGAGCTTTGATGGCGGTCGATACCTCGAATTTTCGCAACGGACTCAAGGTCGTGATCGACGGCGAGCCGTATGTGATGACCTACTTCCAACACGTGAAGCCCGGCAAGGGTGGCGCCTTCGTGCGGACGAAGATCAAGAATCTCCGAACCGGTCGCGTGCTCGAAAAGACGTTCCGCTCGGGCGAAAAGGTCGACGAGGCCGACGTCGAGGACAAGAAGATGCAGTACCTCTATCAGGACGGGGAGCAGCTCATCTTCATGGACCAGGAAAGCTACGACCAGATCCCGTTCACCGCCGAGCAGATCGGGGACGACCGCAAGTACCTGCTCGAGAACATCGAGGTGGACGTCGTGTTCTGGCAGGGAAAGCCGATCAGCATCGAGCTGCCCGCCTTCATCGAAGCCTGTGTCTCCCAGTGCGACCCGGGCGTGAAGGGCGACACCGCGTCCGGCGCGACGAAGCCCGCCACGCTCGAGTCGGGCGCCGTCATCCAGGTGCCGCTCTTCATCAAGGAAGGCGAGAAGATCCGGGTCGACACGCGCACCAACGCCTACGTCGAGCGCGTCGGATAGCAGCGGCCGAAAGGCGAATGGCTTCCGCTTCACGCCCGCCGCGTCGCGCCCTGGTCTTTTCCGGTGGCGGCGCCCGTGGCGCCTACGAAGCAGGCGTGGTGCGCTACCTCGTCGAGGAGCTTCCGAAGCGCGTCGGGCACGAGATCAACTTCGACATCCTGTGCGGGACGTCGGTCGGCGCGATCCACGCCTGCTACATGGCGGGGACGCACCAGCAGGGGCCGAGTCGCGGGCTCCAGCTCGTCGACTTCTGGCGGAAGATGCGCCTCGAGGAGGTGTTGCCCTTCAGCCGCCGCGATCTCTTCGGTCTGGCGCGCCGCGCCCTCGGCCTGCGTCGCAAGCGCGACGAGTTCGGCGCGGGCAACGCGCCCGATCGAATCTACGGGATGCTCAACACCCAGCCGCTCGAGCGCATGGTCGTGCGCGCGGTGCCATGGCGACGCATCCGCAGCAACGTCAACGCCGGACACGTGCAGGCGGTGTGCGTCGCGGCGACGGAGATCGCGACGGGGCGCGTGGTGGTGTTCCTCGAATCCGGCGATCGCGCACTGCCCGGCTGGACGCGCGACCCGTCGGTCGTCCCGCGCATCACCCATCTGCGTCCGACCCACGCGCTGGCGAGCGCGGCGATCCCGCTGCTCTTCCCGGCGGTGCGCATCAACAGCACCTACTACGCCGACGGTGGGCTGCGCCTCAACACGCCGCTCTCACCGGCGCGGCGCCTCGGCGCCGACCGCGTTCTCGTCGTCGCGCTGCGACCCCACGCGCGCCACGCGCACGCCCAGACGCTCGCGCGCCACCGCGTCGAGGACTACGCGAGCCCCTTCTACATGTTCGGCAAGATCCTCAACTCGATGCTCCTCGACCACCTCGACACCGACCTCGCCCGCATGCGCGTGATGAACGACATGATCCGCGACGGCGAGCGCGCCTTCGGCCCGGAGTTCGCCGCACGCCTAAACGAGGTGTCGGACATGCAGCGCGGCGAGAAGTTCCGGGTCATCCACGACCTCGTGATCCGTCCCTCCGCCGACCTCGGGGCGATGGCCGCCGAAGTGCTGCCGACGATCCCGCAGGCCGCGATGCGCTCCCCCTTCTTCCGCCTCGCGATGCGCAACCTGGAACGGGGCGACCCCAGCGCCGAGTCCGACCTCTTCTCCTATCTCCTCTTCGACGGCGACTTCCTCGCCCCCCTCACCGACCTCGGTTACCGCGACGCGGCCGCGCAGGAAGATGCGCTGGTGCGATTCTTCGAAGATTGAAGCAAGCGAGCGAAGTCGAAAGGTGGCCTCGATGGCAGACAAGGCGAGAGTTTTCGAGCCCGAACCCGGGCAACGAGTCTGAACCGTGAGGGGCGAACAGCTCGCACGGCAGTGGCAGATGATCCAGCGGCTCGCGAAGAGTCGCGCCGGCGTGTCGCTCGACGACCTCGCCGACGACCTCGAGGTGGTGAAGCGCACCGTCTACCGCGACCTCGACGCGCTGATGCTCGCGGGCTTCCCGGTGGTCTCCGAGAAGCGCGACGGCCGCACCCACTACCGCTTCCTCGAGACCTTCCGCCTCGGCGACGTCCCGTTCACGCCCGACGAGGTGCTCGCACTCGCCTTCGGCGAGGACCTGCTGCGCGTGCTCGAGGGGACGGTCTTCCACGACTCGATCCGCTCGGCGCTGGCGAAGATCCGCGCCGGCCTCGGGCCCGAGCTGGGGGAATATCTCGAGCGACTGGGCGACTCGTTCCGCGTCCTGCCGGGTCCACACAAGAGCTATGCGCACCTGCGCGAGACGATCCGCACGCTGAACGAGGCGGTGATCGCCGAGAAGAGCGTGAAGATGCGCTATCGCACCGGGCGCACGGGCTCCGTGTCACAGCGCGTGCTCGACCCCTACCGCGTCTGGTATCGCAGCGGCGGGCTCTACGTCGTCGGTCACGACCACAAGTCGGGCGAGCTGCGCACCTTCGCGGTCGACCGCATCCGCGAGATCGAATCGACGGGCGAACCGTTCCGCGTCGCCGACGACTTCGACTTCGAGGCCTACATCGGCTCTTCCTTCGGCGTGATCGCCGAGCCCGCGACGACCGTGCGGATCCGCTTCGACAAGCGCTGGGCCGACTACGTCGCCGAGCGCACGTGGCACCCGAGCCAGGAGATCGCGAAGCGCCCGGGCGGACGCATCGAGCTCACGATGGAAGTGGGCGGCACCGCCGACCTGCGCACCTGGATCCTGTCCTTCGGAGACGGCGCGGAGGTGCTCGAGCCCGCATCGCTGCGCCGCGAGGTCGCGGCGGAGCTCGCGAAAGCGGCCGCACGTTATGCGAAGCCCACCACGCGGACCGCGCGAAAGCGGGCGTCCGCGCGGGACTGAGCCGCCGGTGGACGTCGTCTCGCGTCCGCGCTCCGTTCGTCTCCAGTCGGGTTATCGTATCCCGATCCACATTTGGGAGATTGGTAGATGACGCTTTCGCTGCAGGAGATGTCGGATCGTTTCGAGATCCAGGATCTGCTCTTCCACTATGCCGAGCTGATCGATGGGAAACGGTTCGACGAGTTGGAGAACGTGTTCACGCCCGACGCGCACATCGACTACAGCGCGTTCGGGGGTTCGGTGGGGGATCTGCCGGAGACGATCGCCTTCTTGAAGAAGGCGATGCCGATGTTTCCGCACACCCAGCACTCGAACGCGAACCTCCAGATCCGGGTCGACGGCGACACGGCGACGGGGCGGGTGATGTGCTTCAACCCCCAGGAGATGGATCTGCCTGGCGGCAAGGGCCGTCAGGTGATGATGTTCGGGCTCTGGTACATCGACGAGTACGTCCGCACCGACGCGGGTTGGCGCATCCAGACGCGCTCCGAAGAGAAGAGCTGGACCTTCAACACGCCCGACTTCATGAAGGTCTGAGGCGCCTCCTTCCGGAGGGGCCCGGGACACGTCGCGCTAGACGTCGAACTTGAGCCCGCTCGGCGCCTCGGGTGCGTGCTCGAGCAGCTCGATCACGTTGCCGAAAGGGTCGCGGCCGTAGGCGAAGCGCGCGGGCGCGGCGCCGAAGAGCGGGGTGTTGAAGACGACGCCGTTCTTCTCGAGGAGCTCGTAGTCGGCGGCGACGTCGTCGCTGGCGAGGGCGAAGTGGGTGATGCCGGTCTGGTTCACGGGACGCTTCGGGTCGCCGGCGTCCTGGGAGTTGAACTCGAACAGCTCGATGCAGGAGTTGCCCTTCTTGATCATGCGCACCTTGCAGCCCGCGTCGACGCCGAAGGCCTCGTCCATCGGCGCGACGCCGGACGGGATGTCGGCGGACATGACTTCCTCGAAGCCGATCACGCCACAGTAGAAGTCGAGGGCCTTCTGCACGTCGGGGACGGCGAGCGCCGGGTGGTGGACTCCGAGGATCATCGCGTTTCTCCTTGCCAGCACGGCGAGCGACGGGTGTCTCGACCGCGTTTCGATGGGCGGCAGAAGATACCCGCATCCCGGCACGATGCATTCCTTGACCCTCCCGGGGGCTCGTGGGAGCATCCGCGCCATGAAGATCGCCGGCCTCCTCGTCGCGCTCGCATGCGTCCCCTTGCTACTCGGCAACGCTCCCTTCGAGCGCACCGAAGAACGCGAGGACTGCGCGCGCTACGAGCCTCTGCGCCGGCCCCTCTACGGCGACCTCCACGTCCACACCCTCTATTCGTTCGACTCCTACATCTCGAGCCAGCGCAACGATCCGGACGCCGCCTACCGTTACGCGAAGGGTGAGACGATCGTCCTCCCCGACGAGGACGGCGAGCAGACGATCGAAGCGCGCATCCAGCGCCCGCTCGACTTCACTGGCCTCACCGACCACGCCGAATACCTCGGGCCGATCTCGGTGTGCACCGAGGACGCATGGCGACTCGGCTACTGGTGGCCGCACTGCTCGATGACGCGCGCCGACGGACTGTGGACGCAGCTGCTCGCCGCGACCTGGTGGATCTCGCTGTCGGTGACGGCTGCGGACGGCGGCTCGCACACTTTTGCGTGCACACTCTCCGATTGCGAGGAGGCCGGCGCCGACGTGTGGTCGCGGATCCAGCAGGCCGCGGAGGCGCACTACGACCGCACCTCCGCCTGCGAGTTCACCACCTTCGTCGGCTACGAGTACACCGACGCGCCCGAAGGCAACAACCTCCACCGCAACGTGATCTTCCGGAACGAGAACGTGACGTCCATGCCGATCTCCACCTACGAAACGGGCGCCTACAACTTCCCCGAGCTTTGGAAGCAGCTGCGCGAACAGTGCACCGAGGCGGGCACGGGCTGCGACGTGCTGGCGATCCCGCATAACCCGAACCTTTCGGGCGGCTTGATGTTCCGCGACCCGGAGACGCCCGAGGAAGCCGCCGACCGGCTCGCCTTCGAGCCCCTGGTCGAGCTGGTGCAGCACAAGGCCGCTTCCGAGTGTCGATTCGATCGCGTCGCCGGTCGCGGTGTCGGCACCGAGGACGAGCTCTGCGATTTCGAGCAGGTCGTCGCCGACAATCTCTCGATGCTCGGCTCGGTGCACGGCGAGGTGCGCACCGAAGACGCCGCGCCCGTTCCGATCGACGAGTTCGCGCGCCGCAACATGGTGCGCAACGCGCTCAAGGACGGCCTCGCCCTCGGCCGCGAGACGGGCACCAACCCGTTCCGGATGGGCTTCATCGGCAGCACCGACACCCACAGCGCGGCGCCCGGCCAGGCAGAAGAGGACAACTACGTCGGCCATCTCGGTCGTCGCGACGCGGGTTACCGCAACGTGCAGGACCATTTCTTCTCGAACCCGGGCGGACACGCCGTCGTGTGGGCCGAGGAGAACTCGCGCGACGCGATCTTCGCGGGGATGCGGCGCAAGGAGACCTACGCCACCAGCGGCACGCGCCCGACGGTGCGCTTCTTCGGCGGCGCCGACCTCCACCCCGAGCTGTGCACCTCGGACCAGCGCGTCGCCGACGCCTACGCCCAGGGCGTGCCGATGGGCGGCACGATCGAGGGTCCGACGGCAACGGCGCCTCGTTTTCTGGTGAGCGCACTCAAGGACGCGGGCATCGCAGGCCACCCCGGCACCGATCTCCAGCGCGCGCAGATCATCAAGGGATGGGTGGACGCGGACGGCGACACGCACGAGCGGGTCTACGACGTCGCCGGCGATGCGAACAACGGCGCCACGGTCGATCGGGACACCTGCACTCCGCAGGGGGCCGGCGCGCAGGAGCTCTGCACCGTGTGGCAGGACCCGGACTTCGACGCCACCGCCGACGCCTTCTACTACCTGCGCGTGCTCGAGAACCCGACCTGCCGCTGGTCGACGCTGCAATGCCAGGCCGCCGGCGTGGACCCCTTCGCCGAGGACTGCGCCTCGCAGGCCGCCGCCGCCACGGAAGCCGCCCACGACCGCGGCGCCCAGGGCGACGTCTACGGCAAGTGCTGCCTCGATCCGGACGCCGAGCCCTTCTACACCCCCCTCATCCAGGAGCGCGCCTGGACCTCGCCGATCTGGTACGACGCGCAGTAGCGGGGCGGGCGCGCACGACGCGCGGCAGCGCGGCGTCCATGGGCGCGGCGCGCAGTGCCTAGCGGACCGCGAGCTTTCGGCCGAGCTCCCCGACGAGCCGATCCAGGCTCCATTCGTCGTCGACCGCGCCGAACACGTAGCGGTCGGGTCGCACGATCGCCGCGGGGTGCTGTTCGAAGAGCAGGTCGACCTCCCCGTCGATCACCTCGACGTCCTCGAGCACCACCACGCGGGCATCGAGCCGTCGCAACGACGCCTCGGCCTTCGCGCCGACCCGGGCGTCCGCCTCCGTCCGCGCGACCACGGCGAAGCCCCGGCCCAGCAGATCGTCGAGGCGACACGCCGTCCCGTCGGCGCGCACCGTCGGCTGGGTGATCAGGCGCCCGGCGCAGCCCGGATGCGTCTGCGCGTCGATCAGCACGCCGTCGCGCAGCGGCGGGATGTCCGGGCTGCCGTCGCCCGGACCTTCCGGGTGCGGGTCCGGTCGACCGGCCTCCCGCGCCGCGAGCGTTTCCATCAGCTTGCCGATCGCGATCGCGCGCAAGACCAGGTCGAAGGCGTGCGCGTCGCGCTCCTCCGCATAGCTGTCGAGCAGGCTCGCGTCGCACGCGCCGCTCACGACGAGCGGGATCTTCCAGGCGAGATTCACCGCGTCGCGAAAGCCCGAGTTGAGGCCCTGCCCCAGGAAGGGCGGCGTCTGGTGCGCGGCATCCCCGGCCAGGAAGACGCGCCCCTCGCTCCAGCGCTCGGCCGTCGCCGCGTGGAACTGGTAGACCGCCGCGCGTCGCAGCGTGTAGTGCTCGGGGGAGATCCAGTCGTCGAGCAGCGCCTCGATGCGCTCGGGCGCGAGCATCTCCTCGCGCGTCTCGCCGGGAAGCAGCTGGAACTCCCAGCGGCGGTTCGGGTCCTTCACCGGCACGTAGGTGGTGAGACGCTCCGTGTCGCAGACCTGCATCATCTCGATCGGCAGGCCGTGGCCCGGCTTCACGAGGATGTCGATCACGAGCCAGTCCTGGTCGTAGCCGAGGCTCCGCCACGCGATGCCGATCTGCTCGCGCACCGTGCTCGACGCACCGTCGCAACCGATCACGAACCCCGCGCGCGACGTGAACGACGCGCCCGTGTCGAGCGTGCCGCGCACTTCGCCGTGATCCGCCGCGGAAGTCACCGCCGACACCGACGCGCCGAGGGTCACCTCGATGTTCGGCTGCTTCGCGACGAGATCGCGCAACAGCGCTTCGAGCTCGGGCTGATCGAAGTAGGACATGTCGCGCCAACCCATCAGGCCGACGTCGGGCATCTCGATGCCGAAGAGCACGTTGCGCTTCGAGTCGGTGAAGCAGATGCGGTCGCCTTCGCGGGGCGGCTGGAGGATCGCTGCGACGGCGTCGCCCTGCCCGATCCGCTGCAGTGCGCGCGCCGACTCCGCGTCGAAGCCGACGGCGCGCGGGATGTCGAAGACGTCGTGGCTGCGCTCGAGGATGCGCACGCGCATCCCTTCCTCGGCAAGCAAGAGTGCGGTGAGAGCGCCGACCGGTCCGTAGCCGACGACGATGACATCGGTGTCGATCTGATCCAAGTCCGTCACTCCCGCTCAGTCACCCATCGTCCCCCACTGGCTGCCGAGCGCGGTGCCCGGATCCCAGTGGCCGATCTCGTGCTCGGCGTTCAACAGATCGCCGTCGGTGAAGTGCTCCATCATGTTGCCGAACGGGTCGAGCCAGTAGTCGTACACCTGGCTGCCGAGGATGTGGCGGCCGACACCCATCTTGTGCTCGTAGCCGGCGTTCGCGAGATGGTCGTGGCCGGCCATCACCGCGTCGAAGTCCTCCACCTCGAAGGCGGCGTGGTCGAAGCCCGGCTCGCCGATGCCGACGCA
>JAHEJV010000018.1:16565-29073 GCA_024638705.1 Deltaproteobacteria bacterium | reverse complement strand
AGACACCGGGGGGCATTCGCGACGTCGAGTTCACCGTCCAGGCGCTGCAGCTCTTCTACTCCGGTCGCCAACCCGAACTCCGCACGGGCAACGTGCTGGACGCCATCGCGGCGCTGTCTTCGGCGGGGCTGCTCCCCGACGACGCCACCGCCGAGCTCGCCGACGGCTACCGCTGGCTGCGGCGCGCCGAACACGCGCTCCAACTCGCCGAGGAGCAGCAGACCGCGCAGCTTCCGGTGGGCGACACCGCGCGCACCGCCGTCGCGCGGCGGATGGGGTACGTCGAGGCGGAGGCCGCCGAAGCGCTGCGTGCGTTCGAGCGCGACCGCGAAGGCGTGCAGGCGCGGGTGCGCGGACACTTCGAAGCCCTCGTGCTCCGGGACTCGGAGCGATGAGCGTTCGGGACGACATGGGTTCGATCAACCGGCTGGAGGAGACGGCGGCATGAGCGACTTCGGAAAGCGCATCGCGGATGCCCTCTCCGGCACGACCTTCGCGGGCGGGCTGCCGCCGGCCGCGCAGCGCTTCCTCGACATGCGCGGCAACGACGCCGCCGCAGCGCGTATCGAGGGACCGGTGCTCGACGGGCTCGCGCGACTCGTCGTCACGCAGCCCGACGTCGCGGGCTTCCTCGCCACCCGGCCCGATTGGCTCGAGCGAGCGGCCGCGCTCACGCCCCGGACCCTCGCCGAACGCGAGGCGACGCTCGAGGACGACGCCGCCGAGATCGAGGCTCTCGACCTCGAGGACGCGTTGGATGCGCTCCGCCTGCGACGCCGCGAAGAGACGGCGCTGGCAGCGTGCGCGGACCTCGCCCGGCTGAATCCCTTTCCCGAGATCTCCGACTTCCTGTCCTCGGTGGCGGAGACCACGACGCAGTTCGCCCTCTCGGTGGCCGAGCGACGCCTGCCCGAGAGCACCGATCGCGAGGCCTTCGCCGTGATCGGCATGGGCAAGATCGCGGGACGCGAGTTCACCTACCACTCCGACCTCGACCTGATCTTCCTGTTCCGCGGCGGCACCGCCGAGATCGATCGCGCCTCGCGCCTCGGCCAGCGTCTGATCTCCACGCTCACGACGATGACGGGCGCGGGCATCGCCTACGAGGTCGACACGCGATTGCGTCCCTCCGGACAGCAGGGGATGCTGGTCGCGTCCTTCGACGGGTACGAGCGCTACCAGACGACCGAAGCGGCCACCTGGGAGCATCTCGCGATGCTGCGCGCGCGGCCGATCGCCGGCGACGAGGAGGAGGCGGCCGAGCGTCTCGCGCACGTCCGCAAGCACGTGCTGCCGTCCGCCAAGAATCCGTGGGACGAGCTCGCCGACCTGCGTCGGCGGGTCGTGGAAGAGCGCGCCGGGGGGGACGACGGGGTGACGGCGATCAAGACCGGGAATGGCGGCTTGATGGACGTCGACTTCCTCGCCGGCGGGGGCCTGCTCGAGCGCGGCGCCGAGCCCTTCCCCGATCCCCCGAGCGTCCCGCGCATGCTGCGAAGCGCCGCCGGCGACGAAGCGGCCGAGCCGCTGCTCGCCGACTATCACACCCTGCGTCGCATCGAGGCGCGCGTGCGGTGGGTGACGGGGCGTGGCGTCGAGCAGCTTCCCGACGACCTCGACGCCACCGCCGAGCTCGTCGAGCCCGGCCTCGCGGGCGACGCGCTCCGCGAGCAGGTGCGCGAGGCGCGCGCGCGGATCCACGAGGCGTTCCGCCGCGTGATCGGCGCCGGATCGATCGCCGGGCTCTAGCCAGCTAGCCAGGGCGACCGGCCGGACCGGCGTTTCACGCGCCGGCAACTCGAGCGCAGAAGGCGACGCGGCGCGCTTCAAGGATGCGTCGCGTCGGGTCGATAAGGGCGCCGGAGGGAAGCCCTTGAAGCTGATCGCTTGTCCCGTCTGCCACACCCAGTACGACGTGAGTCTGGTGGACGCCTCCGAGTTCGCCTGCCGCTGCGGAGAGACGCTCGAGAATCGCCCGCTTTCTGCGGTGGACGCGACGGTCGCGCGCTGCGGCGCGTGCGGCGCGCAGGTGGGCGCCGACGCCGAGGGCTGCGACTACTGCGGCTCCGAAATCGTCCGCGAGCTCGACAAGCTCTCGCTGATCTGTCCCGAGTGCTTCGCGCGCAACTGCGACGACAGCCGATTCTGCGTCGCATGCGGCGTCGGCTTCTCGCCCGAGACGCCGCCGATGGCCGGGAAGGAAGTGCCCTGCCCCGCATGCGAGACACGAATGCCCCCGAGTTCGGTTGGCGGCATCGGCTTGAACGAGTGCCCTGGCTGTCACGGGCTGTGGGTGGCCGGCGATCAGTTCGACGCGCTCGTGAAGCGCGCGGCTCGCGCGCGCGAGGATCGCGGCGTCACCGCCGACGCCCCGCGCGTCACCGGCGCGAACCCGGCGCGACAGAAGCTCCAGTACCGTCGCTGCCCGGAATGCGATCAATTCATGCTGCGCGTGAACTATCGCCGCTCGTCCGGCGTGATCCTCGACGAGTGCGGCGGACACGGCACCTGGCTCGACGCCGACGAACTCGAGCAGGTGGCGGGATTCATCCTCTCGGGCCGGGCGACCTCCCCGATGCTCGAGCCCGAGCGCGACAAGCTGAACGCCCAGGCCGCCGCGGCCATGGCGCGCGCCCGGGCGAGCGCGATCTCGGACCGGAGTGCCGGCGGCTTCGGCACGCCGTCCGGCGGCGGATTCGGCAGCGGCGGAAGCCTGCTGCGCATGCTCTTCGACCTTTTGACCTGAAGGAGTGACGACTGATGGGATTCATGGACAAACTGCGCGCCGAGCTGATCGACATCATCGAGTGGATCGACGACAGCCGACACACGCTCGTGTGGCGCTTTCCGCGCTACCACAACCAGATCAAGTACGGCGCCCAGCTGATCGTACGCCCCGGCCAGATGGCCGTGTTCGTGCACCAGGGACAGGTGGCCGACGTGTTCGGCCCGGGCCAGCACAAGCTCGAGACGAAGAACCTGCCGGTGCTGTCGACCCTCGCGGGCTGGATGTACGGCTTCGACAGCCCGTTCAAGGCCGAGGTCTACTTCGTCAGCACGCGTCAGATCACCGACCTGCGTTGGGGCACGCCCAACCCGGTGCTGATGCGCGACCCCGATTTCGGACCGGTGCGCATCCGCGCCTTCGGCACCTACACGCTGCGCGCGATGGACCCGAAGACGCTGCTCACCGAGCTGGTCGGCACGGACAGCGAGTTCGTAGCGGACGAGATCCACGAGCTGCTGCGCTCGATCGTCAACCAGAGCCTCGCCGACGTCATCGCGAAGTCGGAGCTCGGCGTCCTCGACCTGGCCTCGAACTACGCGTCGCTCTCGGAGCAGGTGCGCGACCTCGTGCTGACCCGGATCGACGACGAGTACGGCCTCGAGGTGCCGCAGCTCGTGATCGTGAACGTCTCGGTGCCGGCCGAAGTGGAGCAGGCGCTCGACGCGCGCAGCAGCATGGGCGTGCTCGGCGACCTCGGCGCCTACCAGCAGTACCAGCTGGGCACGGCGATGCCGGTCGCGGCGGAGAACCCGGCCGGCGGACTCGCCGGAGCGGGCGTGGGCGTCGGCATGGGGATGGCGATGGCCGGACAGTGGGCCCCGGGCGGCCCGACGCCCTCCGGCCCGGCCGGGGGCGCGGCCCCGCCCCCGCCGCCCGCCCCCACGCCGTGGCACATCGTCGAGAACGGCCAGAGCGTCGGCCCCTTCGCCCCGGATCAGCTCGCCCAGGCCGCCGCGGCCGGGCGCGTCCGCCCGGACACGCTGGTGTGGACGGCGGGAATGGCGAGTTGGTCGGCCGCCGGATCGGTGGCCGCCCTGGCCGGCCTGTTCGGGGCGACCCCGCCGCCGCCGCCGGGCGCGTGACCGTCGGGCCGCGATGCGCGGCCCGAACCAGGCTCGGCCGACCCTCTCCGACGGGATTCTCCATCTTTCCGACGGAATGGGACGACTTTTTACGCCACGCGGACGCCCCTGGTCGCCACATCCCTACCAGCCCCGGACCGCGATGCGCGCGAGCCCCCGCGCGAACTCGCCGATCCGGGCAGGAGCTGGACCGGGATGCGACGAATCACTGCCCTGACCTCTGCCCTCGCCCTCTTGGCCTTGCTCGCCGGCGCGCCAGCCGCGGCAACCTCGCTCGAAGACGAGCGGACCGCCGAGCTGCTCGCCACGGTGGCCGCGGACGATCCGACCGCGGTGATCACCGCGCCGGCGGTGACCGCAATCGCTCCCTCCTCGGTCGCGGAGATCGAGATCGATCCGTTCCCGCCCCTCCCGTCGCTGGAAACCACGTCGAACCTCTTCCGCGGGAACATCCTCTACGACCTGGATGCCCGCCCGTCCGACCGGTTCCTCGACGCGACGCCGTTCGACGGAATCGACGCCTTCGCCGAAGGGCTCGTCATCGGCCTGAACGAAGTCGATCTCGAAGACGTGCGCGTCTCGAACTAGAGCTCGCGGAAGACCGCCCGGGCGGCGCGACGCTACGGCCGGTCGTGGGCGAGCTGCGCCATCAGCTGGAACAGCTCGACCGTGTTCGGCGGCTGCGCCGGATCGCCGAACTCCTGGTAGAGCGTCGCGACGTTGACGGCGATGCGTTCGGCGTCGCCCCAGCTCGAATAGTCGTCGAGCGCGATTGCGCGTGCCGCCTCTTCGCGCGGAAGTCCGGCCTCGTAGCAGCGCCGCGCCTCCGCTTCGATGTGCAGCAGGTAGCCGCGCAGCGCCGAGACGGCGGACAGGTCGGTGATCGGACCGTGGCCGGGCACGACCGTCGCGACGTCCATCGCGAGGATCGCATCGCAGGCGCGCACCCAGTTAGCGATCGGGCCCTCCCAGAGGATCGGGTGTCCGTCCACGAAGAGGATGTCGCCGGTGTAGACGACGGAATCGCCCGGGACGTGCACGAGCACGTCGCCGCGCGTGTGCGCGGGCCCCACCTCGAGCAGGCGCACCTCCTTGTCGCCGACGCGCCGCACGCTCTCGCCGGTGAAGGTCTCGGTCGGCGGCGTGAGCGTGATTCCCTCGAACTGGAACGGGCCGAACGCGCGCTGGACGAATGCACTGACGACCGGACCGAAGGCGTCGGCGCCGGCCACGAGCTGCGCGAGCAGCGCCGGCGGCACGTCGCCCATCTCCTCCGCACACGCCTCGGACGCGACGATCACGGCGCCCTCGACGAGCTCGTTGCCATAACAGTGATCGCCGTTGGCGTGGGTGTTCACCAGGGTGTCGATCGAAGCCGCGGCGGGCACGGCGTCGCGCATCGCGGCGAGCATCTCGGCCGTCAGCGGAAGATCGAAGAGCGTGTCGACGAGCAGCGTCGCGTCGCCGTCGGCGACGAGCCCGGCGTTGCTCCAGCCCCAGGATCCGTCGGGCTGGAGCCAGGCGAAGCAGCCGTTGCCGAGATCGTGCAGGCCCTTGCGATAGGTCATGCGTCCTCCGCGTGCGGTGCGCAGTCGCACCGCGCGGCGGCATCTTACACCGGCGCGCGCCGCGGGCGGCGCCGCCACGCCCTGGGGTAGCCTGACGCGATGCGAGCCGTCCGCGCGCGCGATCGGAAGGTGGAGGTCGTCGAGGTCGACCGACCGCAGGGCGAGGGCGTGCGCGTGAAGATCCGCTCGGCCGGCATCTGCGGCTCCGACCTCCATCTCCTCGAGAGTCCCTTCCCGCTCGCCCACACGCTCGGCCACGAGATGGCCGGCACGACCCCCGACGGCACCGACGTCGCGATCGAACCGCTGCTGCCCTGCGGCGCATGCCCGCGCTGCATCGAAGGCGCGTACAACCTGTGCGCGCGCGGGCCCGGCATCGTGATGGGCGCCGCGCACGACGGCGGCATGGCCGAAGAGATCCTCGTTCCCGAGCGCTGCCTGGTGCCGCTACCCGCCGGCGTGCGCGCGTCGGACGCATGTCTCGTCGAGCCGCTCGCGGTGGCCGTTCACGGCTTGCGCCGCGCGGGATTGCGCGGCGGCGAACGCGTCGCGGTGATCGGCGGGGGGAGCATCGGGCTGTGTTCGGTCGTGGCGGCGCATGCCGCCGGCGCGAAGGTGGACCTCGTCGCGCGGCACGACGCCCAGCGCGCCGCGGGCGCCCGGCTCGGCGCGGGTGAGCCCAGCGACGGCTACGACCTCGTGATCGACGCGGCCGGCACGAAGAGCGCCCTCGAACAGGCGATCACGCTGTGTCGGCCGGGCGCGCGCCTGCTGCTGGTGGCGACCTACTGGGCGGGGCTGGAGCTGCCCGGCATGGCCCTGTGCATGAAGGAGGTCGACGTGGTGCCGGCGAGCATGTACGGCCGCGCCGGGGTCGCGCGCGACGTCGACGTCGCCGCCGGCACGCTCGCGTTGAACCCGGAGTTCGCGAAGACGGTGATCAGTCACCGCTATCCGCTAGAAGCGGCGCCGGAAGCCTTCGCGACGGCGGCGGACCGCGCGGCGGGGGCGATCAAGGTGGTGTTGGAGCCCTGACCCGCTCGCGAGCGGGCGCGGGCGCGGGCGCGGACTTCGCGGACTCGGAGGTGCGGGCGTCCGGGTCGGGGCGGGTCCGGCGAGGGGATGTCGCCGAAAGGGCGTCAGACGTTTCCTCGTGAGGAATGCGGGGCGCGCTGAACATCGTCGACATCCCCTCGCCGGACCCGCTCGGACCGCGGTGCAGCACGTTGCGGCGGGTTCAGGGGGGCTGTGGACGGGGCAGCTCGGCTTCGCCTCGCTGCTTGTTCAGCGACTCTCCGCGCAGCGCAGGGCGGCGGTGCCGATGCGGACGATGCGGAGGTCGCCGAAGGGGGTACCGACGCCGCTGTTCAGTGTGAGGGCGACGGCGAGATCGCGGTCGGGGTCGGCCCAGGCGCCGGAGCCGCCGAAGCCCGCGTGTCCGAACCCGTTCGGGATCGACGGCCCGAGCGTGGCGACGCGGTGATAGCCGAGCCGCCAATGCATCGGCACCGGGATCACGCGACCCATCGTGCGGTTCTGCACTTCCGTCGCGCGCCACAGGGTGTCGCGCGAGAGCAGGCGCACGCCCTCGAGCTCGCCGTCGTTGGCGAGCACGGCGTAGAGCTTCGCGAGCGAGCGGGCGGTGAACATCCCGTTGGCGGCCGGGATCGACGCCATCGCGAACTCGTCGGAATCGAAATCCACCTCGTCCATGCCTTCCGGAATCAGCGCGCTGCCGATCTGCTCGAGATCGATCGGCTGGCCGACGACGCGCAGCACGCGGTTGATGCCGCGCACCCAGCGCCGCATCTCGCGCATCGAGTTGCCCTCGGAGTTCATCAGTGCCGAGGGGATCAGCTGCGCCTTCCGCGGCAGCTGATCGGGGGGCAGGCCGATGTAGAGGCCGTCGAGCCCGAGCGGCTGTGCGATCTCCGACTCGAGCAGCTCGGTGAAGCGCTTCCCCGAGACGCGCTGGATCACTTCTCCGATCAGCCAGCCGTAGGTCAGCCCGTGGTAGCCGTGCGCGCGGCCGGGCTTGTGGATCGGGATCGCATCCGAGAGCGCCTCGACCATGTAGTCCCAGTCGAGCATGCGGCGCGCGTGATCCACCATCTCGCGGATGTGATACAGGCCCGCCTCGTGACACATCAGCTGGCGGAGCGTGATCTCCTCCTTCCCCGCCTGGCCGAACTCGGGCCAGTAATCGCTGACCGGGTCGTCGTAGTCGATCAGGCCCCGGTCGACGAGCATGTGCATCAAGGTCGAGACGACGCCCTTCGACGTCGAGTAGGAGAGCGCGAGCGTATCCTCCTGCCACGTCTGGCCACTCGCGTCGCGGGTGCCCCCCCAGCAGTCGACCACCTTCTGACCGCGGTGGTAGATGCACAGCGCCGCGCCCCCCGCGCCACGCGGGATCTGGCGTTCGAACACGTTGGCCACGCGTTCGAAATCGGGGTGAACGTGTCCACTCAGCATGGGAACTCCGGCAACGGCGCTAGGAGCTTACACCGCGCCCGCAGGTCGCGGCAGCGCTTCGCCGAGATCGCGATCGAGGCGTTCGCGAATGCGGTTGACGGCGTCTTCGTGCAGCGTCCGCTTCGTCCGCGCGAAGGCGCGCGCATCCAGCTTCGCCAGCCGCTGTGCGTGCTCGGTGGCCGTCGCGACGACGGCGTCGGGCTCGACGACGATGTCGAGATAGCCGGCGTCGACGGCGTCATCGGGGGCATAGAGCTCGGCGTGGACGACGGCGCGATCGAAGTGGCGCTTCGAAAGACGCTCGCGCGCGATCTCACGTCCGAAGTGGGGCAGCGCCATCCCGATCGCGACCTCGTTGAGCCCGAGCTTGAAGGGTCCGCGCGCGCCGACCCGGTAGTCGCACACCGCCGCGACGAGAATGCCGGCGGCCAGGGCGTGGCCCGTCACCGCCGCGACGACGGGCTTCGGGAACTCGAACAGACGCATGCACAACTCTGCGCCCCCGCGGACCATTCCGCGCGCGGCATCGCCGCCCGCGCCCATCACCGAGAGATCGAAGCCCGCGCAGAAGCGCCCTTCCCGCCCGACCAGCACGACGGCCGACGCGTCCTTCTCCGCGCGATCGAGCTCGCGATTCAGCGCGTCCTGCAGCGCGGGCGACAGCGCGTTCGCCTTGCCGTCGTCGAGGTGGATGCGGACGACACCAGAGCCTGCGTCTTCGGTGCGGACGGAATCGGACATGGGGAGCTCCTCTCGCGCCGCGACACCCTACACGGCGCGCGAAGGCGACGCCCACTCGAGCTCGAGGATCGAATGCTCTCCGGGCACGCCGACGCGCAACGGGAAGCCGTAGAAGCCCGTCCCGCGGTGGACGTAGAGACGGTTGGTGCCCCGCGCGAAGAGACCGTGATCGGGCCAGCGGCTGCGCTGGAGCACCGTCCAGTCGAGACCGAGGCTCACCAGCCCGACCTGACCGCCGTGGGTGTGTCCCGAGAGCGTGAGGTCGACGTCGCCTTTCGGCAGGTGGTGGAAACCGAGCGGATCGTGCAGGAGCAGGAGCCGCAGCGCGTCGGACTCGCGCGGATACCTCGCGAGCAGCGCGGCGAGGTGCTCGGCGCGCCCCTTCCCCACGTAGTCTGCGCCGACGATCTGCACCGGCCCGCAGCGGGTGTCGACGCGGCGCGCTTCGTCGACGAGCAGGTCGACCCCGCACGCCTCGAGCGCGCCGCGCACTTCGTCGGGCGCCTCGTGGTCGTGGTTTCCGAAGATCGCATAACACCGGTCGGACACGTCGGACAGCGGCGCGAACGCGCGCGCCAACGCGCCCGGCGTGCCGTTGCCCTCCATCGTCAGGAAGTCGCCGGTGAGCAGCACGAGATCGGGCGACTCCTCCAGCAGTCGTTCCACGCTGCGGCGCAGACGATCGACGGGCTGCCACGGACCGAGGTGGGGGTCGGTGATCTGGACGATGCGCAGCGAGCCGTTCGGTTCGGGGAGCGGCGAGGCGGAGAAGCGATGCCGCCGGCGCTCGACCGGGACGCGCGTCACCTCCTCCGGGCCGCCGTCGCCGAGCGAGATCTGCACGCGCTCGACGCGCGGGCGCAGCGAGGTGACGACCGAGACGGCGGCGATCGCGAAGGGGACGAGGTCGATCCAGCGCAGCGCGGCGAGCGCCGCGTCGGCGCCGAAGCTCCAGAGCAGGGCGCGCACCGGCAGCCACAGCAGCGCCCACACCAGGGCGAGGAAGCCCGCTGCGACGAAGGCCTGCCCGGGCACGCTCACCGTCCAGCGGAAGAGCGGTCCGCGCAGACGCGCCCGAACGAGATGGGCGAGATGCCACGCCGTCACCCCGACGCCGAGCGCGAAGGCCATCGACAACCAGGCACCGTGTTGGGGCCCGACGAGCGTCGCGAGGCGCGCCTCGGAATAGAGCGCGCCGGACAGCGAGATCACCAGGATGACGGCCGCGAAGATCGCGTAGGTCTTTCCGCGGACCCTTCCCGCGTAGAGCGGGATCCCGACGAGCGTCACGAGCGCGGCGATCCGGAAGAGCAGCTGGGCCGATTCGGGCACGGACCCGACCCTAGCCGGTGCTCCGAGCGGTCGCTCCGTCCCCGGAGGCGCCTCGGTAGTTCCCATGAGATGCGCGTCGGACGCGCGCTCGTGTCCCGACCGCCCGATTCCGCGTTCCTCCGTCGACAGCGACTCCTCCCGCGTGGTACACGAACTGAGATGAGCCCCCACACCCACTTCCGCCCGAAGCGCGGCGCTCCCGCCTGATCGCGGGTTTCCCTTGCGCACCCTCCTCTCCACCCTCGGGCGCCTCGTGCGGGGCGCGCTGTCGCTCGTGCTGCGTCTGCTGCTCGTCCTCGTCGTGATCGAGGGAACCGCGAGCTGGATCGGCTTCGGGATCAGTCTCCCCGACGGTGCGCGTCCCGCCGAGCGCGAGCGACTGCACATGCAGTACGACCCGGAACTCGGCTGGGCGCACGTCCCCGACACGCGACTCGAGGACTTCTACGGGCCCGGTCGGCACCTCACGATCAACGCGCAGGGCTTCCGCGGGACGCGCAACGTTCCCGAGAGCAAGCCCCCGGGACGCCTGCGCGCGATCTGTGCGGGCGACCAGTTCACTCTCGGTGCGGGCGTCGGCGACGACGACACCTGGTGCGCCCATCTGTCGAACCTCGAACCCCGCCTCGAGACGGTGAACCTCGGTCAGGGCGGGTACGGGCTCGACCAGAGCTTCCTCTGGTATCAGCGCGACGCGGCCGCTTTCGAGGCCGACCTCGTGGTGTTCGCCTTCACCCGCGAAGACTTCGTGCGCATGGAGAGCGACACCTATCGTCAGTACGCCAAGCCGGTGCTCCGGCTCGACGACGACGGGGCGCTCACCGTGCGCAACGTGCCGGTGCCGAACCACGGCGATCGCGTTCCGTGGCTCGTGCGCAACGCAACGCTCCTCGAACAGCTCCGTATCGTGCAGCTCGCGCGACCGGCGCTCGACGCGCTCGGCCCGGTCGATTCCGAGAAGCTCACCGTCGGCCAGCTCTCCGAGCTGACCGGCGGCGTGTTCGAAGCGCTCCAGCGCATCGCCGACCAGCAGGGCGCCACGCTGGTCCTGCTCTATCTCCCGACGCGTCATGACTACGAGGAGCCCGGCGATCTCTGGCGTCGGCGCATCGCGCGCGAAGCGCGCCTCCGCGGCATCCACTTCATCGATCTCACCGAGGACCAGCGACGCATGGACCGGCTCGCGATGATGGAGCTCTACGCGCCGGTCGTCGCCCGGGACGCCGACACGGAATCGTTCAGCGAGGCCGGCAACGCCTGGGTGGCCGAGACGCTGTGGGACCGCCTGCGCCGGTTGCCGAGCCTCGCGGCGCGGCTCGAAGCCCGGACCCCGTCCTGAAACCCGATCTCGAACTCGAGACGACGCACCGAGGAACCATGTCCGAATCCTTCGATCTGCTCATTCGCGGCGGCACGCTCGTCGACGGCTCCGGCGCCCCCGGCACCGAGGGCGACCTCGGCATCCGCGACGGACGCATCGCCGCGACCGGCGACGTGAAGGGCACGGCGCCCACCACCCTCGACGCCAGCGGGTGCGTCGTCGCGCCGGGCTTCGTCGACATCCACACCCACTACGACGCGCAGATCTTCTGGGATCGCATGCTCACGATCTCGCCCTGGCACGGCGTGACGAGCGTGGTGATGGGGAACTGCGGCTTCGGCGTCGCGCCCACCCGCGCCGAGCACCGCGATCTGATCCTGCGCACGCTCGAGAGCGTCGAGGGGATGTCGCTCGACGCGCTGCGCACCGGTCTCGGTGAGGCATGGCCCTTCGAGACCTTCCCCGAGTATCTCGACGCGATCGACGAACGCGGATCGGCGATCCACGTCGGCGCGCTCGTCGGGCACACCCCGGTGCGCATGTACGTGATGGGCGAGGAGGCGACCGAGCGCGAAGCCACGGAAGAAGAAGTGGGGAAGATGCGCGGGATCGTGCGCGAGGCGCTCGACGCCGGCGCGATCGGCTTCGCCACCTCGAAGGCGCCCACCCACGTGGGTTATGCAGGGCGTCCCGTGCCGAGCCGTGCAGCGTCCTTCGACGAGGTGCTCGAGCTCGCGAGCCCCCTCCGCGACATCGACCACGGCCTCCTCCAGGCCACCGTCGGACGCGACCTCTTCATCCCCCAGCTCGCCGACCTCCAGCGCGCCATCGGCAAGACCGTGAGCTGGACGGCGCTGCTCGCGGGCATGTTCCCCGCCGAAGGCCTGCAGCGCGCGCTCGAGATGAGCCAGGAGCTCCAGCAGTCGGGCGTCGACGTCGTGCCGCAGGTGTCGTGCCGGCCGCTCGTGGTCGAGTTCCAGCTCTCGGCGCCCTTCCCCTTCGAGAGCATGGCGCTGTTCAAGCCCGTGTCGGAGGCAGACTTCGAGGGGAAGAAGCGCGTCTACGCCGACCCGGCCTGGCGCGCGCAGTTCCGGGAGCGGTCGGGCGAGGGCGTGCTCACCGGCGACTGGAGCGACATGGTGATCACCGATTCACCCGGTGAGCCCGCGCTCACCGACCGCGGCGTCGCCGAGGTGGCCGC
>JAHEJV010000018.1:0-16555 GCA_024638705.1 Deltaproteobacteria bacterium | reverse complement strand
CGCGCTTCCGGATGCCGATCGCCAACACGGACGAGGACGCCGTGGCGGGGCTGCTCCGGCACCCGTCCACCGTCCTCGGCCTCTCCGACGCCGGCGCCCACGCCAGCCAGCTCTGCGACGCCTGCGCGCCCACGCATCTGCTCGGCCACTGGGTGCGCGAGAAGGGCGTGCTCTCGATCGAGGAAGGCGTGCGTCAGCTCACGTCGGCGACGGCGGACCACTTCGGACTGCACGACCGCGGTCGCCTCGGCGTCGGGCTGCCCGCCGACGTCACCGTCTTCGACCCGGACACGGTGGGATGCAGCCCGCTGCGCCGCGTCCGCGATTTCCCGGCGGGCGCCGACCGGCTCGTGTCCGACGCGACGGGCATCCGACACGTCGTCGTCGAGGGCACCCCGATCCGCGAGGAGAACCGCGACCTCGTCGACGCCGACGGCCCCCTGCCCGGCCACGTCCTGCGAGGAGGAAGCGCATGAGCCACCCGATCATCTCCGCCGATTCGCACATCACCGAGCCGGCGAACACCTATCTCGACCACATCGAAGCGAAGTGGAAGGACCGCGCGCCGCGGATGGAGCGCAGGGAAGGCGTGGGCGACATCTTCGTCGTCGACGGCATGGAGAAGCCGGTGCCGATGGGGCTGGTCGCGGCGGCCGGGAAGCCGCCCGAGGAGATCCGCGTCAACGGCGTGCTCTTCGAGGAGATGCACCGCGGCGGCTGGGACCCGGACGCGCGCATGGCCGACCAGGATCGCGACGGCGTCCACGCCGAGGTGATCTACCCCACCGTCGGCATGGTGCTCTGCAACCACCCCGACCTCGACTACAAGAAGGCCTGCTTCGACGCGTACAACCGCTGGATCTCCGAGTACTGTGCGAAGCATCCGACGCGCCTGCTCGGCTGCGGACAGACGGCGATGCGCACGCCCGAGGAGGGCATCACCGATCTCGAGGCGATCCGCGCCGCCGGCCTGCGCGGCGTCATGATGCCCGGCCACCCCGGCGTCGAAGACTACGACTCTCCCGTGTACGACGACTTCTGGCGCGCCGCGATCGATCTCGGCATGCCGCTGTCGTTTCACATCCTCACTACCCGTGGCACCGGCACGCATCGCGGCCCGCTGATGAACGGCTTCCTCTCGATCATCCGCGGCTGCCAGGACATCATGGGCACGCTGATCCTCGGCGGTGTCTTCGAGCGCCATCCGAAGCTGAAAGTCGTCTGCGTGGAAGCCGACGCCGGCTGGGTGCCCCACTACATGTACCGGATGGACCACGCCTACAAGCGCCACCGCAACTGGCTGCCGCCCGGGCAGAAGCTCTCGAAGCTGCCGTCGGAGTACTTCGCCGAGAACATCTACACCACCTTCCAGGACGACTGGGTGGCCTTCAAGACGGCGAACCTGATGAACTGGAGGCGCCTCATGTGGGCGAACGACTTCCCCCACAGCGACTCGACCTGGCCGTGGAGCCAGGAGATGCTGGCCGAGCACAAGGCCGACCTGGACGAGGCGCAGCAGGAGGCCATCCTTTGTGGCAACGTCGCGGAGCTGTACGGGATCGACACGTCGTCGCTCCCGCACGCCTAGCGACACCGCTCCGTGACACCGCGCCCTGCGCGGGAGACGGACGGAGCGGGCGCCAAAGAGGGGGACGAGAGATGAAGAAGTGGAGCATCCTGATCGCCGTGGCCGCCGCCGCGCTCGCGTGCGAGCAGGCCCAGGAGACCGCCGAGTCGGCGGGAGAGGAAGCGAGCAGCTTCAGCAAGGCCGCCGGCGAGCTGGCCGAGGACGTCGCGGCCGACGCGGGCGAGGTCGCCGACGCCGCCGCGGACCGCCTCCGCAAGGAGACCCAGGAAGCCGCGGACGAAGCCAAGGAATCGATCGAATAGACCGGGCCGCCTGCGGCGCGTCAGGCGCGTCGCAGGTGGAACGACTTCGGACGGGTCAGGACTTCGTAGCCGATGCGCGAGAGCGTGCAGCCGCGACCGGAGTCCTTCACCCCCGTCCACGCCAGGGCCGGGTCGAGGTAGTCGCAGCGGTTCATGAAGAAGGTGCCCGTCTCGACCCGGGCCCCGATCGCCAGCGCTGCCGCCTCGTCCGGGGTCCACACCGACGCGGTGAGCCCGAAGTCGCTGTCGTTCATCCGCGCGATCGCCTCCTCGTCGTCCGGGACGCGCTGGATGCCGACGACCGGCCCGAAGCTCTCCTCGGTCATCACGCGCATCGTGTGGTCGACGTCGACGAGCACCTGCGGCGCGAGATAGGGCGTGCCCGCTTGTTCGCGCGGGAACGCGTCGGGGTCGACGAGTGCGCGCGCGCCGGCGGCGATCGCCTCGGCGGTCTGTTTGCGCACGAAGTCGGCGGCGTCGGCGCGCACGAGCGGACCGAGGGTCGTCGCCGGGTCGAGCGGGTCGCCGAGCACGTATCCGCGCACGGCCTCGGCATAGGCCTCGATGAACGCGTCCGCGATCTCGTCCGCGACGTAGATGCGCTCGATGCCGCAGCACGACTGCCCGGCGTTGAAGAAGGCGCCGTCGACGAGCTCGGCGACGGCGTGCTCGAGGTCGGCGTCGGCACGGACGTAGGCCGGGTCCTTGCCGCCGAGCTCGAGCCCGAGCCCGATGAATCGCTCCGACGCGGCGCGCTGCACGGCGCGCCCGGCCCCGACCGAGCCGGTGAAGGCGACGAAGTCGATGCCGTCCGCCGCGATCAATCGCTCGGTCGCACCGTGGTCGCAATGGAGCGCCTGGAAGACGCCCTCCGGCAGACCCGCCGCAGCAAAGGCCGCCGCGAAGCGCTCGGCGCACAGCGGCGTCTGCGAGGAATGACGCAGCACCACCGTATTGCCCGCCATCAAGGCGGGCACGATCGAGTTGACGGCGGTGAGCAGTGGGTAGTTCCAGGGCGCGACCGTCAAGACGACGCCGAGCGGCTCGCGCCGCACGAAGCGGGTGAAGCCGGCCTTCGCTTCCGGGCGGACGTCCTCGAGCGCCTCCGGCGCGAGGGCGATCATCGCCCGAGCCCGCTCCTCGAAGCCGCGCAGCTCTCCGGGGCTGTGCGCGATCGGGCGTCCCATCTGGAGCGTGATCTCGCGCGCGATCGCATCGCCGTCGGCGAGGAAGGCGTCGACGAACGCGGTGAGCCGCGCGGCGCGCTCGGCGATCGGCGTCTGGCACCAGCCGACCGACGCCGTCCGCGCCGCGGCGATCACGCCCGCGATCTCGCCCTCCGCGGCGTACGGACGTTCGGCGACGACGCGCCCGTCGATCGGCGAGATCGTCCGCAGGCTTCCCGACATCTTCCGCCCTCCTCCGCGCGACCGCCGATGCTATCCGAAGCGCGTCGCCCGCGTACCTCCACGCCCCGGGCGATCCGCCGTCTCGCGCGATAGCGTGGCCCGTCGTGAGCGCGACCCCCGACGATTCGTTCCCGTTCCGCTTCGCGTGTCAGCGCTCGGGCAACTGCTGCTCGCGGCCGGGCGGGACGGTGCGCGTCGGGCCGGACGACGTGACGCGGATCGCCGCCCACCTCGGTATGCCAGAGGACGCGTTCCGCTCGCGTTATGTGCGCGCCTCGGGCGACCGGCTCGTCGACGGCCTCGGGTCGCGCTGCGTCTTTCTCGAGGACGGCGGTCGCGCCGCGTGCTCGATCTACCCCGTGCGCCCGGAGCGCTGCCGCACCTGGCCCTTCTGGGACGAGCACCGCGATTCCACTCGCCTCGCCGCGGCGGCGCGATCGTGCCCGGGGATCACCCTCGCCGGCACGGCTCAGCGCAGGAAGAGCCGGTAGGCCTCGTTGTCGGTCTCTTCGGTCCAGGGGTAGCCAAGCTCTTCGAGGTAGCGCGCGAAGGCGTCGCTCTCGTCGGCGGGCACCTGGATGCCGGCGAGCACCCGCCCGACCGCGCCGCCGTGATTGCGGTAGTGGAAGAGCGTGAGGTTCCAGCCCGGGCTCATCAGCGAGAGGAAGCGCCCGAGGGCGCCGGGACGCTCGGGAAACTCGAAGCGCAAGATGCGCTCGTCCGCGAGCGAGTCGACGCGTCCGCCGACCATGTGGCGCGTGTGGAGGACGGCGAGCTCGTTGCCCGTCATGTCGCTGACCGCATAGCCGCTGGCGCGCAGCGTGGAGACGAGGTCGCGACGCTCCCCGGCGCCGCGTCGCAACTCGACGCCGACGAAGACGTGCGCCTCGTTGGCGTCCGCATAGCGGTAGTTGAACTCGGTGATCGCGCGATCGCCGAAGGCGTTGCACAGGGCGCGGAAGCTGCCGGGCCGCTCCGGGATCGTCACCGCGAAGATGCCCTCGCGCTCTTCGCCGAGCTGGGCGCGCTCGGAGATGTGGCGCAGACGATGGAAGTTGATGTTCGCGCCCGACACGATCGCGACGAGGGATCCGGCGTGCGCTCCGCCTTTCTCGGCGATCCACTTCTTCATCCCGGCGACGGCGAGCGCGCCCGACGGCTCGGCGAGGACGCGGGTGTCCTCGAAGAGATCGAGGATCGCCGCGCAGATCTCGTCGATGTTCACCGTCACCACGCCGTCGCTGCGCTCGCGCACGAGCTCGAAGGGGAGATCGCCCACCTGCCGCACGGCCGTTCCGTCGGCGAAGATGCCGACGTGGTCGAGGGGTACGGGCATTCCGGCGCGCAGCGCAGCCTTGAGGCTCGCGGCGTCGTCGGGCTCGACCGCGACGACCGCCGTCTCCGGCCGCAGGTGCTTCACATAGCTCTGGATGCCCGCGAGCAGCCCGCCCCCGCCGACGGGCACGAAGATCGCCTCGATCGGATCCGGGTGCTGGCGCAGCACCTCGACGCCGATCGTGCCCTGCCCGGCAATCACGTCGAGGTCGTCGTAGGGATGGACGAAGACACCGCCGCTGCGCGCGAGGCGTCGCTCGGCCTCTTCGCGCGCCTCGTCGTAGGTGTCGCCGTGCAATACGACCTCGGCGCCGTAGGCCGCGACCGCGCTGACCTTGATCTCCGGCGTCGTGCGCGGCATCACGATCGTCGCCGCATGGCCCAGACGCGACGCCGCCAGCGCGACGCCCTGCGCGTGATTTCCCGCCGACGCGGCAAAGATCCCGCGCGCCGCCTCCTCCGCCGACAGCCCGACGATCTTGTTGTACGCCCCGCGCAGCTTGAAGGAGAACACCGGCTGGAGGTCTTCCCGCTTGAGGAACACCTTCGCGCCGAGTCGCGCCGAGAGACGCGGCGCCGGGTCGAGACTGGTCTCCTCGGCCACGTCGTAGACGCGGGCCCGCAGGATGCGCAACAGCATGTCGCGCTCGGTCACGAGGCCTTCTTCCGGGCGCGGGCGCGCGGCGTCTTGCCGCGCGCGGCACGCGGCCCCCTGGCGGCACCCCCGGAACGCTCCCACGGAGGTGCGGGATGGAAGTGGGCTTCGAGCATCTCGACGAAGGCGCGCACCTTCGGCGTCAGGTTGCGGTTGCGCGGCATCACCGCGAAGACCTTCTGCTGGGACGTCGCATGGTCCTCGAGCACGGACCTGAGGCGCCCGGCTTCGAGATCGTCGCCGACGATGAAGCGCGGCAGATAGGCGACGCCGAGCCCGTCGACGGCGGCCTGCCGCAGCGACTCGCCGTGGTTCACCGTGAACGGGCCCGACACGCGCACGCTCTTGCCGTCGCGGAAGCGCCAGAGACGCGGCGTCGGCAGCGACGCGTAGAGCAGGCAGCGGTGGTCGCGCAGGTCTTCGGGCGTCGCGGGGACACCCGCACGTTCGAAGTAGTCCGGTGTTCCGCACACGACGTGCGGACTGTCCGCGAGCCGGTGTGCGGTGAGCTGCGAATCGGGACGCGGCGCGATGCGGATGCCGACGTCGAAGCCGTCGCGCGCGATGTCGGGCGGCTCGTCGTCGAGCACGAGATCGATCGCGATGTCGGGATGCGCTTCGAGGAAGGGCGCGACGAGCGGAGCGAGATAGCGACGTCCGAAGGTCAGCGGCGCGGAGATGCGCAGCAATCCGCGCGGCGCCCCCTGAAGGCTGGCCACCGCGCGCTCGGCCTCCTCCGCCTCTTCGGCGATCCGCGCGCAGCGCGCGTAGAACTCGGCGCCGATCTCCGTGAGGTGCATCGAGCGCGTGGTCCGGTTGAGGAGTTGGGCGCCGATGCGCTCCTCGAGCGCCGCGATCTGCTTGCTCACCGCCGCCCGCGTCTGGCCCAGACCCTTCGCCGCCGCGGCGAAGCTGCCGGCGTCGACGACGCGGGCGAAGAGGATCATCTGCTGAACGGGGAGCACGGGGCCTCGAGGACTCCGGTCGACGGGATTGTCAATCGGACAGAAGCGGTCTACCGCGAGACGAGGCGATTGTCAAAGAAATCGGTCTCCGTGGGTCCATCGCGAGCGCCGACCGGCCGATGAGGGAGATGGCCCTGAGCCAGCGCGAGGAGAACCTCCTTGATCCTGCCGATCGGACATCAGGAGCGCACCGTGCGCCGCCTGCCGTGGGTGACGATCGCGTTGATCGTCTCCTGTTTCGTGGTCTTCCTCTTCACCGACACGAGCACGGATCACCTCGAAGAGCGGGCGATCGCGTTCGAAGAGGCCGCCGACTACTGGCGCGAGCATGCGCACCTCGAAGCGCCGCCGGAGATACGCGAACACGTCGCCTACGACGTGATGCCGAACCAGCGCTCGCAGTATCTCGCGACGCTCCCCGACTACTCGCCCTACCCGCCCGAGACGCCGCAGGAGCGCGCGGCGCAACAGGCCGAGTTCGACGCGCTGGTCGACGCGGCGCTCGGCAACACGGCGAAGGACCCCGACACCCTGTCGGACTTCGAGCGCTGGGGCGTGATCCCGTCCGACTCGAGCCCGATCACGTACTTCACCTACATGTTCCTCCACGGCGGTTGGTTCCACCTGATCGGCAACCTCTTCTTCCTGCTCCTCGCCGGGCCGCCGATCGAGGACCGCTGGGGCCGCGCCGGATTCGCCGGCTTCTACGTCGGCGCCGGCGTCTTCGCCGCGCTCTTCTACAGCGCGCTCAGCAGCGACTCGTCGCTGCCGATGGTCGGTGCGTCGGGGGCGATCGCCGGCGTGCTCGGCGCCTTCCTCGTGCGACTGTGGAACACCCAGATCCGCTTCGCCTACTTCTTCATGGTGCTGCTCCGGCCGTACTGGGGGACCTTCGAGGCCCCGGCCTGGGCGATGCTCTCGCTGTGGTTCGGCAACGAGCTGCTCCAGGCGTGGGCATGGGACTCGATGGGGATCGAGGCCAGCGTTGCCTATTGGGCGCACGTGGGCGGGTTCGTCGCCGGCGTCGGCACCGCCTTCGCGGTGCGCGCGACGAAGTTCGAGGAGCGCTTCGTCGACCCCACCGTCGAGGCGCAGATCACGAAGTACACGGCGAACCCCGTGCTCGAGGAGGCGATGCGGCTGCGCGAGGCCGGCGAGGTCGGAGACGCGCTCACTCTCCTGCAGACCGAATGGGAGCGCGCCCCCGACGAACCGATCGCCCTCGCCTACTGGGACGCGGCGCTCGGCTGCGCTCAGCCCGAGCTCGCCGCTCCGGCCCTCGCCGCCGCCGTCGAGATGGCCGCGAAGAACGGCGAACACGAGCTCGCGATGCGTCACTGGTCCGAGCTCTCCGACCACGTGCCGACGGCGCTCGTCGCGCCCGCCACCTTGATGCGCTTCGTCCCGCTGCTCCTCGAGGAGAACCAGCGCGACCGCGCGGTGCTCGCCCTGCGACTGTGCGTCGACCCGGGCAATCCGCCGCTCACGCCGGGCCAGGCCCAGCGCGTCATCGAGTGGGCGCGCGAACTCGATCCGCCGACGGCGGTGCACGCCGCGCGCACGGCGCTCGCCTCCCCCGACCTCCACGAAGCAAAGCGCGCGAAGCTCGTCGCCTTGGTCGAAGAGCTCGGTGGGGAGGAGGCGCCCCCGGAGCCCGAGCCGGCGCCCGCCGTCGCCGCGCCCGTGGCGGAGGAGATGCCCTGGGGCGAGGACGGTGCGATCGACCTCGCGCGCTTCGGTCAGGCGAAGCTCACCGAGGCCCACCCCCTCGCGCTCGAAGAGGACGGGTTGCGACTCCGCCTCGGCAAGGGGCAGGACGCGAAGGTTGGCTGGGGCAAGATCCAGGCGATCGCCGTCGGCATTCTCGATGGACTCGGCCCGAAGCCGGTGCTCGTGATCGATCTGCTCGCGAACTGGAACGAGACCGAGGCCGACGCGCTGCACGGCGTGCGAATGCGCAGCGACCGCTACGACCCGCGCCCGCTCGTCGGCGCCGAGGGCTATGCGAAGGCCGCCTTCGGCCAGCTCGCCGGGCGCCTGATCGAACGCTCCGGCGCCCTGCCACTCCCGTCGGCGGAGAACGCCACAGGGCAACCCTTCGTGCGCTACGACAGCCCGGAGGAGTTCGCGCGGATGGTGCTCGAGGTGGCGGACTGACCGGCGCCGCGACCCGGGCCGACGGCCGCTCCTCGCCTAACGTCCGCTGAACTTCGCCGGGCGCTTCGCGAGGAAGGCCTCGATGCCTTCCTTCCCGTCGGGCGATCCGGACATCGCCGAGATGCCGCGCGACTCGAATTCCATCTGGGTCTCGAGCGACTCCTGGAACGACGTCGCCAGCAGCTTCTTCACCATCCCAAACGAACGCGTCGGCCCCTCGGCGAGCTGCTTCGCGAGCGCGGTTGCCGTCGTCGCGAGCTCCGCATCGGGAACGACCTGGTTGACGAGGCCCCAGTCGAGCGCCTCCGCCGCCGACAGGCGCCGGTTGGTGAGCATCAGCTCCTGGGCGCGACGCATCCCGACGAGGCGGGGCAGGAAGTAGCTGGAGCTGCCGTCCGGGGAGAGTCCGGCGGCGGTGTAGGCCATCGCGAACTTCGCCGACTCGGCGGCGAGCACGAGGTCGCCGCTGATGGCGATGCTGAAGCCGGCGCCGGCGGCGGTGCCGTTCACCGCGACGACGAGGGGCGCGTCCATGCGCGCGAAACGCGACGTCGCCGCGTGCAGATGGGTCGTGAGCTCCTTGAGCAGCGAAGGCAGCCGATCGCCTTCGGCCGCGAAGGACTTGAGGTCGCCGCCGGCGCAGAACATCTTCCCCGAGCCGGTGAGCAGCACGGCGCGCACGGCGGGATCGTCGTCGCAGCGGATCGCGACCTGCATCAGCTCGCGACCGAGCGCGAGGTCGATCGCGTTCGCCGCGTCGGGACGGGCGAGCGTCACGGTCGCGAGACCGTCTTCGATCTTCAACTCGAGATTCTGGAAGTCCATCGTTCGTCCTCGAAGTCTCCGGCGGGTGCACCGTGAGGGGTTGCCTCTTGCTGACGCGGGACGAGGCACCGATACTGCGAAAGCTCTTCCGGCGATCGCCGCTCCGCACCCCGCGCTGCGGCGACCGCCGACTCTAGGACGACCGCTCCGCTGCCGCCCATGCCCCGCGCCGCCACGTCCGCTTCCAAGCCCGCCGCGACGGCGCTCCGCTTCGTCGGCGCCGACGGCATCGACCTGTGCGCCGATGCGCGCGGCGCGCCGGGCGCCCCGACGGTGCTCTTCCTGCACGGCGGCGGCCAGACGCGTCACGCCTGGGCCGGCAGCGCGGAGGCGCTCGCTGCAGACGGCCGTTACGCGGTCTGTCTCGACCTGCGCGGCCACGGCGAGAGCGGCTGGGCAGACGGCGATGCCGGCTATCGCCTGGCCCGCTTCGCCGACGACCTGCGCTGTGTGCTCGCCCAGCTCGACGCCCAGCCCGTGCTGGTCGGCGCGTCGCTCGGCGGCCTCACGTCACTTCTCGCCGTCGGCGAGTCCCCCGGCGCGGACGCGCGCGCCGCGGTGCTCGTGGACATCGCCCCGCGCATCGAGACCGGCGGCGCCCAGCGGATCTCGAGCTTCATGCTCGCGCGACCCGACGGATTCGAGAGCCTCGCGGAGGTGGCCGATGCGATCGCGGGCTACACGAAGCAGCGCAGCCGGCCGCGCAACCTCGATTCGCTGCGGAAGAACCTCCGCGAGAGCGAGGACGGGCGCTTCCACTGGCACTGGGATCCGCGCTTCATGGGGCCGGACGGCCCGGCCGAGATCGCCCAGCCCGACCGTCTGTTCGCCGCGGCGCGAGACCTGAGCGTCCCGACCCTGCTCGTTCGCGGGCGCGAGAGCGACATCCTTTCCGAGCACGGCGTGCGCGAGTTCCTCTCGCACCTGCCCGATGCCGAGTTCGTGGACGTCGGCGGCGCCGGCCACATGGTGGCGGGCGACCGCAACGACGTCTTCACGGAAGCGGTGCGCGGCTTCCTCGCCCGGGTCGCGCCGCTCTCGTGACGTCCCGCTTCCGGACCGCCCGACTCCGGATCGCCCGACTCAGGATCGCCTAACGCTTCTTCGCTGCTCCGCGCCCGCCGGCGACCGGCGTCACGAGGTCGCAGCCGAAGAACGCGACGCCGTCGAAGGTCTCGCCATCGAGACACGCCTCGACGTCGCCCTCCGCGATCGCGCTCTCGG
This sequence comes from Deltaproteobacteria bacterium, assembly GCA_024638705.1. Taxonomy (GTDB): domain Bacteria; phylum Myxococcota_A; class UBA9160; order UBA9160; family SMWR01; genus JAHEJV01. The sequence continues at coordinate 6,095 of JAHEJV010000018.1, read as the reverse complement.
GCGTGGGCATGTGGATCATCCAATCGAGCAGACCGTCCCCGTCGTGGTCGACCGGATGCGGGCCGTTCGCGTGCGCGATCGCCGCCTCGCCCGGACCGAAGCGCAGCGTGCTCGGGTCGACGTCCTCGACGGCGAAGTCGTCCGCGCCGTAGAGCACCATCGGGATCACGCCGCGGCTCCCCACGTGCACCGGGTTGCGTGCGCTGCCCGGCTTGATGTCGAGGTCGACCTCGACCTCCTCCGGCCCATCGCCGAGCGGACCGTCCCATCGCATCGCGTCGACGCCGTAGGGCACCGAGCCGAGCTGGATGCAGACGACGATGTCGACGTCCTCGGTCAGCTCGACGGTCTGCCACGTGTCGGCGGCATCCGGGAAATCCATCGACACCATCTCGACGGACCGCCCGTCGCGGTAGCCGAACACGAGCAGGGACGCCGCATTGCCGGCTTCCGAACGCGCGAAGTCGAAGGAGAGCAGCGACACCGGCCAGTCGAAGCGCATCACCATGTTGTAGACCGGCGCATCGATGCCGAGGAAGGAAGGCCCGCTCGTGCCCTCGAGCCCCCAACCGCCCGCGTCGCCCTCCGAGCGCCCGCTCCAGACCGCGCCCGCCATCACGAAGTGCAGGCCGAGGTCGGCGTACTCTTCGGCGACGGACTGATCGGGGTCGTCCATCGCCGGGAACTCCTCGAAGTTCACGCGCTCGGCGGCGGCCATCGTCGCGACGAGCGAGAACGCGCACGCGAGGAGAAGCGAAGAGAGAGATCGACAGGACATCGGCATGCCTCCGGTGGATCGCGCTCCGTCCCTCCCCCGAATGACGCGCCGTCGTGTGGATGCGGCTGTTTCGGTCGCGATTCCGTCACGCTTGAGGCGTCGACGCCGGGATTCGCATTGCCGTGCGCAGGCGGTGCGCAGCGATGATGCGACGGACGTGCGGAGACGGTGCGAACCGGGAGGCAAGTGCGCGCCCCGTTCCCGGTTTGCGAAAGGCCGTCAGGGGCGCGCTTTCACGCGCAATCTTCGTGCGCCTTCGCAGCGGAGACGTCTGGGGTGCGGTTCGAGTCAGGGCGGCGCAGTATAGGCACGCACCCAGTCCCAGGAGAACGCACATGCCGGCCCGCTACGGAATGACCATCCCCCTCGACGGCGTTCCCCTCGCCGAACAGCGCGACTTCGTCGCCGAGCTCGCGGATTCCGGATACACCGATCTGTGGACCGCCGAGGCGGGCGGCACGGACGGGTTCACCCCCCTCGCTCTCGCTTCGCAGTGGGCGCCGCAAGCGCGCCTTGGCTGCGCGATCTTCCCCGCCTACACGCGCGGTCCGGCGACGTTGGCGATGAGCGTGGCCTCCCTGTGCTCGGCCGCGCCGGGACGCTTCGTGATGGGCGTCGGCTCCTCCTCGAACGTGATCGTCGAGAACTGGAACGGCATCCCCTTCGAGAAGCCCTACGCGCGCGTCCGCGACACGGTGCGCTTCCTGCGTCGCGCGCTCACGGGCGATAAGGTGAGCGAGAAGTACGAGACCTTCTCGGTGAAGAACTTCCGCCTCGGCGTCGCCGTCGATCCGCAGCCAAAGATCCTGATCGCCGCCCTGCGCCAGGGCATGCTCCGCCTCGCCGGACGCGAGGGCGACGGCGCGATCATCAACTGGCTCTCGGCGGACGACGTGAAGACCGTTGCGCCGATCGTGCACGGTGCGGGCGACGGGTCCGAGAAGGAGATCGTGGCGCGCATCTTCGTCTGTCCGAATCCGGATACCGACACCGTCCGCAACATGGCACGCATGGCGGTGAACGCCTATCTGAACGTGCCGGTGTACGCCGCGTTCCACGAATGGCTAGGCCGGGAGGGTGCTCTCGGCGCCATGTGGAGCAAGTGGAAGGATGGCGACCGCAAGGGCGCGGCGGCGTCGATCCCCGACGAGGTCGTCGATGATCTGATCGTGCACGGTCCGCCCGAGAAGTGCCGCGAACACATCGCGCGTTATGTGGAGAACGGCGTCACGACGCCGGTGATCGGGCTGCTGCCGCTGGGGGTCGACGCGCGTCAGGCGGCGCGTGACCTCGCGCCCCGCTGAACACCTTCCATCGCGAGTCGCCGCCAAGCTGACGTCTTCCGACGTTCTTCGACGGACTTCGCCCCGAAAGGACGCCCTTTCGCCATTGCGCCGATTCCGCTCCGGCCCGGAAGATCGCCGGGGAGGAGCCGCCCATGGCGCACCGACCCTTCCGTTCCCGAGCCTGCGAAGGCGACCGACTCGCCACGACGCTGCTGGCGGCGCTCCTGCTCGCGGTCGCCGTCGAGCGCGGTGTCGCCATCGTGGCAGGCGTCGCCCTCGTGCCCTTCCTGCTCGCGCTGCGCGGCACGCGCGGCGGCGAAGCCGCGCGCCTCGGCTTCGCGTTCGGAGTCGCCTACGCCCTGCTTCTCGCGCACTGGATTCCCGCGGCGCTGGAAGCGCTCGGGTCGTCGCGCGCGTCGGCCTGGGCGGGGTTCGCGTTCGCGGCGGTGTGGGTGGGCCCGCCGGTGTTCCTGCTCGTCGCCGGCGTCGAGCGCGCCTTCCGGACGCAGCCGACGGCGAGGCGCGCGCTCGCTCTCGGCGCGAGTGTCTTCGCGGCCGAGTGGGCGCTCGGCCACGCGTGGTGGGGCGTGCCGTGGGGGCTCGTCGGGCACTCGCAGCGCGATGCGCTGGGCGTCGCGCAGCTCGCGGTCGTCGGTGGGATCCCCGCAATCTCGATGCTGCTCGTCGCGACGAACACGGCGATCGCCGACGCCCTGCGCGGTTGTCGCGGGGCGGGCTGGCTCGCGGCCGGGTGCGTGGCGGCGTGGCTCGCACTCGCGCTCGGCGGTCTGCCCGTCGCCGAAGCGGCGCGTTCCGACGCGAGCGCGTCGAAACCCCTCGCATGGCTCGTGGTCCAACCCGATCTCCCGCGCGGCGAGCGCTGGGCGCCCGAGCTCCAGGCGCTGAACCTGCATCGCGTGCGCGAGGCGGTGGCGCGGGCGCGCGCGGCGCACCCGGAGCCGGTCGACGCGATCGCCCTGCCGGAGAACCTGCTCACCGTCCCGCTCGACACGCACCCCGAGCTGGGCCGCGCCGTGGCGGGCTGGGTCGACGACCTCGGCGTCCCCGTGCTCGCGGGCTTCGTGTTCTCCGCCAGCACCGGCGCATCCGACCGCTACCGGAGCGCCGCGGTATGGATCGAACCGGAGCGCGGCATCACTGCGCGCCTCGACAAGGAGCGCGCGATCCCCATCCTCGAGTCGGGTCGCTCGCATCCCGGCGCCCGTCGGCTGGCGATGCTCTTCGGCGGTGCGGCGAGCTGGCGAAAAGTGGAGGAGACGCACGCCGCGACCGACTTCGCCGGACCGATCTCCGTCGCGCCGCTGCTCTGTTACGAAGCGCTCTTTCCGGCGATCGCCGCGCGCCGGCGCGGACGCGCGAACGCCGTCCTCGTGAACCTCGCCGACACGGGATGGCTCCCGAGCGCCGCGGCACGACGCCGGCTCGCGGGCCTCGTGCGCTTCCGCGCGATCGAAGCGCGCGCGCCGCTCTTGCGGGTGGCGCTCGGCGGGCCGTCGCTGTTCTTCGATCCGCTCGGGCGGGAGGTCGCGATCCATTCCGGCGTCGGGGAAGGCGCGCTGCGCATCGCGGTGACGCCTTCCCCGCCCCCGGGCGCCGGCGAACGCGCTGCGCTGCTCGCACTCCCACTCCTCGCGTTCACGACCGTCGCCTCGCTCTGCCGGGGAGGAGCGGCGCTCCGGGGGCTGGCTTACCTTCGGCCGCCGCTCGAAGCGGGAGTCGCGCCGCAGGGTCGCGCGCCTCCGCGTCCCCCCGAATCCAGGAGAACCGAATGCGACGTTTCGAAGACCGGGCCGTACTGATCACCGGAGCCGCGTCGGGCATCGGCCAGGCCACCGCGCTGCGCATCGCCGAAGAAGGCGGCCGGATCTTCTGCCTCGACGTCCAGGCCGAAGCCGTCGAAGCGACCGCGAAGCAGGCCCGCGAGCTCGGCGCGGAAGCCGTCGCGATGGAATGCGACGTGTCGGACGAGGGCGCTGTCGACCGCGCCGTCGCCGCGTGCGTCGAGCGCTTCGGCAAGCTCGACGCCCTCGCCCACGTCGCCGGCATCCTGCGCTTCTCCCACACCCACGAGATGGACACGGACACCTGGCGTCGCATCCAGTCGATCAACACCGACGGCACCTTCTTCGTGTGCCGCGCCGCCCTGCCCCATCTCGTCGCGTCGAAGGGCAACATCGTCAACGTTTCGAGCGTCGCCGCGAAGGCCGGCCTCGCCTACGGCGCGTGTTATGCGGCGTCGAAGGGCGCCGTCCTCGCGTTCACGAAGGCGCTGGCCGTCGAGTATGGCAAGGAGGGTGTGCGCGTGAACTCGGTGTGCCCCGGGTCGATCAAGACGCCGATGACCAGGGGCGGCGCCGGCCTCCCGAAGGATGCGGACATGAAGCTCGTGCTGCGTCAGATGGCGCTCGATCAGCCGCGCGGCCCGGAGACGGTCGCGAGCGTGATCGCGTTCCTCGCCTCGGACGACGCCGCCCACGTCAACGGCGTGGACATCCTGATCGACGGCGGAACCCTGGCCTGATCCTTTGATCTTCGCTCGGCTTCGCCTCGCTGCGCGCGGCCACAGGCCGCTTGCCCGACCCGACTTCGCTCGGCTTCGCCTCGCTGCGCGCGGCCACAGGCCGCTTGCGGCCGCCCGGGAGGACGCTTGAGGGTCTACGCAACGATGGATCAACGCATGGGTCTCGGCGAGGTCGAGGACCATGCGCGGCGCGTCGAGGCGCTCGGCTACGACGGGCTGTGCGTGCCCGACGCCGTGCACGACGGATTGCTCCTCTGCCACGCCGCCCTTCGCGTGACGACGACGCTGCGCGCCGCGACCAGTGTTCTCGTCGTGTTCCCGCGCAGCCCGATGATCGTCGCCGTCGCCGCGTGGGATCTCCAGGCGATGTCCGGCGGACGCCTCGAGCTGGGCCTCGGCACCCAGGTGCGCGGCAACATCGAGAAGCGTTATTCGACACCGTGGAGCGCGCCGGTCGCCCGCATGCGCGAGTACGTCTCGTCGTTGCGCGCGATCTTCTCCACCTTCCAGACGGGAGAAGCGCTGCACTTCGAGGGCGAGCACTACCGCTTCACCCGCATGCAGCCCTTCTTCAACCCCGGCCCGATCGACCACCCGGAGATCCCGATCTTCCTCGGCGCGATCGGTCCGAAGATGACCGCGCTCGTCGGCGAGGTGGCCGACGGCTGGATGACCCACCCGACCAACGCGTCCCCGCGCTTCCTGCGCGAGGCGGGCCTGCCGGCGATCGAAGCCGGAGCGAAGCGGGGCGGACGCGACGCCGCGAGCGTCGAGATCCTCGCGGGTCCGCTGATCGCCACGGGCCCCGACGCCGCAGCCGTCGCCGCCCAGCGCGAACACATCCGCGAGCTGCTCACCTTCCTCTACTCGACCCCCGCCTACTGGCCGACGCTCGAGCTGCACGGCTGGCGCGACACGGGCGAGCGGCTGCACCAGCTCACCCGCGAGGGGAAGTGGGGCGAGATGGCCGGCGCAGTGACGGACGAGATGCTCGATGCGCTGGTGCCGACCGCGCCCTACGACGAGATCGCCGACGTCGTGCGCGAGCAGTACCAGGGCCTCGCCACGCGCCTCAACTTCCCGGTGCCCGACGACCCGGCCCACGACGCCGCAGCGTCGCGCGCGATCGCGGCGCTTCGCGCGCTCTAGAGCGCCTCGCCCGCGAAGAAGCGGCGCGGGTTGTCGACGAGCAGCGTTTCGATCTGGGCATCGTCCACGCCCGCCTCGCGCAGTCGCGGGGCGATCCGCGTCAGGAAGTGGCTCGGGTTCCAGATCTTCTCCATCTGTGCGAGCGCTTCCGGCGGCGCGGGCTGGCCGTTCCAGCACCACACCGAGTCGTGGGAGACGACGGCCTGCCTGCCGTACCCGGCATCGATCAATCGCACGAGCGAGGCGATGCGCTCGTCGTCGGGCTGGATCATGTCGAGGCCGAAGCGGTCGAAGCCGAGGTAGGAGCCGTTCTTCGCGATTCTCGTGTGGTAGTCGGTGT
>JAHEJV010000208.1 GCA_024638705.1 Deltaproteobacteria bacterium | reverse complement strand
GCAGTCGACGGTCGCGGGTCGACGTCGAGAACCCGTCGAGTAGGTGGTTGTGGTCTTTGGGAGCTGCGCCGGGTTGGCGTGCTCGGTCCGCTCTAGTTCCCTGCGTCGACCCCACCCGCCCCCGGCGCTCGTGGTGGCACGGGCTGACGCCGGCTTCGCCGGCTGGCGCCGGAGCGGTTGGGGAGATGGAGGTAGTATCCGCGCGATGAGTCCCGCCCCTTCGCAGCCGTTTCGCTTTGCCCTCGATGGCCGGAGTGGGGATGCGCGTGCCGGTGCGTTTTCTACGCCGCACGGGGCGTTCCATACGCCGGCGTTCATGCCGGTGGGGACGCATGGGGCGGTGAAGGCGATGACGCCGGATCAGGTGGCGGCGACCGGCGCGGAGATCGTGCTCGCCAACACCTATCACCTCTCGCTGCGGCCCGGCGAGGAGCTGGTGGAGAAGCTCGGCGGGCTGCATGCGTTCATGCGCTGGGACGGGCCGCTCCTGACCGACAGCGGCGGCTTCCAGGTGTTCTCGCTGCCGAAGACGGAGATCAGCGATCGCGGCGTGCGCTTCAGAAACGAGGTCGACGGATCGACGGTCGACCTCACCCCCGAGCGCTCGATCCAGATCCAGCGGGCGCTCGGCGCCGACATCATCATGGCCTTCGACGAGTGCACGCCCTATCCGGCGGACGAGAAGCTCGCCCGCACCGGCGTGCGCCGCACGCTCGGCTGGCTCGAGCGCTGCGCGAAAGCGCACGACGGCAACCGGCGCCAGGCGCTGTTCGGAATCGTGCAGGGGAGCACCTACGCGCACCTGCGCAAGAGCTGTGCCCAGGCGGTCGTGGCGATGGACCTCCCCGGCGTCGCGATCGGCGGCGTGTCCGTCGGCGAAGGCCACGATCTGCTCGTGGAAGTGACGCGCACGACCGCGCCGCTGCTGCCCGAGGACAAGCCCCGCTACCTGATGGGCGTCGGGATGCCCGACGACATCCTCGCCGCCATCGGCCTCGGCATCGACATGTTCGACTGCGTGATCCCGACCCGCTTCGCGCGCAGTGCCACGGTCTTCACGCGCCGCGGACGGATCCGGCTCACCCAGCGTCGCTATCGCCGCGACGCCTATCCGATCGATCCCAGCTGCGATTGCGCGACGTGCACGGGCGGCTTCACCCGCGCCTATCTGCACCATCTCTTCGCGGCGAACGAGATCCTCTCCGCGATCCTGTCGGCGGTGCACAACGTGCACTTCTACCAACGCCTCGTCGCGGACGCGCGCAACGCGATCCTGGAAGACGGCTACTCCGATTTTCGGGAGGCATTCCTCGCGCAGTACGCCGGCAGCTAGGGCTCGGCCCAGCGCAACCGGCCGGCACCCCGCGGTAGCGCGCGTGCGTGGGTGACGTCCATCACTTCAGCGTGGCGGCGGCGCGCCCGATATATGGAGATCTCTGGATGTTGCTGGTGTGGGGCCCGGCGTCCGTTGGGAGCCCCGACATGATTCGACCCCACGCCGTCCTCGCCACGCTCGCGCTGTGCGCCGGACTCTTCGCCGCCACGCCGGCGTTCGCGAACGACTCCTTCGCCACGCCCACCGACTTCAGCTGGAACACGCTGCGCGCGGCCTTCGACATGCGCGCGCAGACGCCGGCGATCCGCACCGCCCTCGACCCGATGCGCGTCCAATCGATCCAACAGACCGCCGATGCGCCGGGCTTCGCGGGCGTGAGGCTCTTCGCCGGCGGGTCCGCCTACGCCGTCGGTCGACGCTCGACCGGCTACGGGCTCGAAGGCGGCGCAGCGCTTCCGATCGACGAGGGCATCCAGCTCACCGCGAGCTACCGCCTCAACGGCTTCGCGCTCGGCGATCGCCTCGATCCCGAGTTCGCCGACGTACAGGCCCGCACCGGCGCGCCCTATTTCGGGATCGACTTCGACTTCTAGCCGCGCCCCTATCCGGATCGCGGGCGGATCGCGCGCAGCGCGAGCTCGGCTCGAGCGGCTATCGTCCGCGCCGTGCCGAACGAACTGCTCACTCCGGAAGAAGTGCTGGCCCGCTACGACGGCGGTCCGAAGGAAGGCGTCTTCACCGACGGGTCCTGTGAAGGAAACCCGGGCCCCGGCGGCTGGGGCGTCGTGTGGGTCGAGAACGACACCGTTCGCGAGGAGAAGAACGGTCGCGACCCGGAGACGACCAACAACCGCATGGAGCTCGCGGCGCTGATCGCCGCCTACGAGATGCTTCCCGCGGACGAGCGCATCACGGTCTACTCCGACAGCCAGCTCTGCGTGAAGACGGTGAACGAGTGGGCCGCGGGCTGGGAGAAGCGCGGCTGGCGTCGCAAGAGCGGCCCGATCGCCAACCTCGAGCTCGTCCAGCGCCTGTACGCCCTCGCCAACGCGCACCCGAACGTGACACTCCAGTGGATCCGCGCCCACGACGGTTCGAAGTGGAACGAGTACGCCGACGCGCTCGCGAACGCATACATGCGCGGCGCCTAGCAAGCCGGCGCTGAAAGCGCCGGTGCGCGAGCCGCAGGCGAGCGCAGTCGAACGGAAGAACGGAGCGGAGCGCCGCCAGGCTCCTCTTTGCCTACTGAAACCGTTCCCAGTGCAGGCACTCGTCCACGCTGCGGCGCGGCGGACGTCCGTGCTTGCCGAGCGGCCAGCCGATCGGAAGCATCGCGCACGACGGCTGCTCGGGCGGGAGACCGAGGTAGGGATCGAGCTCCTCGGCGAACGAGAGATGCAGCGTCGTCAGCGACGCGCCGAGTCCCACCGCGCGACACGCGAGCAGCACGTTCTGGATGCACGGGAAGAGCGCCTGGACCTGCGTCTCGCCCCGCCGTTTCCAGCCCGCGACGAAGAGCAGCACCGGCGCCTCGTGCAGATGGTCGGCGAGGTGGAGCGCGGCGCGCATGTTGCGTCGCTTCGCGTCCGGGAAGTCGGGCGCCTTCGCCGCTTCGAGCGCGGGCGCGATGTACTGGTGGAAGACCTTGCGGTAGCGCTCGGCCACCCAAGCGCGGCGCTCGGCTTCGGTGACCGCGACGAAGACCCAGGGCTGACGGTTGCCGCCGCTCGGCGCGAAGGTGCCGGCTTCGCACACCTTGCGGATCAACTCGGGCGGCACCGGGTCGGGGCGCAGGCGGCGGATCGCGCGCGCGGTGCGGATGCCCTCGAGGAGCGGCACGTCCTCGCCGATCGTTTCCACATCGACTTCGCTCGCCTGCGGCTCGCTGCGCGCGCCCTTCGGGCGCTTGCCGGCATCCCCGACTTCGCTCGCCTGCGGCTCGCTGCGCGCGCCCGTCGGGCGCTTGCCGGCGGCGCTCAAAGCTTCGTCTTGCCCATGCGCAGGATGCGGTCGAAGGACTTCTTGTCGATCGGCATCACCGACAGGCGACTCTGGGTGACGAGCGGGATCTCCGCGAGCGCCTTCTCGGACTTGATGTCCTTGAGCGTCACCGGCGCCTCGATCGGCTTGACCGGAACGAGGTCGACCACGAGCCAGCGCTCGTCGTCGGTAGTCGGATCCTGATAGGCGGTCTTCGTGATCTTCGCGACCCCGACCACCTCCTTCCCTTCGTTGCTGTGGTAGTAGAGCGCGAGATCGCCCTTCTGCATCTCGCGCAGGTTGTTGCGCGCCTGCGCGTTGCGCACCCCGTCCCAATAGGTGGAGCCGTCCTTCACGAACTGCTCCCAGCTGTACTTGTCGGGCTCGGACTTCACGAGCCAGTGGCCACGGGTCGAACGTGCGGGCACTACTGCAGGTCCTCCGGAGTCTGGCGCTCGGTGTACTCGCGGGCGAGGTGCACGGCGAGCGAGCGCGGGGGAATGCGCTGGGCGGCGTTGGCGCGCAGCCAGTTGTACCAGCCCGACACCACCGACGGCTGATGACCGAGCGCCTCGAGCGCGTCCTCCACCACCGTCTCGGGCGAGTCGCCCTCGTGCGGGATCTCCCCGGCGACGTCGTGGAACTCGGTCTCGGTCGAACCCGGCTCGACGACGAGCACGTCGATCCCGTGTTCGCGCTGCTCGGCGTAGAGGGACTCGCCGAGGAAGAGGTCGAAGGCCTTCGTCGCCGAGTAGACGCCGTGGAGCGGGAGCGGCTGCCGTCCGGCGACCGAGCCGACGAAGATCACGGCGCCCTTCCCCTCTTCCCGCATGCGCGGGAGGATGCGGCGGGTCAGCACCATCGGGGCGACACAATTCACGGTCACCATGTCGCGCAGCCGCTCGGCCTGGAGCTTGTCGAAGCGGCCGGCAGCGCCGAAGCCGGCGTTGTTCACCAGCACCGCGATCGGCAGGTCGGACACCGCGCGCACCAGCCGCTCGGCGCCCTCGGCGATCGCGAGGTTCTCCTCGACGACGCGCGTCTCCACCGAGAAGTTCTTCTCGAGCTCGGCCGCGAGCGCCTCGAGCCGGTCGCGGCGCCGCGCGGTGAGCACTACCGACATCCCCTCGCGGGCGAGGGCGCGCGCGAACGCCGCGCCGATCCCCGCCGACGCGCCGGTCACCAGTGCCCATTCGCCATAACGCTCGCGCAGCGGCACGCGCTCCGCGCCGAACAGGGTCTCCGCGCGCCAGAGTGCGCGCGTGAGAAAGGCGAAGGGGATGAACGCCACGACGCCAACGAGAAAGCTGTCGCGGTAGAGGATCGGCCACACGAGCATCCCGAACGCGACGGTGCCCGCGTAGACCGCCGCCCACGGCCACATCCACGAGCGCATGCGGTGGAAGCCATGGAAGCCCGCGGCATAGATCGCCCAGTGGAAGGGCGTCGTGACCTTCGCGGCCCAGCCGGTGAACAGGATCCCGAGCCACACCTCTTCGTCTTCCGCGACCGGCTTCACGAACAGATCCCAGGGCACGTAGACGAAGGTCATGTACGCGCAGAAGACCATCAGCGCGTTGATCCAGGTCGGACGGCCGTCGAAGAGGTCACGGAGCCAGGCTTGCATGGGGGCTCTTCCGGGCGAGGGGTTGGCGGGCTGGGCGACGGCTTCGCTGCGAAGCGTCGCGGAACGGCCCGCGAGACGGGTGTGGGCGCGGATTCTACACCGCTTGCGGGATTCTCTCGCCGCGTCGGATACTGCGCGCGCCATTCGAGAGGAGAATTTCCATGCCGAAGGGGCCCCTCGCCGGGATCCGCATCGTCGACCTTTCCATCGCGCTCTCGGGCCCCTGGTCGGTGGGGATCCTCGCGGACCAGGGCGCCGACGTGATCAAGGTGGAGCCGCCGGGCATCGGCGACATCGGGCGTTGGGTCGGCCCCGCGATCGGGGGTGTGTCCGCGATGGCGCAGATGGCGAATCGCGGAAAGCGTTCGCTCGCGGTCGATCTCCAGACCGAGGAAGGCCGCGACGTCGTGCGACGCCTCGCCGCCGACGCCGACGTGTTCGTGCAGAACTTCCGCCCGGGCGTGATCGAGCGCCTCGGTCTCGCCTACGAAACGCTCGCCGCCGCGAACCCGCGGCTCGTCTACGTCTCGATCAGCGGCTTCGGCGCCACGGGACCCTATGCCGGGAAGAGCGCCTACGACCCGGTGGTCCAGGCCTACGGCGGCCTGGCTTCGGCGCAAGCCGGTGCCGAGGGAAGCCCGCAGCTGATCCGTCACACGGCGGCGGACAAGATCACCTCGCTCACCGCATCGCAAGCGATCACCGCCGCGCTGCTCGCGCGCGAGCGCGGCGAAGCAGGTTTCGCGCAGCGAGCCGAAGGCGAGCGAAGGCCATCGGGAGGCGGCCAGCACCTCGAGATCTCGATGCTCGAGAGCGTCGTCAACTTCGTCTGGGCCGACGCCGCGGGCAACGAGTTGCTGCTCGACAGCGACGGCTCGCAGCCGTCGAGCTTCTCGCGCGACCAGAAGCTCTGGCCGACGAAGGACGGCTTCATCATCGCGGCGCCGGTTTCCGACGCCGATGTCGCGGGGATCTGCCGGGGCGTGGGGGTCGACGGCTACGACGCACCGGAGGTGGCGACGATCATGGCGCGGCGCCAGAACCCGGAAGCCTTCCAGGCTCTGTTGCGCCGCGTCTACGCCGCGGTCGCCAACATGACCACGGCCGAGGCGATCGCCGGGATGGAGGCCGAGAAGGCGCCCTGCGGCGCGGTGGTCGGACCGGCCGAGCTGCACGACGACCCTCAGGTGAAGGCGCTCGGGATGCTCGAGGAATCCGAGCATCCGGCCGCCGGCCGCCTGCGCCAGCCGCGCCCGGCCGCGCGCTTCACCGAGACCCCGGCCCGCACCGGCGGCCCGGCCCCGACCCTCGGCCAGCACACCGACGAGATCCTGCGCGAGATCGGGCTCGGCGACCGCGTCGCGGCGCTGCGGGATGCGGGCGTGGTCGCTTGACGCGGCGCCTGGCGACACTGCCACCGCGTTCGTGACGAACCGCGATTTCATGGGGTTCGCAGGTTGGTACGTTGGATGCACCCAGGAGGAATCCCCATGTCCGATCTCGGAAACCGCTTGCACCACGAATACGAGAACCTCAAGACTCGCCGCGACGAACTTCGCGTCCAGATCGACCCGGGCAAGATGGAAGCGCGGGACCTCTGGGAATCCCTCGACGAGAAGTGGGGCGAGTTCGAGAAGAAGATGAAGCTCTTCACCCGCGTTTCGCGGGACGCGGCGAGCGAGGTCGGTAACGTCACCGACGAACTCGTGGAGGATGCCAAGACGGGACTTCGCACCACACGGAAGGAAGGCTCCGACGCAGCCGGCAAGCTCGTGAAGGAGATCCGGGACGGCTACGAGCAGCTCCGCAGATGGATCTAGCCATGCGTCGACAGACGACGTGTGTCCGGCTCGCCTCGATCGCGGCGATCGTGATCGGCGCCGCGGAGCCCTTCCAGGCGGAGCCGCCGCAAGCACCTCCCGCCAGGGACTGGTCCGAGCCCGCGTGGGCCGAGTTGGCGCAGCGACTGCCCGAGCTCGTTCAGCTGGCGGCGCTGGACACGAACCTCGCCGCGAGTCTCGTCCCCGACGACTGGATCGATCTTCTCATCGACGCGACCCTCGAAACGGCCGCAGAGCCGGCTCGGGTTCCCGAAGCCCCGGACGCTCCGCATCGCGGCGCCCTCGGGCCCTGGCCCTCTGCGCGGCACTTCGCGCACAGCGTCGAGGCGACCGACCCTGTGCTCCTCGCCCGGCTCTTCGAAGCGGAGCGTCCGCGTATTGCCCGACGGTGCCGCGCTCGGGGGGTTGCGCCGAACACATTCGATACCGCACTGCGCGACGCCGTCGCGCAGCTCTCGGCCCCCGCGATCGTGGAACGCGCCGCCGGGGAGAAGCCGGCCGTGACACGACTCCAACGAGAGCTGGCCCGGCTCGGCGTGCCGACCGCGTTGATCGTCGGCCGACAGGGCGAACGCTTCGCGCAAACGCTCTGGGGTGGCCGATCAGTTTCGGGGTCGCGCGCGACGCAATCCGAGTAGCAGGGCGCCCAGCTCCCAGAGCACGACGCCGATCGCCATCGAACCGAGTACCAGGATGAGCTTCGGCACCTCGGCGAACGACCAGAAGAGCACGTCGATCCGAGTGGGTTCGAGGTTCTGCAGGACGATTGTCAGCAGCAGGCCCCAGACCACGGCGTAGCCGATGAGGCGCCACCGGCGCAGCAGTGCTTTCCATCCTGCGCGCTTCTCGGTGCTTTCCTGCGAAGCATTCATGACGTCGCCTTTCCCGGCTCGGCGGTGGAGGGTCCGCGCTCGAGGATCGCCTGCGAGAGCACGCTGTCGGGCACGCTCCACGAGCCTTCTTCCGCATCGGAGACACTACTCACTTCTTTCTCCTCGCTCGTCGAATCCGAGCAGATGAACCCACAGGTCGAGAACGGGTCGCAGGAACTCCACCACGAACACGGAAGCGCCCGACTCCGCGAGGTCTTGCGCCGCGATGGCGGCTTCGACCCCGTCGAGACACCGCTCGTCGAGACCGGCCGGTGGGTCGACGCCGCGCCGTACGCGCATCTTGACTGCGGACTCGCCCATGCCGAGCTCGCGCACGATCTCCAAGCTCTTCTCCTCGAGATAGCGGAGACCGACCGCCTCGGGGCGCGGGGCCTGAAACGGGGGATGGCCGCAGCCGCCATTTCCGCCCCAGGGACGCTCGAGCCGCCCGTTCATCGAGCCAGAATCATGAACCCGCTCAGACATTTGTAACGGAAGATGCGCCTCGGGGAAATGTAGTGCCGATTAGACACTACGTTTGCTATCCTCGCGCCATGGCCTACCTGGTCCGCCGGCCCGGCGGCAGCGTCCAGATCCGGGAGTCCGTTCGCACCGAGCGCGGTCCGCGTTCGCGCACGCTCGCCGCATTCCGGGGCGCGCTCGACGATGACACC
>JAHEJV010000207.1 GCA_024638705.1 Deltaproteobacteria bacterium | reverse complement strand
CTGGCCGAACATCGGCATCTTCGCCATCACGTCGCGCAACGGTCCGAGCTTCTGGATCGTGCGCAGTTGTTTGGCGAGGTCGTCGAGGCCGAACTTCCCCTTGAGCAGACGCTCGGCGTCTTCTTCGGCTTCCTTCTCGTCGACGACCTCTTCGAAGTCCTTGACGAGACCGACGATGTCGCCCATCCCGAGAATGCGCGACGCGAGCCCCTCGGGCCGGAACTCTTCGAGGCGGTCGAGCGCCTCGCCGGTGCCGAGGAACTTGATCGGGACGCCGGTGACGGCCTTGATCGCGAGCGCCGCGCCGCCGCGGGCGTCGCCGTCGAGCTTGGTGAGGATCAGGCCGTCGAGGTCGAGGCGCTCGGCGAAGCCCTTCGCGACGTTCACCGCGTCGCGGCCCATCAGGGCGTCGCAGACGAGCAGCGTGTTCGCGGGCTCGGTGGCGGTGGTGATCTCTTCGAGCTCGGCCATCAACTCGTCGTCGATCGCGAGGCGGCCGGCGGTGTCGTAGACGATCGCGTCGAAGCCCTCGGACTTCGCGCGGGCCGCCGCGGCGGTGCAGATCGCCGCGGGCGACTCGCCCTCGGCGCCCGAGTGCACGGTCACGCCGAGCTGCTCGCCGAGGGTCTCTAGCTGCTGCACGGCTGCGGGGCGGTAGACGTCGGCGGCGACGAGCAGCGGGCGCTTCTTCTCCTTCTGGAGATGGCGCGCGACCTTGCCGGCGACCGTCGTCTTGCCGACGCCCTGCAGCCCGACGAGCATGATCGAGGTGACGCCGCGCTTGCGCTCGAGGCCCGGCTCGACCGGTCCCATCAGCGCGACGAGCTCTTCCTCGCACGACTTGACGAAGTGCTGCCCGGGCGTGACGTGGATCGAGCGCCCGGACGCGTCGCGCACGCGCGTGCCGACCTTCTGCCCGAGGGCGCGGGTCTTGACGCGCTCGAGGAAGTCGCGGACGACGGCGAGGTCGACGTCCGCTTCGAGCAGCGACATACGGACGTCGCGCAGGGCCTCGGCGACGTTCTCCTCGCCGAGCTCGCGCACTCCCGACAGCCGCTCCCGAGCCGAGGTGAAGCCCTGGGTCAGCGTCTCCAACATGGGGGCGGAGCGTAGCGCGGCGGGGCTATGCTGCGGAGCCGCGAGACGGCGAAATCGCGGCCGATCGAATCGACCGGGCAGGGCCGAGCAGGAGAGCGGATGGCGACGGAAGTGGAAGCGGAGATCGCGGGCAACGTCTGGAAGATCGAGACCCGGGTGGGCGCCGAGGTCGAAGAAGAAGACGTGCTGCTCATCCTCGAGTCGATGAAGATGGAGATCCCCGTCGAGGCGCCGTGCGCGGGGCGCGTCGCGGAGATTCGCGTCGCCGAGGGCGACAGCATCGATGAGGGCGCCGTCCTCGCCGTGATCGCTTGACGGAGCGCGCGGGTGGGCGTCGAAGTCACGGCACGACGCATCGGGGCCGACGCACTCGTCGAGGCGTTGGAGCTCCTCGGCCGTCACCCGCGTGAGAACCTCCTGCTCCTCGACCTGGCGACGCGGCTGGGCGAGGCGCCGCCGCCGGGCGAGCTCGCCACCGAGTTGATCGGCGTCTATCGCGGCGCGGAGCTGGTCGGCGTCGCGTCGCTGCGTCCGACGATCGCCTGCGACGCGGGGATGCTGCCCGAGGGCGTCGACGCGCTCGTGCCGTGGGTGGAGGAGCAGGGCGTCGGCCTCGTGAAGAGCGATCCGATCTGCGCTGGGCGCTTGTGGGACCGCGTCCGCAACCGCCGGCGCCGCGTCTGGCTCGACCGCTTCGAGACGAGCTATGCGGTCGACTCCGAAGCTGCTCAACTCGCCGCGGGCGAGGCCCGCCGCGCCGACCCGGACGACCTCGAGTCGCTGGTGTGGGCCGCGCGCGAGAGTCTGCGCGAAGAAGACCGGCCCGATCCCTTCGCGGGCGACGCGCGCGGCTTCCGTCGCTGGGTCGGGGGACGCCTGCCGCGCGCGCGAGTGGTCGAGCACGAGGGGAAGGTGTGCTTCGTCGGGTATGCCGACGTGCAGTCGCGGGACGGGTGGCTGCTCCAGGGGGTCTACACCTGGCCGGCGCGGCGTCGGAGGGGGGTTGCCGCGGCGGGCACGTCGGCGCTGTGTCGCGAGGCATTCGCCGCCGGCGCCAGCCACGTGCAACTGGCCGTCGTCGACGGGAACCACGGGGCGCAGCGGCTCTATGAGGGGCTCGGGTTCAAGCCCTGTGGCCGGCTGCGCACGATCCTGTTCACGTAGCCGCGTGCGCCGGTCGGGAAGGCTTCACCCCGACACGTTTCTCCGGTAGGGTGCGTCTCCCGGCGGCGCAGGCCGCCCCATCGGAGGGATCATCATGGGTTGGCTCGACGGCAAGGTGGCGATCGTGACGGGCGCGGGCGGCGGCATCGGCCGCGAGCACGCACTCGCACTGGCGAAGGAAGGCGCGTCGGTGCTCGTGAACGACCTCGGCGGCTCGCGCGACGGCACGGGCAAGGGCCAGAACATGGCTGACGCCGTCGTCGAGGAGATCCGCGCCGCCGGCGGCGAAGCCGCCGCCAACTACGACGACGTTTCCACCGTCGAGGGCGGAAAGAACATCCTGCAAGGCGCCATCGACGCCTTCGAGCGCGTCGACATCCTGGTGAACAACGCCGGCATCCTGCGCGACAAGTCGTTCGCGAACACGACCGAGGACATGTGGGACATCGTGGTGAAGGTGCATCTCAAGGGCACCTACTGCGTCACCCACGCCGTCTACAACCACATGAAGCAGGCGGCCACCGGCGGCGTGATCATCAACACGTCGTCGACATCGGGTCTGAACGGCAACTTTGGCCAGTGCAACTACGGCGCGGCGAAGGCGGGCATCGCCGGCTTCTCGCGCTGCCTCGCGATCGAGGGCGTGAAGTACGGCATCCGGGTGCACATCCTCGCGCCCGTCGCGCTGACGCGTCTCACCGACGATCTCCCCGGCTTCGACCAGGCCAACGAGGCGATGAAGGCGAAGATGGATCCGGCCCAGGTGTCGCCGCTGATCGTCTATCTCGCGAGCGATCAGGCGAAGGACATCACCGGCAAGACGTTCTACGTCGGCGGGGGACGCATCGCCGAGATGAAGGTCGTGACCCACACCGGCAAGTCGAAGGACGCTGGCCTGTGGACGCCGCAGGAGATCGCCGACCAGATGAAGCCGGGCGAGATCCTGCTGCCCGAGTAACGAGCACCCCTGCTGCCCGGGTAGCGAGCGACCGGCGCCAGACGCAGACGCGACGCCGGTCGCATTGCCAGCCCGTTCGGGCGCCGGTTATCCTTCGCGCCATGCCGGAGCAGTCGACCGGTCCGGCTTCGGCCGCACCGCCTCATCATCCGCCCGCGTCGTCGGACCGCGCCCCTTCCAACGGCGCGCCGCCGGATCCCCAGGGAGGATCGCCGCGCGTCGACCCGCTGTCGGCGATGACGACGCGCTTCAATCTCTTCTTCCGCTCCTTCGCGCGGCGTTTCTTCGGCCACTTCGATCTCGACGACGACACCGTCGCGAAGCTGCGCGATCTCGAACAGCGCGGCGCGGTCGTCTACGTGATGCGTTATTCGAGCCGGCTCGACTACTTCCTGTTCAACACGCTCTTCCTGCGCGAGGGGCTCCAGCTCTCGGGCTTCGCGAACGGCATCCGCTTCTGGTACTACCGGCCGTTGCGCGACGCTCTGCGCACGATCCGCAGCCGTCCGCGCGGCGTGCCCCAGGACGTCGAGCTCGTTCGCTCCCGCGAATACTGCCGTGAGCTGACGCGCGAGGGGGGCTCCTTCTTCCTCTTCCTGCGCACGGCGAGCCTGCGCTCGGCGCTGCGCGGGCTGAAGGGGCGCATGGAGCACAACCGCCAGGAGCGCGACCTGCTCACCGAGGTGGTCGCGTCGGCGCAGAGCTCGGGGCGGCCCGTCTTCGTCGTGCCCCTCGCGCTCTTCTGGCGCAAGGGGCCGCGCGCGCGGCGTCGCTTCCTCAACTTCTCCTACGGGGCGCTCACCCGCCCGAACGACGTCGCGAAGGTGATCTCCTTCCTCACCACCTATCGCGGCCTGCACGTGAAGGTCGGCGACCCGATCGACGTGCAGGGCTTCATGGCGTCGCACGAGGAGACGAAGCCGCACGTCGCGGCGCGCGTGATCCGCCGCTCGATCCTCACCTACCTCTACCGCTCCGAGCGCCTGGTCGAGGGGCCGGTGCTCCAGCCGCGCTATCGCGTGCAGGAGATCGTGGTCCGGTCGCCCGATGTGCGCGAGGGCATCGAGGCGTACGCCGCGGAAAAGAAGGTCTCGCTCGAGGCGGCGCGCGTGCGGGCGGAGAAGATGTTCCGCGAGATCAGCGGGAACATGAGCTCCACCTTCCTGGCGGTGCTCGACATCGTCGTCGGTGCGGTGATCCGCCGCATGTTCGCGTCGGTGCAGGACTCGGGTCTCGAAAGTGTCGCCGAGTGCGCGCGTCGCGACGCCGTCGTGCTCGTGCCGACCCACCGCTCCTACTTCGACTTCCTGATCATCTCCGTGCTCTTCTACCGGCGCCACATGCTCCCGCCCCACATCGCGGCGCGGGAGAACATGGCCTTCGGCCCCTTCGGCGTGATCTGGCGGAAGGCCGGCGCCTTCTTCCTGCGCAAGTCCTTCGACGACCCGCTCTACAAGACGGTCTTCCGCAGCTACGTCGCGCACCTCATCAAGGAAGGCTTCACCCAGGAGTTCTTCATCGAGGGCGGACGCTCGCGGACGGGGAAGACGATGGCGCCGCGTCTCGGAATGCTGGCCTGGGAGGTCGAGGGCTATCTCGCCAGTGGTCGTCGCGACCTGCTGTTCGTGCCGGTGGCGCTCACCTACGAGCGCCTCGTCGAGGAGGGCGCGATGGTCGGCGAGCTGGAGGGGGCGAAGAAGGAAGACGAGAGCATGCTCGCGTTGATGCGGGCGTGGAAGTTCCTCAAGCGTCGTTTCGGCACGGTGTTCATCAGCTTCGGGGAGCCGTTGTCGCTGGCGGAGGCGATCGGGGATCGCCGCGAGCGGATCACCGGCGAGAGCGAGGACGCCGTGCGCGAGCGCCGCGTTTTCGTCGAGAACCTCGGCCTGCGGATCGTCGAGAGCATCAATCGCGCGATCGTGCCCCACGCCACCAGCGTCGCGGCGTGCGCGCTGCTCGGGGAGAACCGGCGGGGTATGTTCCGCACGGATCTCGCGCTGCGCATGCAGCAGCTCGTCGACATCCTGCGGATCATGGACGTGCGGCTCACCCCCGCGTTGACCCGCGACGAGGGCGACTTCTCCGACGCGATCGATCGCCTCGTGCGGATGGATCTGATCCGCGTCTCCGAGGACGCCCGCGGCGAGATCCTCTATTTCGAGCCGGGCAAGCGCCGCGCACTCGACATCTACCGCAACATGATCCTTCACTTCGTCGCGACGCCGAGCTTCCTCGCACGCGAGCTGCTCGTAGGCGGTACGCGCGACGAAGTGGTGGCGCGGCTCGAGGTCTGGCTCGACCTGCTGCACGACGAGTTCTTCACCGCGCGCGACGACACCTGGCGAGAGCACATCGCCGATTTCCTCGCGCACTTCCACGAGCGGGGCTGGATCGCGGAAGCGGACGGCGCGCTCGGCGCGACGTCGGAGGGCGAATCACACCTCGGGTTCCTCGCCGGCCAGATGCGCGCGGTGATCGAGAGCTACTACGTGGCCTTCTCGGCGGTGGCCCGGATCGAAGAGCCGGTGGGCCCGAAGGCCCTGCGCAAGCAGATCTCCGAGCAGTTCGAGCGCTCCGAGCTGCTCGGCGAGGCCGGCCTCCCCGAGGCACAGAACAGCGTCACATTCGGCAACGCGATCGCCGTCCTCCAGAAGCGCGGCGTCCTCGCGCTGGCCGAAGGAGAGAAGGGCGACCGACGCGATCCCCCTGTCGACCGCGGTCCGCGCTGGGAAGACCTCGAATCGCTACGGGAATGGTTGGCGGCTGCGGTCGGCGGCCGTTAGCTTCGCGCGCCCTCTAGGAGGCAGCGCGTGAGCCCGACGAGAACGAAGAAGACGAAGAAGCAGAGGGCGAAGCGTCCGCTGCGGCTCGGGCTGCCGAAAGGCAGCTTGCAGAACACCACCGAGCGTCTCTTCGGGCTGGCGGGTTTCGACCTCCGCATCCGCGAACGCTCCTACTACCCCGACATCGACGATCCCGAGATCGAGTGCGTGCTCATCCGAGCCCAGGAGATGGCGCGCTACGTCGATCAGGGCGTGCTCGACGCGGGCATCACCGGCATCGACTGGACGATCGAGAACAAGGCGAAGGTCAAGGAAGTGGCCGACCTGGTCGCGCCCTGGCCGAACTACAACCCGGTGCGCTGGGTCGTCGCGGTGAAGGAAGGCTCGCCGATCAAGGGGCCGAAGGATCTCCAGGGCACGCGCATCGCCACCGAGGTGATCAATCTCACCAAGCGCTACCTCAAGCAGCACGGCGTGAAGGCGAACGTCGAGTTCTCCTGGGGCGCCACCGAGGTGAAGCCGCCGTTGCTCGCCGACGCGATCGTCGACGTCACCGAGACGGGGTCGAGCCTGCGCGCGAACAACCTGCGCGTGATCGACACCGTGCTCGAGAGCACGCCGCGCTTCATCGCCAACAAGGAGGCCTACGCCGACCCATCGCTGCGCGGGATCATCGACCGCGTGGCGTTGCTGCTCAAGAGCGCCATCACCGCCGCCGACCGCGTCGGCCTGATGATGAACGTGCCGCGCGCGTCCGTGGACACCATCCTCGAGCTCCTGCCCGCTCTCGGCACGCCGACCGTCTCGACGCTCTCCGACGACCGCTGGACCGCGATCAACACCGTCATCCGCGAGATCGAAGTGAAGGCCCTGCTCCCGCGCCTGCGCGAAGCCGGCGCCCGCGGCATCGTCGAGTATCCGCTGAACAAGATCATCGACTAGGCAAGCCGGCGCCGAAGGCGCCGGCGCGCAGCGAGGCGAAGCCGAGCGAAGTCAAAAGGCTGCCTCCGCCGCGGCCAAGAGAAAACCCGGGAGTCGTCGAGCCCGCTCTCTCGACGAACACCGTGCCCGCAAGCCTCGGCTTCCCTGCCGAGCCCCCCGGCGCGCCGGTTCGCGCGCTGACACCACGGACGGCCGAAGGCCGTCTCGTGCGCGAGGCGAAGCCGAGCGAAGTCAAAAGGCTGCCTCCGCCTCTCTCCACGCTTCGGCCCCTGAATCGTCGAGCCCGTTCCCCTGACGAACACCCGCTCGCAAGACCCGGTCTTCCCGTCGCGCACTCCCCGCTCCCCGACCCCACTCCCCTGCCGATTCTGCGAAGCTCACCCGATGCATCGACTGGCGCGCCTCCTGATGCTCCTCCCCGCCTGGGGCCAACTCGCCTGGTGGGGGATCTTCTCCGGGCGTCGCGGCGCCGCCGAACGCGTCGTGCACCAGGCGGCGATCGTCGCCGAGCCGGGCGTTCTGCTCACGCTGCGACCCGACCTCTACGGGTGGGAGCTGCCCGGCGGCGCGCCGCTTCCGGGCGAGTCGGGCGAGGACGCCGTGCGCCGTGAAGTGCTTGAGGAGACCGGGCTCGACGTCGCGGTGGAGCGCTTCGTCGGCGAGTACCACCGCACCGGCTTCGGCGCCCACCGTGCGCGCGTCTACCGCTGTCGCGTCGTCGGCGGTGCGCTGCGCACCAGCGACGAGACGCCGGCAGTCGCCTGGTTCGATCCGGTCGCGCTGCCGCACACGCTCCTGCCGTGGTATCGCGGTCCGCTCGCCGACGCGCTCGCGCCGCGCTCGGAGCCGGTCGAACGGCACGAGCGGCAGGGGGTGCGCTCGATCGTCTCCGGGATGGTCATCGACCTGGTGATGCGCTGGCGAGGTCCGGAGGCGCGCTGAAGGAGAAAGCCCCCGGGCGGGAACCCGAGGGCGTCTGCAACTCGTCGAGTCTGGAGGACTCGCCGCTGGCTAGCGCTGGTTCTCGCGCAGCCCGCTGGCTTCCCACTCCCGCGAGAGTTGTTCGAGCTTGCGGGAGAACTCGTCGAAGGGCTCGTCGAACGACAGGATGATCTCGGTGGTCCGCGGGATGTCGTCGCCGTTGAGCAGGCCGCGGTAGCGATTCAAGTTGGCCAGGATCGCCTCAGCCACTTTGAGGGCTCGCTTTTCCGTCTTGATCAGGGGCGACTGCAGCGTGTAGACGTTGTTGCGTCCCCAGAGGCTCTCGTCGCGCACGATCGCGATCTCGCGATAGACGCTGTTGATCGGATCGAAATTGTACTCGACACGGACCTCCTTGAAGATGTCCGTGTTGCCCGTGTAGAAGCCACGCTCCTTCTCCACCTTGCCGAGTTGCCGGCAACGTG
>JAHEJV010000206.1 GCA_024638705.1 Deltaproteobacteria bacterium | reverse complement strand
GACGAGGCGGATCTGCTTTGGCTGCTCCGAATCGGCGCCGTAGGTGCGACGGTGGACTGGCCCGCCCGCGCCATCGAGATCGTCCGCGCGCACGCCGAGGACGGGCGACGCTGAGCGTCGGGCTGCAAGTCGCGCCCCGGCCGGTGGCTCTGGCCGGTGCGCCGGGCTCCCCATCCTCCACCGGCTGGACCTCGACCCAAATCGACCCCGCTTCCGATCGAGGGCCAACCGCGAGGTCCGCAGCAACCGGGGCGCCGCGTGGCGCAGGCGCGACTCGGGTCGGCGTCAACGCGTGGAAGTCACGCGTGCGGGGTCGAGTCTGCGACGCGTCGGAGCTTCGACCCCAGGCCCCTCGCCAGGTTGCGGTAGAGGATGAAGCCGATGTCGCCGCGAGCGGCGAGCAGACGCTCGAGATCCTCCTGCTCGATGACCGCAGCCTCGATCGGGCTCGCCGCTCGGACGTTCGCGCTGTGGGGCGCGTGATTCAACAAGGCCAGCTCGCCGAGGACCTCTCCGGCGCCGATGACGTCGGCGGAGACGCGTGCACCGACCGAGACCTCCGCCTTGCCCGACAGCAGGACGAAGGCCTTTCCGTCGCAAGAACCCTCGCGCAGGATCCAATCGCCGGTCTCGAATCGAACCTTGCGAAAGAGATTGGCGAGGCACGCCGTCTGCTCCGCCTCGAGTCCGGCGAAGACGGCGGTCCGCGGCAGGCTGGATGCCAGAACGGGCTCGATCCACTGGCGGTTGAACTGCCGCACCACGCCGTTGGCAATCGGCTCCATCGGGTCGATGAGCGAGACACCCTCGTTGTCGAGGGGGATGTAGTATCGGGCCATGCGTACCGTATCGAGACGCTCGACGTAGTGGAATACGCCGGACGGGACGTAGGCGACCGGCAGGAAGCCCAGCTCGAGCAACGTCTTCTGCATGCGCGGCGAGTCCGCGCTCACGTCCGTCTCGATATAGTCGACCTTCCAGCTCTCTCGACATCGCCGCTCCACCTCGTGCAGCAGGAAGCGCACGGGCTCTTCGTTCAGATAGATGAGCTCGAAGATGCGGAGCGCATTGTCGATGTTGGTGTCGAGGGAGTAGCCGATGGCTCCCATGATGTGGCCATCACGCTTCGCCAGCAGGTAGCTCGTGTTGTGCCTTCGGTGCGCGCGAGAGCCGAAGTGGAGCTTCACGGGGCCGAAGATGTCACGGTTGCGCAGCCGCCCGCGCTCGAAGCGCAGCAGGGACGCATACCCCGTCGCGCTCATTTCTTCGAGCTCGAAGTCGCCGTAGCTCGGATAGGCCTTCGCGGTTTCGTCCGCGATGGCGTCACATTGGAGGCCGACGCTCTGCATGGCGGCGCTGGCCAACCAATAGATCGGAGAGGCGACATGCGGGTGGTTGCGCCGCAGCGCGAGCGCGTCGTTGAAGTGCCGGGCGAACAGAGCCACCGGCTCGCCGTTGTGGATCGGCAGGTATCCGACGGGCGCGAAGCCGTATTGCAGCGAGATCATCTGGGAGAACGGATGGGCGACACGGTTGTCCGCCAGGCCGATGTGCAGGTGCTCCGACACCCGGGCGAGGCGCTCTTCCATCAGGCGATTTCCGATGCCCCGGCCCCGGCCGTCCGGGTGCACGACCAGACGTCCGAACTCTCCGACGAGGTCCGTGAAAGCCCCGACGTCGAACACCACTGAAGCCGTACCCAGGAGTCTGCGTTGGGCGGTGTCTTCGGCGACCAGCATGAGCGTGTCTTCGTTGAAGATCTGCTTCTTCAGGAAGAGCGGGTGGAAGAACTGGGGAAAGGCGTAGTCGCTCCCGTACGCGGACTGGAAGAGCAAACGGATCTGGTCGACGTCCGATTCCACGGCCTCGCGGACCCGGAGCTGACCCGACGACTCGGAGCTATCCATCGTGACCGCAGCCGGAGCACGGGCTGCCCGTACGGAGGCGCAGCGTGGCCGGGGAAACGGGCAGATCGACCGCCGGCCGATCCGGCAAGCTCGAGACGCGAGTCACCGGTAGCCACCCAGGTCGTCCAGATACGCCGATTGCAGCAGATCCTCCTCTGCCTTCTCGTGCTCGGCCACGGCACGACGAAGGGCGACGAAGAGCGCGCAGGCCTCCTTTCTGTCGGGCCCGCCCGCCAACCGGGCCACCTTCCCGATTCGCAGGCGGAATGCATCGTGAACCGGACTTGCCATCGCTCCTACCTTCATCGAAAGAAGCCTTTGGAAGAAAGGCATCCCTCGTAGCGCGGAAACGGTCGGCCGGTGTCCAAGCAATCCGCTGATGCCCAGACACGGACTGGGGCTCGTGTTCGCTGTTGGCTGCTCTCTTCCAAGAGGAAAGCAAATGTCGTGCCGCGTCCGCAGAGCCGCCTCACGCCACCTCGGCGTTCCTATCATGACTTTCCAGTCAGGAGAGGCGGGACCGCTGCCCAAAGCCCGGTCAGGTGATCGCTGAGCGAGCAGGCATTCCAGACCGCGCCGCCTGGGGCGCGCGATGGCTATTTCTCGCAGACGTTCCGCCGGCCGAGCGCCGCGGCGAAGGCCGGCTCACCTACGTCTACCCCTTGTTTCCGAATGCGCTGGTCACCGTTTTGTATCCAGCGCAGCATCGCGAGCGGCGCCAACGAGTTCTTCACCTTCGGCCACTTCGATTTCCTCGATGATTCCAGCGGAAACTATCTATTGGTCGGAATCCGCGAGAGCCGGCAGTTTGTGCATCTTCGAGCAACGAGGGCGTCGGATGGGGAGTGAACGCAGCGACGAGCGACGAATCGAGCGCGGTCCGGACCGCGCGCCGGCGGCCCGGATCGGCATCGTCATGGGATCGCGATCCGACTGGCCGACGATGCAGGCCGCAGCGGAGATGCTCGACCGGCTCCGGATCCCCTACGAGACGCGGGTCGTCTCGGCGCATCGCACGCCCGATCAGCTCCTCGCCTACGCGCGCGACGCGGCCGACCGCGGGCTACAGGTGCTGATCGCGGGCGCGGGTGGCTCGGCGCACCTTCCCGGCATGCTCGCCGCGAAGACCTGGCTGCCGGTCTTCGGCGTTCCGGTGAGCAGCCGCGCTTTGAACGGGGTCGACTCGCTGCTCTCGATCGTGCAGATGCCACGCGGCATTCCGGTCGGGACGCTGGCGATCGGCGGGGCCGGCGCGGCGAATGCGGCGCTGCTCGCGGCGTCGGTTCTGGCCCTCGAAGACGAGGACGTGCGCGAGGCCCTGGTCCACTTCCGCGACGGTCAGACGGCGGCGGTCCTCGCCGACCCCGACCCCTCCGTCGAACCCGCGATCGATCCTGCGCCGGCCTCGGAAGGCTGGCCGTCGATGCGAGCGGGGGAGGCGCGATGAGCGCGGTGGGTCCCGGCGCCGGCGAGGGACTGCGGGTTGCCATCCTCGGCGGCGGTCAGCTCGCGCGCATGCTCGCGATCGCGGCGCATCGGATCGGCATCGATCCCTGGGTGGTCGACCCGAAGCCGGACGCCCCCGCCGCGCCCGTTGCGCATCACGTGCTCGGCGACCTCGACGACGAAGCGAGCCTCGAAGCCGTCGCGCACTGCGACGTCGCCACGGCCGAGCTCGACCACGCGCCGCTCGCGGCGCTCGAAGCCCTCGCGAAGAGGATGCCGGTGCGACCCTCCGCGCGGGCCTTCGCCGTCGCGGGCGACCGCCTGCGCGAGAAGGAACTCTGCGGCCGGCTCAGCATTCCGACGGCGCGCTTCGCACCGCTCTCCAGCATCGACGACGTGCCGGATGCCGTCGCGGAGATCGGCTTCCCCGCGATCGTCAAGTCGCGCTGCGAAGGCTACGACGGGAAGGGCCAGAGGCGGGTCGACTCGATCGAGAGCACGGTCCGCGCGTTCTGCGAGCTGGGCTCGCGGCCGGCGATCCTGGAAACACTCGTGCCCTTCACGCGCGAGATCTCGATGCTCGCGGTGCGCGGCGTCGACGGGGACGTGCGTTTCTGGAATCCCGTCCAGAACCTCCACTGCGAGGGCGTGCTGCGCCTGTCCCGCCCCCTCGATCTCGCGCCCGAAGATCCGATCGTGCGCGCGGGCCAGCGCGCCGTCACGGCGATGATGACCTCGCTCGACTACGTCGGTGTGCTGACCGTCGAGTTCTTCGAGGTGGAGGGACGCCTGCTCGTGAACGAGATGGCGTGCCGCGTGCACAACTCGGGGCACTGGACCGAAGAAGGCGCCGCGACGGGCCAGTTCGAGAACCACCTGCGCGCCGTCGCAGGGTGGCCCCTCGGAGACACGCACCTGATCGGCGCGACCGCGATGATCAACCTGCTCGGAGAGCTTCCGCCGCGCAGAGCCGTGCTCTCGCTGCCGGGCGCGCGCGTCCATCTCTACGGCAAGGAGCCCGCCCCGGGCCGCAAGCTCGGACACATCACCCTGCGCGCGCCCGATGCGCCGGCGCTCGACGCCGCACTCGCCACCGCCTGGCTCGGCGTTCGCGGCGAAACCGGGCCGCTGCGAGTCGCCTCGTGAGGGCGGCGGGCTCTCTTCCGCTCGAGGGTCGCTGCTTCCTCGTCACCGGGATTGCGGACGCTTCTTCGCTCGCGACAGCGATCGCGCGCGAACTCATCGAGAGCGGCGCGCGGGTCGTGTGCAGCGGGCTCGGTCCGACGCCCCACCACGGTCCGCTCTCGGAGCGCGCGCAGAACCACCTTGCCGAGCAGTGGGATTCTTTCTGCAAGACCGTCGAGCTCGAACTCGGCGAGCGCGCGACGCCGCTCGTATGCGACCTGAGCCTCGACGCGAGCGTGAGCGACCTCGCGGCCGAGTTCGTTCGGCGCGGCCTCGTGCTCGACGGGCTCGTGCACGCCGTCGCCCGCGATCGGACGATCCGCCCGGACGGGGCGCGACCGCTCCTCGAGGTCACGCGCGACGAGTTCCTCGACTGCCTCGACGTGTCGGCCTACTCCCTGATCGCGCTCTGCCGCGAACTTCTCGCGGCGGAGCGCCTCGCCGAGGGCGCCGGCGTCGTGAGCCTGAGCTATCTCGGCGCGGAGCGCGTCGTCTCCCATCCCTACAAGAACGTGGCGGTCGCGAAGGCGGCACTCGAGCGGATCACGATCGAGCTGGCCCACGAACTCGGACGATCCCACGGCATCCGTGTGAACGCCGTGCGCTTCTCGCCCTACACGGCCTCGCGCGCGGGGGGTGCGATCCCGGGGCTGCTCGACGCCGAGCAGCACGCCGCGCTCGCCTCGCCCCTCGGCAACGCGGGCCCGACGGATCTCGCGCGCGAGGTCGCGCACCTGCTGCGACCCGACCACGCGATCACGGGCGAGATCCGACACGTGGACGGGGGCTTTCGAATTCTCGCCGCGGGGAGGTCGGGCTCCGGCTGACCGGACCGGGGATGCCAGGCCCGTGGGCGTTCGGACCGCCTCCCGTGGTGCCGCCGGGATCGATGCCCAGTCGCCGCTTCACGAAGCTGTTGGGAAGCTCCGAGAACTCCGCCGCCGCTCCGGCCAGCGCGCGGCACCGCGTACGGCGGACCATCCACCCCGCTACTGCAGCGGCCGTGCCGCGCGGGGCGGCGGGTTGAGGTCGAAGCGCACACCCGAGCACCTCGACGGGGCCGACCGCCCCACTGTCAGACTCCGGGCGCCCCGATCCAGCGACGGCGGGGTCGGAGACACGGCACGGCAGTTGCAGTTTCGCCCTCCAATGCTCGCAGGAGGTTTTGCGTGAGTCACAGTCAGCTGCTCTTCAGGGACCAGGCCCGTAACAAGATCCTGGCCGGCGCCGCGGCCCTGGCCGATGCGGTGCGAGTGACGCTCGGTCCCAAATCGCACTGCGTCCTGATCGAGAGGAAGTGGGGAAGCCCGCTGGTCTGCGACGACGGCGTGACCATCGCCAAGCAGGTGAACCTGAAGGACCCCGAGGAGAACCTCGGAGCGCGCATGCTGCGCGAGGCCGCGGTGCGCACGGGAGACTCGGTGGGCGACGGCACCACCACCTCCACCATTCTGGCCCACGCCATCTTCGCCGAGGGGCTGCGCAACGTCGTCGCCGGGGCCAGCGCCATCGACCTGAAACGGGGCCTCGACCGCGGCCTCGAGGTGGCCGTGGAGACGCTGCGCGGCGTGTCGAAGCCCGTATCGAGCTCCCGGGAGAGGGCCCAGGTGGCCACGATCTCCGCGCACAACAACCCGATGATCGGCGACATGGTGGCCGAGGCCCTCGAGAAGGTCGGCGGGGAGGGCATCGTCACCGTCGAGGAGGCGAAGGGCACCGAGACCGCGCTCGAGGTGGTCGAGGGGATGCAGATCGATCGCGGCTACCTCTCGCCGTACTTCGTGACCGATGCCGAGAAGATGGAGACCGTGCTCGAAGACGCAGCGATCCTGCTCTACGAGAAGAAGATCAGCAGCATGAAGGACCTGCTCCCGCTGCTGGAGCAGGTGGCCCGGGAGAGCCGGCCGCTGCTGGTCGTCGCCGAGGATCTCGAGGGCGAGGCCCTCGCGACGCTGGTCGTGAACAAGATCCGAGGCACGCTGCGCTGCGCAGCCGTGAAGGCGCCCGGCTTCGGCGACCGCCGCAAGTCGATGCTCCAGGACATGGCCATCCTGACCGGTGGCCACGTGATCGCGGAGGAGCTCGGCACCAAGCTCGAGAACGCGACGCTGCAGGACCTCGGCTCGGCCAAGAAGGTGATCGTCGCGAAGGACGACACCACCCTCATCGAGGGCGGGGGCTCGTCGGATCGGATCGAGGCGCGCTGCAAGGAGATCCGTCGTCAGATCGAGGACACCACGTCGGACTACGACCGGGAGAAGCTCGAGGAGCGCCTTGCAAAGCTCGCCGGCGGCGTCGCCGTGATCCGCGTCGGAGCGCCCTCCGAAGCGGAGATGAAGAACCACAAGGATGCCTTCGACGACGCCATCTCCTCGACCAAGGCCGCGATCGCCGAGGGGATCGTCCCGGGTGGAGGCCTCGCGCTGCTGCGCGCGATCGAAGCCGTGCGGCGAGAGGAGGACGAGCACGATGGCGACGAGGCGACGGGCATGCGCATCCTGCGCCACGCGCTCGAGTCGCCCGCCCGCCAGATCGCAATCAACTCAGGTGCCGACCCCGGCGTGGTGGTGGATCGGCTGCGGGCCGGCACCGGCAGCTTCGGCTTCGACGCTCGCCGCAACGAGTACGTCGACCTCGTCGAATCGGGAATCGTCGACCCCACCAAGGTGGTGCGCATGGCGCTCGAGAACGCGGTCTCCGTCGCAGGCGTGCTGCTGCTGGCCGAGGCCACGCTCACCGAGATCGAGGAGGAGAAGGACGAGGCGCCGCCGGGAATGCCCGAGATGATGTGAGCGGGCAGCCCGAGAAGCGCGCTTATGTCGACTGTCCCACGGTGGGTGATTTCAAGCTGCGCCGCTACGACCTGGATCGCATCGAGGACGACCGCGTGCTGGCGCGAGCATTCGCGACCGGCGGCCGGCCCACCCTCGAGCTGATCGATCCGGACGGCTCCCTGCCCGAGCCCGTCCGAGGGCAGCTCGTGGCGAGGACCGGCTAGACGGGGCCGAGCCTCTGCTCGGCCACCAGTCGCACCACGTCGAGGCTCGACACGACCCCCACCAGGGTGCCGCCGTCGGTCACGAGCACGCGGTGGATCTGGTGCTCGATCAGCGTTCGTGACAGGTCGTGGAGCGTGGTGTCGGGCGCAACCGTCACCACGGAGGGCGTCATGAGATCGCAGACGCGCAGCTCCTCGACCGGCTTGCCGCCGCGGGCGGCCGCGTCGGCGAAGCTCTCGAGGGCATGCTCGGTCTCGAAGTTCGCGAGGTCCGCATAGAAGGTCGACAGCCGCGGCTCGCCGCCCCACTTCCTGCCCAGCTGATGCAGCACGTCGGCTCGCGAGACGACGCCCACCACGCGTCCGCCGTCGACGACCGGGAAGCCGCTCACGCCGGCCTCGTCGA
Organism: Deltaproteobacteria bacterium; assembly: GCA_024638705.1. Lineage (GTDB taxonomy): Bacteria > Myxococcota_A > UBA9160 > UBA9160 > SMWR01 > JAHEJV01. The sequence continues at coordinate 414 of JAHEJV010000206.1, read as the reverse complement.
AGGCTCCCTCGAGCTGCATCAGGCTCGAGTCGGCGTCGATGATCCCCACGTTCCGCTGCATCACGTCTCGCGCCAGAAGAACCATGTCACACTCCCTTCCCGGAAGGCTTCCGACGGACGCGCGGCCCGGTGCCTCCGACCCACGAGGCTTATCGGTGAGACCCCGCCCCGGCCTTGAGGGAGCTCGCTGCCGTCAGCCGAACGGAAGCTCCTTCGAGAGCCCCAGCAACACGCCCCCCGATGTCTCCAGTCACTGGGAGGAGACGGTGAGGTGCTGGGGCACCACGCGCAGAGGACAGGCAGTACAAGCTGGATTCCCGCGAAAGTCCGAGAAGCGCGCTTATGTCAACTGTCCCGCGGTGGGTGATTTCAAGCTGCGCCGCGCGTTTCGGCGTGGCTGGGTGCCGAAGGCGG
>JAHEJV010000205.1 GCA_024638705.1 Deltaproteobacteria bacterium | reverse complement strand
GCGGTGACGGCGACGCGCGCCGCGGCGACCGACGCGATGGTCGCGACGACGCGCGCCGCGGGGACCGGCGGAACGGTCGCGACGATGCCGAGCGCGGCGAGCGGCGTGAGCGCACCGCACGCCAGACGCCCCGCGATCGACGCGACGGGGAGCGCGCGGACCGCGATCGGAACCGCGACGGCGAGCGGGTGGATCGCGATCGGAACCGCGACGGCGAGCGCGCGAACCGGGGCCGCGGAAGCGACGGCGAGAGCGCGAGCCGCAGCAGCTCTAGCGGACAGGTGGGCGAGCGCGCGAGTCGCGAAAGCAACCGCGGCGAACGGGCGAACCGCTCCAGCGATCACAACCCGCCGAGCATGGGGCGATCCGACCGCCGCGCGGGCGACGGTCCGCGCATCCGCATCCGCGATCACCGCTCCGACACGCGCGCGAACCGCGGGAACTCCTCGATGCAGCGCCGCGAGCGCGCGCCGCGTCCGCAACGCGAGCGCGGCTTCTCCTCGCGCGGTCGCGACGGCGGACCGAGCGTGAGCCATCGCGGCGGCGGATCTCGCGGGCGCAGCGACATGAATCGCGGCGGCGGATCCCGCGGGCGCAGCCACGTGGGTCGCGGCGGTGGAGGCGGTGGCGGAAGGCACCGCGGAGGCGGTCCTTCGCAACGCGGCGGAGGCCGCGGCCGGAGGTGAGACGCGAGCGGACCCGTTCCGCTCACCCGGATCCCCGCGTCGGGCCGGCCCGATCTCCCGATCGTCGGCTCGCTTCGCGCGCTGAACTTCGACCGGCGTCAGCAGGTCGTGCACCAGCAGCGCGACGTCTTCGAGCTCGAACGGCTTCGCGAAGGTGAAGGAAGCCCGGAGGCGGGTAGAATCGTCCGCCGATGGAACCCCTCGCTCTCTCGATCGACGAGCTCCTTTCGACCACGCGCACCGTGCGCAAGCGCCTCGACCTCGAGCGTCCCGTCGAGCGCGCGACGATCGAGGCGTGTCTCGACCTCGGCTTCCAGGCGCCGAACGGCTCGAACAACCAGAGCTGGGAATGGGTGGTGATCGACGACGCGGACAAGCGCGCCCGGATCGCCGACCTGAACCGCGAGGCGCTCGCCCACTTCACCGCCATCCTCGAGCGCAGACCCGACGCGATGGGCGCCTACGACGTGGGTCGCAACGAGCGGATGGAGCCGATCTCCACCTCCGTCTACCACTTGATCGAGCGGCTCCAGGACGTCCCCGTGCTGGTGCTGCCGCTGATCCTGGGACGCACCGAGAAGCTCAACACCTTCTACCAGGCGAGCCTCTGGGGCTCGGTGTTGCCCGCCGTCTGGAACTTCATGCTCGCGCTGCGATCGCGCGGCCTCGGCAGTGCTTGGACGACGCTGCACCTGTGGAAGGAGCGCGAAGTGGCCGAGGTGCTCGGCATCCCCTTCGAGCAGTACACCCAGGCCGGCTTGTTCCCCGTGGCTTACACGATCGGGACGGAGTTCGAGCGGGCGCAGCGGGTGCCGGCGCGCGAGCTGATCCGCTGGAACGGGTGGTAGGCGGGTGAGCGACGTCCGCGCCCTCGCGGCCCGGTGGGTCGCGGCGCTCGTTCTGGTGTGCCTCGCGTCCGGCTGCGCGCCCGAGCCGTCCGGTCCGGCGAATCTCGTGCTCCTGAGCCTGGACACCACGCGACGCGATCATCTCCCCTTCTACGGCTATGCGAAGGACACCGCCCCGCGCATGGCCGGGCTCGCCGAAGCCGGCGTGGTGTTCGAAGACGCGACGGCGGTGAACACCAACACCGCCCCGGCGCACGCCTCGATGCTCACCGGGCGCTACCCGATGCAGCACGGCATCGAGCGCAACGGACAGCGGCTGCGCGACGATCTGCCGACCCTCGCCGGGATCCTCGCCGCGCGCGGCTACGAGACGGCCGCGTTCATCAGCGGCTGGACGCTGACGCGTCACACCGGGCTCGATCGCGGCTTCGCGCACTACGATCAGGCGCTTCGCGAGGAGCGTCGTCGCGCGGCGGAACACACGATCGACGCGACGCTCGCGTGGGTGGAAGCGCGCGCCGCGGGCGAGGCCCCGTTCTTCCTCTTCGTCCATCTCTTCGATCCCCACTGGGCCTACGCCCCGCCCGAAGCGGACGCGCAGCATTTCCTCTCGGGTCGCGCGTTCACGACCTCTCCCGAGACGAGGCCTCCCGGGCTCGCGGCGGACTTCGCGCTCAGCGACTCCGAAGTCGAAGAGATCGTTGCGCGCTACGACGGCGAGATCGCCTACGCCGACCGTCATCTCGGACGTCTGCTCGACGCTCTCGCCGAGCGCGGACTCGCCGAGAACACTCTCGTCGTCTTCACCTCGGACCACGGCGAGACGCTCCACGAACGCGCGTGGGTGTTCGATCACGGGTCGCGCGTCTACGACGAGCAGGTGCGCATTCCCCTCGTGATGCGTCTGCCCGGCGCGAAACGGGCCGGCTCGCGGGTGGACGCGCCCGTCAGTCAGGTCGACCTGCTTCCGACCGTCCTCGACGTGCTCGGGATCGCGCCGCCGCCGGACTTGCCCGGAAGGTCGTGGGTTCCGCTGCTCGACGCCGTCTCCTCGGTCGATCGCGAGCGACCCGTTTTTGCGCACGCGCGTCCCGAAGCGGATCGCGTCCCCGAGGTGGCGTCGCCCCTCGTGCCGTCGGGCCTGGTTTCGATGGTGCGGGTGCCGGGAGCGAAATGGATCGAGTATCCGACGCCCGACGGGTTCCGCGGGCAGCTCTTCGATCTCACCGACGATCCCGGCGAGACGCGCGACGTCGCCGACGCCCGCCCCGCCATGGTGACCTCGCTGCGCGCGAAGCTCGCCGCGTTCCGCCGCGCGACCGGGTCCGATCGCAAGGAGCCCGCACCGCTGACGCCGGAGGTCGAAGAGGCGCTCCGCGAACTCGGCTATCTCCGTTAGTCCGAAACCGTCGGGCCGATCTGCGTCAGTCCGATGGTCCCCGCGCGGCGCCCGAGTCAGAGCGGGAAGCGTAGTCGCACGGCGGCTGGTTCAGTCGGCCGGCGAGTCGTTCGACCCGCCCGAGACCAAGACGGCGAGCGCTTCGGCGAGCTCGCGTGCGCCGTCGGACGAAGAGCTCCGCGCGCGCCACGCGACGTGCTGGTCCGGGCGCACGAGCAGCGCGCCGTCGCGCTCGATGCCGGCGAAGCCGAGCCACGTCGGGAGATCGTGCAGCTCCGCGTCGGAGAGGCGCAACACTGCGAGAGGCGCCGACGCCTCGCCCGCTTCGACGAGGCTTCGCGCACTCGTTTCCCAACCGTCCGCATCCGGGCCCGCGATCAGCAGGAAGCGATCGAGCGGGACGCGGTCGAGGAGCGATACGCGTTCCGCTTCCGGCGCGAGCCACGCGTGGGGCAGCCGGCTGCCGGGCCGCCCGGACGGGGTGAACGTACGGGGCGCGACCGGCGGAATCGGCTCGTCGTCGCGGACCAACGCGCCCTCCGCATAACCAAACCCGAGCTGGAGGCCGGGCATGTGGAAGTGCTCGGCCTGGTCGGCCACTGCCGCCTCGGCGACGGCACGCTGCTCCGGATCGGCGAGCACGGCCTGCATCTTCTCGGCGGCGGCCTCGCCGGGCTCGGTCAGACCGAGGGCCACGTTGACCTGGACCATCTTCAACGCGTTGCGCAGGCTCTGGTCGGCGTTGGTCTGCGCGATCGGGCGTCTCTCGCGGTCGTAGCTGTCGAGCAGCGACGCCGGGGCTTCGTCGCGCAGCACGTGGGCGATCTTCCACGCCAGGTTGTGTGCGTCCTGTACGCCGGTGTTCAATCCGAGCCCGCCCGTCGGCGGGAAGCGGTGCGCCGCATCCCCGACGAGGAAGACGTGACCCTCGCGATAGCGCTCGGCGACCTGCGCCGTCATCGTCCACGTGCTGATCGCCGCGACCTCGAGTGGGAGATCCGGACTGGCGAGCGCGGCGCGGACGATCGCCTCGCAGCGCGCTGGCGTGTACTCCGACTCGGACTCCGCGTCGGGGTCGAAGGGGTGCATGAAGACCGCTTCGCGATCGAGGTCGTGGATCACGAAGGCGCCGCCGCCGGCGATCGGGTCGACGACGAAGAAGAGCACCCCGGGCGGCACCTCGGGGATGCCGCGCAGCTTCGCGAGGAACTGCACCATCACGAAGCTCTGGAGGCGGTCGGGGCCGACCATCTCGATGCCCTGCGCCTTGCGCACGCGGCTGCCGGCGCCGTCGGCGGCGATCAGGTAGCGACTGCGCACGAGGCGTTCTTCGCCACTCGCGAGGTCGCGAACGCGGGAGACGATGCCCGACTCGTCCTGCTCCGCGGATTCCCACTGCACCGACCACTGGGGTGCGCGGCCGCCGGCGTCGGCGAGGGCGTCGATCAGGATCGGTTCGAAGCGACTCTGGGAGAGGTTGCGCAGCGGGGTCGGGGTGAACGCGAGCTGATCGTCGCCCTGACACTCGAAGGGGAGGCGTCCGATCACCTCTCCGCCCAGGCGCGTCACCCAGTAGGCGTAGCCGGCATCTTCCGGCGCCTTCGCGGCCGCGGCGATCGCGGCCATGTCGACGCCGGCCGCGCGGCACACTTCGAAGGTGCGGGCGTTCACGACGTGGGCGGCCGGTGCGCGCTGCGGGCCGTCGCGGCGCTCGATCACCTGGGTCGCGATTCCGAGCCGTTCGAGCAGGATCGCCGTCATCAGACCGCAGGGGCCGGCGCCGACGACGAGGACGGGAACTTCAGGCGTGGCCATCGCGCACCTCCGCGTCGCGGAACCCGATCGCCCACCACACGCCCGCCATCACGATCGAGAGGATCGCGAAGGCGAAGACGTTCTCGTCGATGCCGAAGACGTGGGTGTGCACGCCGGGGATCGTCATCGATCCGCCGTAGACGGAGAGTAGGAGGTAGGCGACCCAGAAGCCGCCGAGATTGCAGCTCTGCCACACCGCCGAGAGACGCAGATTGCGCATCTCGAAGGGGCGGGCGAACCAGATGAGGTAGAGGTTCGCGATCCCGGAGAACCCCATGAAGCCGAGCAGCCACACGAGGTGCACCCGCGCGTGGCCGACCCAGTCTTCGTTCATGGCGTGGGTCGGACCGAAGTCGCGCAGGATCGGCCCGAAGAACTCGAGCGCGGTGAAGGTGAGCGCGATCTGGATCGCGCGGGTTCGGGTGGCTTCGGTCATTCGTTCTCTCCGGAGGGGTTCGTTCCGTTTGGACTAACGTCGATCACAGGGGTCGGGGTTCGGCTCGCCGCTCGCGGCGACGCGCAGCGTCTGTGCGCCGAGGCCGTCGATCGAGGCGCGCACGCGATCACCCGCCGCGAGATAGCCGCCCGGTTCGTCCGCGGCGACGCGCGCGAGCTGCTCCTGGCGATACTGCTCGAAGGGCCCGCGCAGGCGCAGGGCGCCGCGCATCACGAGGCCGAGCGGATCCGGCGTGTCGAGGGCCACGCCTTCGGGTGTGCCGGTGAGGATCACGCTGCCGGCGGGCAGGCGCGGCGCATCTGCGTCGACGGCGAGCGGGTAGAGGCGCGTCACGCCGTCGCGATCGACGGGCATCGGGCTGTCGAGGCCGTGCTCTTCCACGTGCCGCGCGATGCGCGCGAGCAGGGCGAGCGGCTCTTCGAGCATGAGGCCGGTGTCGGCGTCCTGCCGCACGACGAAGCCCGATCCCTCGTCCACCTCGAGGCGCAATCCCATGCCCTCGGCGTCGCAGGCGAAGAGCGCCCGGCCGAGCGCCGGACCGTGCACGAGCATCGGCCCGGCGGGCAGGAAGCCCGGCTGTCCCTTCGCCTCGACGAAGCCGTCGCTCGTGCCGGACAGCGTCGCGTGGGTGATGATCGGCTCGCGATCGGTGACGTCGTTCGCGACGAAGTAGGCGGTCTTCTCGAGCAGCGACTGCTCGTCCGGAAGATCGCGCAGAAAGACGTCCTCGAGCAGCACGAGGCCGAGCTCCACCTCGTAATCGAGCAGCGCGACGCCGGCCGGCGGCACGATCGCGCCGTAGGGCGGCGTGGGCTCGACGGGCTTCGGGAAGAGGAAGGTGTCGCCGCCACCGGCTTCCTCGGCGTGCGCGGCGTAGTTGAGCCCTGCCGCGACGACGACGTGCTCGCCGGCGTCGAGCTCGGCCTGAGAGAGCGTGAACGGTGTGCAGACCTGCGACGCGGGATCCGTGATGGCGAAGGACGGGGCGTCCGCCGGCAGGGCCGCCGCGCGTTCGAGGACGTCGCGCAGGCTGCCGTCGCCGGGTGCGATCGGCGCGACGCGGCTCGGCGCGCCGTCGCGCGTCTCGAGCACGCGGACGTGGCGGGGCGTTCCGTCGGCGTCGACCACCCGCGCGACGCGCGGAAGGTCCTGCGCCGCGAGGCACCGGGCGAGGTCGCTCTCCGCGGACGCGGAGGCAACCGGGACGAACATCGCAGAGAGCAGGGCGAGCCAGAGCAATCGGGTCATCGTCGACTCAGGCCCCCGCGCCGGAATCACGCCGCGTCAACGGCTCGACGTCGGCCCAGAGCTCCTTCCCCTGTCCGCGCATCATCTCGACGATGGCGGCGGGCGCCCACGCCTCGACGGCCGACGCATAACACGGCAGCACCTTCACCCGCGCGAGCCAGTCTGCCACGCGAGGTCGCTCAGTCTCCGCCAGTAGCGGGTCCATCCCGAGGTGCTCGAGGCGCAGGACGTAGGGCAGGAGCGTCGCGTCGGCGAGGCCGAAGCGCTCCCCCGAGAGCCAGGGCTGTTCGGCGAGCTCGGTCTCCATGTCGTCGAGGGCGGCGAGGAAGACGCGCAGCGCCCCGGCAAACTCGGGGGCCTTCACGCCGTGCTCGATCACGCTGCGCCGGATCTCGCGGGCGCGCGGGTCGGGCATGGCGGCGATGTTGGCCTCGCGGACTTCCTCGGGCTGGGAGAGCAGGATGTTTCGCGGTCCACCAGCGAAGGTGACGATCGGAGCGGCCGGGTGGATCGCGGTGTCGGCGCGGAGGATCCAACGCGCCGTCGCATAGCGCCCGAGCGGATCGCCAGGCCGCATTGGCGGGTTGGGAAAGGCGTCGTCGAGATACTGGATGATCAGCGACGACTCCACGAGGACGCGGCCGTCCGAGACGAGCGTCGGCACGACGTGCTTCGGGTTCAGCTTCACGTACTCCGGATCGTGCTGACCGCCTCCGATCAGGTCGATCTCGTGCGAGGTGAACGAGATGCCCTTGTGGTCGAGGACGAGACGCACCTTCTGGGAGCATGAGGAAAGGGCGTTGTGGTAGAGCTCGATCATCGGTTCTCCTGTTCGCGGTTCGGGGGGTTCGGGGAGTTCGCATCGGAGAAGAGCGCCTCGCCGAAGCGATCGGCGAAGGCGACCTCGCGCACCGGGCGTCGGGAGATCGGACCATGGCCGCCGCCGACGGGCCAGCCGATCGGGACGAAAGCGCTCGTGGCCCACGGCTCGGGGATCTCGAGCAGTGCGCGGACCTCCGCCTCCCGGCTGCACAGGAGGGTGGTGAGCACGCACCCGAGCCCTTCGGCGCGACAGGCGAGGAGCAGGTTCTGCACGGCGGGGTAGAGCGACGCGCCGCCCACTACCGAGGGACGACCGAGCTCGGTGTCGGTGATGTGGAGCCGGTCGGGTTGGAAGCAGAACACGTTGACCACGGGGGCGTCCTGCCAGTGATCCGCGAGGTGGTCGCCGGCGGCGAGCGCCTTCTCCGCCGGACCGCGCATCGCGTCGGGCAGCGGTGCGATCAGCGCGCGGCGCGACGACGCGTAGTCGGTCCACAGCGCGCGATAGAGCTCGGCGAGCCCCTTCTTCCGCACCGGGTCGCGCACCGCGATCACGTGCCACGGCTGCAGGTTCCCGCCCGACGGACCCCATGTGGCGGCGCGCAGCACGCGTTCGAGGACGGCGTCGGGGATCGGGTCGGGGCGCAGGCGGCGCACCGCGCGCGTCGTGCTCGCGGCGTCGTAGAGGTCGATGCCGGCGCGCTCGGCGAGCGTCGGGGGCCCCTCGACGGGAAGCTCGTCGGAAGGGCCGGGCGGATGGAAGCTCTCGAGGATGCCGGACACGAGCTGGTAGAAGCCGACCAGCGTGATCACCTCGACGAGTGCGCGCTCGCCTAGCGCCACCTTCGCGCGCGCGAGGGTGGCGTCGCCGAGCCGGCGGCGCGACACGATTTCGGACGCGACGTCGTAGGCGGCGAGCATCCCGGCGTCGTCGGTGGCGGGCCTTCGACCGTGGCCGATCGCGTCGATCACGTCCTCGGGCACCCCGACGCCGCGCGCGATCAGACCGTGCACCCACCACTCGAAGTCGGCCGACCACGCCTGGGCCACGACCAGCACCGTCACCTCGCGCACGGGCCCGGTGAGCACGGTTTCCTCGCGCAGCGACATGCCGACGCGCTCGAGGTGCGCGCCGAGCTT
>JAHEJV010000204.1 GCA_024638705.1 Deltaproteobacteria bacterium | reverse complement strand
CGCGGCGTATGTCGCCGCCGTCTCCTCGGCCAGCGGCGCGCGACCTGCCGCCGTCGTCGCCCAGATCGCGTCGGTCGTCTCGTGGAGATGGCCGCGTGCGGCCGTGATGGCGGCACCGTGCACGGAGACGGCGGATTGCGCCGGCGGGCGATCGCGGAGATCGAGCGTGGGCCCCGGCGTCACCTTCGTTTGCGCCATCTCGGTCAGGGCTTCGAGCGCGCCCTGCGCGACGCCGAGCATCTGTGCAGCGAGGATCGCGCTGACGTTCGGAAAGATCGGTACGCGGCCGACGATCGAGGTCATCTCCTCTGCCGGGCCGAACAGATCGAAGGACTTCTCGTGCGAAACGCGCAGGTCATCGAGCGCGACGTCTTGGCTGCCGGTGCCGCGCAGGCCCCCGACGTACCAGGTGTCGAGGATCTCGCAGTCGGCGCGCCGCGCGAAGAAGAAGCGCGTCTCGGGCGACCCGTCCGGGTGGGTGCGCGGGGTTCCGTTCTCGGTGACCCGCGCGTGGAAGGCGATCCAGTCGGCGAGCTCGCATCCCGAGACGAGGGGCCAGCGGCCCGAGAGCCGGTAGCCGTCGCCGTCCACCTCCGCGGTGCCGACGGGATTCGTCGATTGGGCGTAGAGCCAGCGGGGGTCGGCGAAGATCTCCTTGCGAGCGGGTTCGCGGAGGAAGCGCGAGAAGAAGGCGACGAGCGAGGCGTTCCACACGATCCACGGCACCGATGCCTCGGCCTCGGCCAGTGCCTCGTAGACGCGAAGCGCCTCGACGCCCGGGGTCGCGAGGCCGCCGAGCTCTTCGCCGAGCGCCATCCGGCACAGGCGCGTCTCGACGAGGCCCGCGACGATCGGCGCCGCGAGGCGCCGGTTCGCTTCGGTCTCGTCCCGGTGCGCGCGGATCGTGGGCTGGAGGGCGAGGGCGGCGTCGAGGGCGCTCGCGGTCATGGGGTCTCCTTCGCGTGGGATGGCGACATCTTCGGGATCCCGCCGCGGCCGGTCCAGTACGAAATTCATACTTGCCCGGTCCGCGCTTCGCACCGGAGAATGTCGTCGTGTCGAAGGGCTACGGAACCTACTGCCCCGTCTCGCTGGCCGCCGAGGTCGTCGGCGAGCGCTGGACGATCCCGCTGCTGGTCGCGCTCGGCGACGACGACACCCTGCGCTTCAACGAGATGCGTCGGGCGCTGCCGCGCATCCCGCCCTCCACGTTGACCCAGCGACTGCGCTCGCTGGAGGACGCCGGCCTGGTGGAGAAGCGGCGCGTTCGCGGCGATGACGCGTACGAGTACTTCCTCTCCGAGTCCGGGCGCGACCTCGAGCCGATCCTCTACGAGCTCGGCTATTGGGGACAGCGCTGGGCGCGCGACCTCGTGCCCGACGACCTCGACACGCGCACGCTCGGCTGGAGCATGCACTACCGCATGAACGCCGAGGCGATGCCCCCCGGCCGCACGGTGATCGAGTTCGACCTGTCGGGAGAGGGGGCACACTGCGGTCGCTTCTGGATCGTGCACGAGGGCGGGAAGGTCGACGTGTGCGTGAAGCACCCGGGCTACGACGTCGACCTGCGCGTCACCGCCGACCTGCGCCTCTTCACCGAGGCATGGCGGGGCTTCCGCTCGCTGCGCGCCGAGATCGCGGCGGGCCGCATCCGGCTGCACGGACCGCGCGCCTTGCAACGCGACTTTCCGAATTGGTTGCTGCTGAGCGTCGCTGCGCCGGTCGAACGCGAGCGCCCGGGCCGGGAGCGCACGCTGCGCCGCCGCACCCGGGCGCGGAAGGCGCGCGCCTAACCCTCCGGCTGCAGCTTCGTCAGCCGATCCACCGAGTCGACGTACTCCTCGACGAGCTGGTAGATCACGTCGCGCACGGCCAGCTTCTCGTTCATCGCGCCGACGATCTGGCCGACGGGGTTGAACGCGACGGACTGCGCCTGTTTCGGGTAGCGGTGCACGCGGCTCATCGCTTCGGAGACGAGCATGCCTTGGAGTGGCATCCCGAGCGGGTCCGGCGACTCCTCGGATTCCCACGCCTCCGTCCATTCGTTCCTCAGCATGCGGCAGGGCTTTCCCGTCCACGAACGCGAGCGGATCGTGTCGCGGCTGGTGGCCTGGAAGTAGGACTCCATCTGCTCGGGCGAGGCTTCGGCTTCTTCCACCGCGAGCCAGAGCGAGCCGGTCCACACGCCCTGCGCGCCCATGCCGAGGGCACAGGCGATCTGGCGTCCGCGACCGATGCCGCCGGCGGCGAGCACGGGCGTCGGCGCCACGGCGTCGATCACCTCGGGCCACAGGACGAGCGATCCGATATCGCCGGTGTGGCCGCCGCCCTCGGTGCCCTGGGCGATGATGATGTCGACGCCGGCTTCCTTGTGCTTCAACGCCTGATTGGCGCGGCCGCAGAGTGCGGCGACGAGCCGGCCCGAATCGTGGATGTGGTCGATCACGTCCTTCGGCGGCGTGCCGAGCGCGTTGGCGATCAGCTTCACCTTCTGGTGCTTGAGCGCCACCTCCACCTGCGGCGTCGCGGTGGCCTCGGTCCAGCCGAGCAGCTCCTGGCGGCGCTCCTCGTCCTCGGGCAGGTCGGGGACGTCGTGGTCGGCGAGGATCTTCTTCGCGAAGGCGCGGTGCTGCTCGGGGATCAGCGACTTCAGGTGCTCTTCGAGCTTCTTCGGGTCGGTCTTCTCGTCCATGCCCTCGTATTTGCCGGGGATGACGATGTCGACGCCGTAGGGGGCGTCGCCGATGTGCTCGTCGATCCAGCGGCACTCGATCTCGAGCTGCTCGGGCGTGAACCCGACGGCGCCGAGCACGCCGAAGCCGCCGGCCTGGGATACCGCGACGACGACGTCGCGGCAGTGGGTGAAGGCGAAGATCGGGAACTCGATGCCGAGGTCGTCGCAGAGTTTCGTGTGCATGGGGGGTCCTCGTGTTCGGGGGGAAGTGTCACCGCGGCGCGTCCGCGGCGTCGAAAGCCGGCGGCGATCCATTCACTATGCTGGAAAGGATCGCCGACGGAACCATCGGAGGGCTGGAAAAATGGGTCTCTTCTCGCGGAAATCCGAGATGCCGGCGCCGGAGCGCGCGCTGGCGGGGCGCGAGGCATCGATGCCGGTCGCCGGGAAGCACTTCGTCCTGGGCACGCCGCTCGCGCCGCCCTTCCCCGACGACACCGAGCTCGCGCTCTTCGGAATGGGCTGCTTCTGGGGCGTGGAGCGGAAGTTCTGGGAGGCACCGGGCGTGTTCTCGACGTCGGTGGGCTACGCCGCGGGCTACACGCCGAACCCGCTCTACGAGGAGGTGTGCAGCGGCCGCACCGGCCACAACGAAGTGGCGCGCGTCGTGTTCCGCCCGGCCGAGACGAGCTACGAGGCGCTGCTGCGGATCTTCTGGGAGAACCACGACCCCACCCAGGGCATGCGGCAGGGCAACGACGTCGGCACCCAGTACCGCTCGGGCATCTACGTCTACTCGCCCGAGCAGCGTAAGGCCGCCGAGGCCTCGCGCGACGCCTACGCTCCGCGGCTCGGTGACGCCGGCTACGAGGCGATCACCACCGAGATCCTGGACGCGCCCGAGTTCTACTACGCCGAGGACTACCATCAGCAGTACCTCGCGAAGAACCCGCACGGATACTGCGGGATGGGCGGCACGGGAGTGAGCTGTCCCATCTGACGCGGGCGCCTAACCCGCCACCGGGCCCGGCGTGAACTTCACCTGCATCTCCTTCACGCCGTTGATGAAGTTCGAGCGCAGGCGACGCAAGGGACCCGTGCGCTCCATCCCGTCGATGCGCGTGACCAGCTCGCGGAAGATCTCCTGCAGCTCCATGCGCGCGAGGTTGGCGCCGAGGCAGTAGTGCTCGCCGTAGCCGAAGGCGACGTGGTCGTTCGGCGAGCGGCGGATGTCGAACTTCTCCGGATCGGCGAATGCGTCTTCGTCGCGGTTCGCCGACGGATACCAGAGGATCAGCTTCGAGTTCTCCGGGAGCTCCTGCCCGCGGACCTCGACCGTCTCGGTCGTCGTGCGGCGGAACGAGTGCACGGCGGGGCTGAAGCGGAGGATCTCCTCGACGGCGGAGTCGAGCAGCGAGAGGTCCTTCTTGAGGGTGTCGAGCTGGCCGGGGTGGTCGAGCAGGCTGTTCATGCCGTTGCTGGTGACGGTGCGCGTCGTCTCGTTGCCGGCGATCAGCAGCAGCAGGAAGAAGAAGTTGAACTCCTCCGGCGTGAGCTTGCGGCCCTCGATCTCGGCGTTGACGAGCGCAGTGGCGAGGTCTTCGCCGGGGTGTGCGATCGCCTTCTCGCGCAGCTTCGCCGCGTAGAGGAACATCTCGGCGGCGTACTTCGTGCCGTCGCTGTTCTCGTCGAGCGTCATGTCGAGGGGCTTGCCGTCCGCGTGGTACTCCGGGTCGTCGAAGCCGACCATCTTGTTGCCGATGTCGTACACGTGGCGGCGGTCCTCTTCGGGGATGCCCATCAGCTCGCAGATCACGAGCATCGGGAGCGGCGCGGCGAGGTCTTCGACGAAGTCGCACTCGCCCTTCTCGATGACGCGGTCGACGATCTCGACGCACATCTGACGGATGCGCGGGCGCAGGTTGTTGACCATGCGCGGCGTGAAGGCCTTGTTCACCAGCGAGCGGTACTGGTGATGACGCGGCGGGTCCATGCTCAGCATGATCTGCTGCTGGAAGGCGACGGTGTTCGGGTCGGGCTCGCGCAGCATCACGCCCCGGCGCTCGTTCGAGAACTGCTTCGGATGGCGCGAGATGTACTTCAGGTCGTCGTACTTCGTGATCGCCCAGTAGCCCGGTCCGCCCGGTTCTTCCTGCCAGAAGACTGGCGCCTCGCGGCGCAGGGTGGCGAACATCTCGTGGGGACAGCCGCTCTCGAAGACGTCGAGGTCGTTCAGGTTCACATCGGACAGGTTCATCGGGATCTCCTTCTAAGTGGGTGCTAGGCGCGCGTCACGAGACGCGCGAGCTTGCGCAGGAACTCGGTGTGTCGTTCGACGGTCTCGGGGGCGAGGGGATCCTCGCCGAGCAGCTCTGCCATCAGCGGCGCGACGGCGAAGTGGCCGACGACGAGCTGCACCCACATCGCGACGACGTGGCGGTACTCGTCCTCCGACCAGGGCACGCCGGCCTCGCGCTTCATCTCGCCCAGTGCGCGCGCGAGGATCGGCTGGATCCAGGTGCGGGCGAGCGGCACGAGATGGGCGCCGCCGGTGACGGCCTCGTGGTAGATGAGCCGCGCGACGTTCGGGTGCCGCGCGAAGTGCGCGACCACCTGCGGGATCACGGCGTCGGTGCGCGCCTCGGCGTCGGGCAGGGCGGAGAGCGTCTCGAGCATCTCGACCAGCGGCCGGATGCCGCGCTCGAGCACCGCGGCGTAGAGCGCTTCCTTGCCGGCGAAGTGGTTGTAGAGGCTCGCGGCCGTCAGTCCGACGGCGGAGGCGATGTCGCGCACCGAGGTAGCGGCGAGGCCCTTCTCGGCGAAGAGCGCCTCGGCCGTGTCGAGGATGCGATCACGCGTGACTGAGGGGTCGGGCAAGGGGGATCCGCGCGCCGGGAATGGCCTGAACGAACATTTGTTTACCTGCCAAGACCTCGAAAGTCAAGCGGTTTTCCGGCCCGGGCGGGTGTCTTGGGGCGAGCGGCGACGACGCGGAGGCCGCGCTCCTCTAGGCCATCGGCGGCGGGCCGATCTCGATCAGGCCGTCCCGCGCGAGGTCGAGGAAGGCTTCCACCAGGTCGGGGTCGAACTGGGTCCCCGAGCACTGGGCCAACTCTTCGAGGGCGGCCTCGAGGGCGAGCGGGGTCCGATAGCTGTCGTCGGACGTCATGCTGTCGACCGCGTCGCACAGGGCGATCACGCGCGACTCGAGCGGAATCGTCTCGCCGATCAGGCCGTCGGGATAGCCGTTCCCGTCGAACCACTCGTGATGGTGGTAGATGATCGGCGCGAGGTCCCGCCACAGCCGGACGCGCGAGATCATCCGCGAGCCGAGCACGCAGTGCTGATCGCAGGTGGCGCGGGTCATCTGCTGGTTGCGGTCGAGCTTGAGCATCCCGATGTCGTGGAGCAGCGACGCGAAGTGGATGCGCTCGAGCGTCGCGTCGTCGAGCTCGAGCTTGCGTCCGAGGCGGTTCGCGTACTGCGCGACGCGCTGTCCGTGTCCGCGGTGGAAGCCGAGATGGCTGTCGAGCGCGGTCACCAGCATGTCGGTGACGTGGGAGAAGAAGTTGCGCTGGGCGTCGCGCAGGTCGGCGGCTTGCAGCGCGACCGAAGCGATGCCGGAGAGGGTTTCGAGGGCTTCGAGCTCGCGCGGATCGAAGTGGGCGTCGCCCGTCTTCATCGCCGCGATCGCGCCGCGCAGGCCCGACTCCTTCGGCAGCGGGACGACGGCGATCGCCATCTCCCCGTCGGAGGTCTCGCGCATCGCCGGGCGTCCCGACTCGACCGACAGCGTGACGATCTCGTCTACGGCGCCGGCGTTGCGGGTGTAGAGGTGGTCCGCGTCTTCGCCTGCGCTCCCGCTCAGCGCCGGAGCCTCGTCTTGGTCGCCCTTGAGGAAGATCCACGCCGCCTGCGCGTCTTCGATCTCGGCGGCGCTCACAGTCGCGGCTTCGAGCACCTCGCTGACGTGCGGCGTCGCGCCGAGCTGCTTCGACCATTCGAGCAGCCCGGACAGCCGCTCCTTGTCGCGGTCCATCCGCGCGATCGTCGCACTCATCACCTGACGCAGCGCGAGGAAGGCGCCCAAGGTGAGCGCACCCACGCAGAGGACGCCCGCGATCAGGCCGATCTCGGCGTTGCGGTTGTCGAGGGTCGGCAGCACGTAGCGGTCGACGACGACGGCCAGCCCGGTCAGCGGAACGATCGCGCCGAGGAAGTAGACGACGAACGCGGCGCGATCGATATCGCCCGAGAACATGCGACTACGCCATCTGCTCGAAGCCATGGAGCCCCCACCCCAGCCGGCCCGGTCGAGCCGCCAGGAAGCGTCATCGACGCATTGGCGTCGCGCCTGAAGCCGGGCCTGGCCCCCGGGGGCCGGGCTTTCGGGAATGCGGCGCGCGGCGGCGGGCGCTACCCCGAGAGCCCACCCACGGAGTCCCCTTGCCCGAGCTGCCCGAAGTCGAGGTCACGCGCCGGCGGATCGCGCCCTATCTGGTGGGGCGTCGCATCGACCGGCTGCGCACGACCCGGCCCAGCTACTTCTTCGTCACGCCGCCCGCGCGGCTGCGCAAGGCCGTCGCCGGACGCGAGGTGACCGCGCTCGAGCGGCTCGGGAAGTACCTGCGCGCCCGCCTCGACGACGGCTCCCAGCTCGTCCTCCACCTCGGCATGACGGGCCAGCTCTTCGCGGCCGGCGCGTCGAGCTTGCGCCTGCTCTCTGCGACCGCCCGCGCCGCGCTCACCCCCGAGGCCCAGGTCGGCTTCCGCCCCGACGCCCACACCCACCTCCGCTTCTGCTTCGCCGACGGCGGCCCGGAGGTGTACCTGCGCGACACGCGGAAGTTCGGGAAGGTGCTCTGGCTCGCGGCGGGAGAGGAGCATCCGCGCCTCGCGCGTCTCGGCACCGACGCCCTCCTGATGGAAGGCAACGCGCTCTTCGTCGCGACGCGCAAGCGGAAGGTGGCGATCAAGAGCCTGCTGCTCGACCAGGCGATCATCGCCGGCGTCGGCAACATCTACGCCGACGAGGCGCTCTTCCTCGCCGGCGTGCGGCCCACGCGCAAGGCGCTGCGCGTGACGAAGCGCGAGAGCGACGGGATCGTCGCCGGGCTGCACCGCGTGCTGAATCGCTCGATCGAGACCGGCGGATCGAGCATCAGCGATTACGTGACGCCCGACGGCAGTGACGGCGCCTACCAGAGCGAGCGCCGCGTCTACGCGCGGACGGGCGAGCCCTGTACCGTGTGTCGTGCGCCGATCGCCCGCACCGTCGTCGGCGCGCGCGGCACCCACTACTGCCCGGCGTGCCAGAGGTAGCCTTGCTCAGTCTCGCCGAACTCGAACGCGCCGCCGGCATCCTGCGCCGCACGGTCGTGGGCCACAAGATCCAGGCCACAGCCCAGCCCGACGCGACGAGCGTGGTGCTCGAGCTGTACGGCGGCGGGGGCGGCGGACGGCGCTGGTTGCGGCTGTGTTGCGACGTCACCGGCGCGCGCGTCTCCGAGCTGCCGGCTTCGCCGGGTGGCTCGCCCGGCTCGCCGCGCTTCGTGCAATACCTGCGCGCCCACGTGCGCGGCGCGCGCATCCACGGCGTCGAGATGCTCGACGGCGAGCGTCAGCTCGCCCTGCGCCTGCGCGGGAAGGACGGCGACACGACGCTGCTGCTCGCGATCTTCGGGCGGAAGAGCAACGTCGTGGTGCTCGACGAGGCCGGCGGCATCGCGATGACGCTGCGCGCGCTCACC
>JAHEJV010000203.1 GCA_024638705.1 Deltaproteobacteria bacterium | reverse complement strand
CTGCGGCCGGACTATCAGGCGGCGTGCAAACGCCTCGTGATCTCACCGAACTTCTACGAGGCGATCCAGCTCCCGAACGCCGAGCTGGTCACCTCCGGCATCGATCACATCGAGCCTGCGGGCGTGCGCACCGCCGACGGGAAGCTCCACGAGCTCGACGTGCTGGTGCTCGCGACCGGCTTCCAGGTCGACCGCTTCATGCGCCCGATCGAGATCGTCGGCCGCGGCGGCGTGCGCCTCGACGATTTCTGGGAGAAGCGGCCGCTCGCCTATCTCTCCATCTCGATCCCCGACTTCCCGAACCTCTTCATGCTGAACGGCCCGAACGGCCCGGTCGGCAACTTCTCGCTGATCGAGATCGCCGAGCTCCAGTTCGCCTACATCATGCAGCTGATCGATCTCCACCGGGAAGGCCGCGCGCGGGAGATCAGCGCGTCGCACGAGGCGACGCTCGCCCTCGAAGAAGAGCGCGTCGAAGCGGCGCGCTCGACGATCTGGATGTCGGGCTGTCGCAGCTGGTATCTCGACGACCGCGGCGTCCCGGCCACCTGGCCGTGGACCTTCGACCGCTTCCGCGAGGAGATGGCCCGGCCGAAGCTCGCGAACTACGAGCTGGTCCAGGCTCCGCCCTCGAGCGAGCCGTCGCGTACGTCGGTTCGCAGCTAGGGAGCGTCGTCGCCGCGCACGCGGTGCGTACCTCGTCCTCGCTGGCGGGCGGCTCGAAGTGGAAGAGCGTCTCGATGTTGCGACACATCGGGGCTCCTCCTCCGGCGCGACGCGTCAGGCCGCGTAGCGCAGGATCGCGACGAAGTGGCAGGCCGTGCCGGCCAGGACGAAGCAATGCCAGACCAGATGGCCGAAGCGGAAGCGCGACGACGCCGAGTAGAACGGCACGCCCGCGGTGTAGACCACGCCGCCGGCGAGGATCCAGAGCATCCCCTCGATCGGCATCACCTCGGAGAGCGGCTTCGTCGCGATCAGCACCAGCCAGCCCATCGAGACGTAGATCGCCACCGACAAGCCGCGCCGGCGCCCGGCGATCAGCTCGCGGGCGATGCCGAGCGCGGCCAGGCTCCAGATCAACGCGAGCAGCTCGAAGCCCCAGGCACCGCGCAGCGCGCCGACGGTGAAGGGGGTGTAGGTGCCCGCGATCAAGAGGAAGATCGCGCCGTGGTCGAGCACGCGGAACGCGCGCTTCGCGCGGCCCGGCGACAGCGAGTGGTAGATCGCGGAGATCAGGTAGGTGCTGGCCGCCGTCGAGGCGAACACCGCAGCCCCGACCGCCGACGCGACCCCGCCCACCTCGAGGGCGTTCGTCACCAGCAGCGGCGTGAAGGCCGCCATCACCAAGAAGCCCGCGCCGTGGCTGAGGCTGTTGGCGAACTCCTCGCCCGGCGTCTGCAATCGCCTTCCGGCAACGACCTCGTGGGCCACTTCCGACATCGCGTGGCCCGACTCGACCGCTCAGCTCGCGCGCGGTCCGGGAGGGGATCCCGAAGGCCGCAGGGCGAGCCGCGAGACGGACTCGCAGTAGCGGACGGTGAGGTCGAAGGGGCCGGGGCCGGGCAGCGCACCGAAGATCCAGCTCGCGCCGTCCGGCGTAGCGTCGGGCCAGCCCGAGGGCGGGCCGGCGGGCGGATCGAAGTCGAAGATCGAGCGATCGCTGCCGTCGCCGACCCGTTGCGTCGTGAACGACGTCGCGCCGACGCCGGGAGCGATCGCAATCGACACGGCGAGGAGCCAGAACAGGAACCGCTGCACCGAGCGCATGGAGACCCTCCCGAGGGAAGGTCATGATGCGCACGTCGCGATCGCCGGGGCAATCGGAACGTGGTCCGGAGACCGATCAGTCGCCGAGGATCCCGTCGACGGCCGCGCCCAGCTTCTCGCGGTACTTCGCGACGTTGGCGAGCTTGATGTCCTCGTAGCCGCGCACGATCTCGGGGAGCCCGGCGATCTCGGCGATCTTCCCGAC
Source organism: Deltaproteobacteria bacterium (assembly GCA_024638705.1). Taxonomy (GTDB): domain Bacteria; phylum Myxococcota_A; class UBA9160; order UBA9160; family SMWR01; genus JAHEJV01. The sequence continues at coordinate 6,487 of JAHEJV010000203.1, read as the reverse complement.
GTTGTTCGCATCGAGCCGCGGCAGCAGGCGGTCGATCGTTTCGACGTACTCCCGGGCCAGCTCGCGCTCGACGCGGCGGACGGTCGGCCAGCGGAACGGGTCGAGCACCGTGCCCCGCAGCACCTTCGCCTTCGCGAGGAGCCGGAAGGCCGGCGCCGCCCACGTCCCGATCGTGACCTTGCGCTTCATGCCGAGTGCCCGCAGCAGCGGCGGGTGCAGCTTCCACGCGATGCGACCGCGCTCGCCGGCGACTTCGCGCGCGACGGCCATCCCGTCCGCATCGGTGAGCAGCCGCGCCACCTCGTACTCGTCCTTGTAGGCCATGAGCTTGTAGAGATTTGCCGCGACGGCGCCGAGCAGGCGCGTGCTGTCGGGCGCGACATCGCGTTCGGCCGCCGCGACGCGGTCGAGCACGTCGAGCCACGCGAGCGCAGTCGCCTCGTCCTGCCATGCGACCAGCTCGCCCGCATGACGCGTGATCGCGACACGCAGCGACGAGGGCGCGTCGAGCGCGGCGATCCGATCGGCGACCTTCGCGGAGACCGTCGGCAGCGCGACTTCCTCACGCGTCGCCTCGCGCGCCCGTTCGCGCGCAGCCGCCACCGCCTCGGGCACGGCGACCTGCGCGCGGCCCCAGCGGAAGGCCGCCAGGTTCCGGTCGATCGCCACGCCGTTCAGGGCGATCGCCTCTTCGAGATGCTTCTCGTGGATCGGGAGACAGCCGGCCTGGTAGGCCATGCCGACGACGAACACATTGGCGTTCGTCGCGTCGCCGAAGAGGTCGCGCGTGATCGCTTCGGCGTCGGCCCAGTGCTGCGCGTCGCGCCGCGTGACGCCGGCGATGCGCTCGGAGAGATCGCCGGGCCTCGGCATGCGGAGATCGGGGTGGGTGATCATCGCGCCCGTCGGCGAGCCGGCCGTCGATCCGACGACGGTGGTGCGCGACGGGTCGGCGGTGAGCAGGCCCTTCTCCGACGCGGCGACGAGCTGATCGAAGGCGAGCAGCAGGTCGGCCTGACCCTCGCCGAGGCGGTTGGTGGCGGTGGGACGCGAGCGCGAGAGGCGCAGGTCGCTCACCACCGGGCCGGCCTTCTGCGAGAGGCCGATCTGGTCGAGGCCGCGCACCGCATAGCCGTCGAGCATCGCCGCCGTTCCGACCACCTGGGAGACGGTCACGACGCCGGTGCCGCCGATGCCGGTGATGCGCATCGCGAACTCGTCGTCGGGCACGACGTAGTCGGGCTCGTAGAGGTTCTCGGGCGGGACGGGCAGTCCGTCGCGCGCTTCGGCCGTCGCATCGTCTTCGCGACCGAGCCAGCGCGCGAGCCGGCCCGGCTTGCGCGTCTTCACCGTCATGAACGACGGGCAGTCGCCTTCGAGACACGAGTAGTCGAGGTTGCAGGTGGTCTGGTCGATCTTCGTCTTGCGCCCGAAGGGCGTTTCGACGGGCTGCACCGACAGGCAGTTGCTCACCTCGCCGCAATCGCCGCAGCCCTCGCAGACGCGGTGGTTGATGGCGACGCGTGTGTCCGGCGTCGGAATCTTTCCCCGCTTGCGTGCGCGCCGCGATTCGGCGGCGCATGCCTGGTCGTGGATCAGGACCGTCGTGCCGGGCACCTCCGCCAGGCGCTCCTGGGCCTCGATCAGCCGGTCGCGGCTCCACACCTCGACGCCGAGCGGGAGGCCGGCCGTCGCATAACGGTCGACGTCCTCGGTCGTGATCAGCACCTGTGCGACGCCCTGGGTGAGCAGGGTGCGCGCGACGTCCGGCACCGCGAGCTGGCCCTGCGGGTCCTGTCCGCCCGTCATCGCGACGGTGCCGTTGTAGAGCAGCTTGAAGGTGATGTTCACGCCGGCCGCGACGGCGGCCTGGATCGCGAGCTGACCCGAGTGGAAGTAGGTGCCGTCGCCGAGGTTCTGGATGAAGTGGCCGCGCTCGACGAAGTCGGCCATGCCGATCCACTGCGTCCCCTCGTTGCCCATGCAGGTGACACCCGCGATCTCGCCGACGCGCTCCTTGTCGAGGAAGAGCGTCATCGTGTGGCAGCCGATGCCCGCGCCGACGAGTGCGCCTTCGGGCACTTCCGTGCTGCGGTTGTGCGGGCACCCCGAGCAGAAGAAGGGCGTGCGCTGGACGGCGAGCGGCGCGAGCTTCTGATCGCGGAGGAACTCGTCGGGCGCGAGCTTCACACCGACGCGCGCTTCGATTCGGCGGCGCAGCACCGGCGCGAGGGCATCGGCGTCGAGCGATCCGTGGAAGGGCACGAGCGGCTGTTCGTGCTCGTCGTGCTTGCCGACGACCACCGGGCGCTCGGTGAGCGCGTAGAGCGCGTCCTTGATCAGCGACTCGATGTTGGGCGACTTCTCCTCCAGGACGAAGATCTCGTCGAGACCGTTCGCGAAGTCGCGCACCGTCTTCGGGTTGAAGGGGAGCGGCATCCCCATCCTCAGCAGACGGATGCCGCACGACGCGATCTCCTCGTCACTCGACAGGCCGAGGCGCCCGAGCGCTTCGCGCACTTCGCGATAGGTGATGCCCGACGCCACGATGCCGAGGCGCGCGTTCGCGGGGTTCACGGTCACCGCGTTGAGCCGGTTCTCCGAGGCGTAGAGCCTCGCCAGCTCGTAGCGCACCTCGACGATCTCGCGTTCGAGGTCGATCGTGTGCGGCGTGAGCAGGCGGCCGTCGGGACGGTGCTCGTAGCGACGCCCGTCGAGCGTCGGCATCACCGGCACGATGCGTTCGGAGTGCAGCTCGACCGACGCGGTGGCGTCGGCGACGTCGGCCACGATCTTCAGCGCCGACCACAATCCGGTGAGGCGCGACAACGCGATCGCGTGTCGGCCGAGGTCGAGCGCTTCCGCCGGATCGCCCGGGTAGAGCACCGGCACGTGCATGCCCGCCATCGTGCCGGCGGAGGAGGAGGGCAGCGTCGAGCTCTTCGCGGCCGGGTCGTCGCCGATCATCGCGACGGCGCCGCCGTGCATCGAGCTTCCGGCGTAGACCGCGTGGCGCAGCGCGTCGCTCGCGCGATCGACGCCGGGAGCCTTGCCGTACCAGATGCCGACGATGCCGTCGTAGCGGCAGTCGGGCTGGATCGCCGCGAGCTGCGAACCCATCACCGCGCTCGCCGCGTACTCCTCGTTCATCGCGGGCCGGCAGGACACCGGCAACTCGGGCGCCAGCTTCGCCGCGGAGGCCACGGCGCCGTCGTAGCCGCCGAGCGGCGAGCCCGGGTAGCCGGTGACGAGGGCGGCGGTGTTCAGCCCGTCGCGGCGGTCGGCGCGCAGCTGCTCGAGCGGGAGCCGGGCGAGCGCCTGGATGCCGGTGAGAAAGACCGTTCCCTCGTCCGCGAGGTAGCGGTCGACGAGCCGATACGGTCCTCTGCTCGCCATCACGATCCCCCTCGGGCGGGAACGCCGACGCGGCGCCCGCCAGATCCGTCCAGATCACGTTACGGCCACCCCGTCATCCGCTTGAGCGGCCGATCGAGCGCGAGCTTGCACCAGAAGACTGCCAGGAATCCCCGTCGACGGCCAGATGCCGGAACTGCTCCAGCCGCCTGCAGAAGGGTTCGATTAGGAGAGCGTTAGCTTTCGTCCGCGAAGCGTTTGGCGCGGATGACGTCTGTTACGGTGCGCAACAAGGGAGCCCGGATGAATCCGCTTCGATCGAGTCGGCCGACGGCCGCCGCATTTCTCGCGCTCTGCGCCCTCGCCGCGTTCGTCCTCGCGCCGGACGCCCGTTCCCGCGCCGACGCCGCCGAGCCGGTTCCGGCCGCCCCCGATCCCGCGGCCTCGGAAGCCCCCGCGCCGGCCGCGCCGAAGACCCCCGAGGCCATCCTCGAGGCCGCCTTCACGAACCGCTACGACGTCGACACGATCTACGATCTCGAGCTCACGACCGACGGTCCGCGCGGCTACGCGCAGCGCCGTCTGCACACCGTCACGAAGATCGTCGACGGCCGCAGCCACTCGATCGGCCGCCTCACCGAGCCCGCGACGGTGCGCGGCATGACGGTGATGATCATCGAAACCGATGACGGCAATCGCGACACCTTCGTCTACCTGCCCGCCCTCAAGCGCGGTCGCCGCATCAGCGGCGCCCAGCGCAGCGACGCCTTCCTCGGCACCGAGCTCAACTTCGAGGACTTCGAGCGTCAACGCGCCTCGGACTTCACGCTCGAGCGGATCGCGGACGAGGAGATCGGGGGCGAGACCTGCGCCGTGATCCGCGGCGTCCCGAAGGAGGCCGCCGCCTACGGCCAGGTCGACTTCGCCGTCGCCGAGGACGGCGCCATCCTCGAGTACCGCTATTGGAAGGCTGGCGCTCCAGACCCCTATCGCATCATCCGCGCGCCGCGCGAACACATGGTCGAAAGCAGTGGCCACCTGCTGCCGACGCGCTTCAGCGTCACGAACGTGATCCGCCGCATCACCACCGACGCCGTCATCCACGAGATGGACGTGGCGCCGGACATCGACAAACGCATCTTCTCGATGCGCACGCTCGAGCAGGAGCGCGCGCTGCCGAAGATCCGGAAGGACTGACGGCCCCGGGCGTGCGTCGCGCCTAGCCCGTCACCTCGGCGATCTCCTCCAGCGCGATCTTGCGCTCGGCGATGCCCTCGAAGGGGTCGCCGCAGGAGTAGACCTCTTCGCCGGTGAGGCGCCCTTCGTCGTGGTCGACCGGCCAGACGATGCCCATGCGGCTCTCGGCGACGTAGTAGGCGGTCGCGTCGTCCACCTCGATGCCCATCGCCTGGAGCGTCGTTCCGGGGTAGGCCATGCGCATCACGCCCTCGGTGAAGACGGAGTCGACGTCCACGATCACGCGGTCGCAGGCGAACTCGAGCCGGTGGGCGCCGGTCTGCACGATGGTGGCGTCGTAGAAGGCGCGCACCGCGTCCTTGCTGCCCTTCGGGTTCAGCAATTCCTGGTCGGGCACGGCGTAGGTGATGTAGCGCGGCTTCTCGGTGAGCGTCGCGACGACCCCCTCGATGTCGGCGCGCGCCTCGGCCTTCATGTGCGCGAGAACCAGCTCGAGGTTGCGTCGCAGCACCGGGTCGGTCTCGCTCGCGAGTCGTTTCTCGACGAGGGTCCAGGTCTTGTTCGGGTCGAGTTGCATGGCGTCAGTCCTCCGTGTCCTTCAACCAGGCCGGGCGATCTCCGATGATGCCGGCGTCGCGCCAGCGCGCGAGGTCTTCTTTGCCGAAGCCGAGCTCGTCGCCGAGCACCTCTTCGTTGTGCTGTCCGAGCGTAGGCGGCGGCTGCGACGGCAGCCCGTCGGCGAGGCCCGTGAAGGGCAGCCCGGGATAGCGCGCCGCGCCGGTCACCGGATGTTCGAGGGTCTGGTAGAAGCCGCGGTGTTCGAGCTGGGGATGCGGCATCAGCCGGTGGGCGTTGATCAGGTGCTGGGCGGGGACGCCGGCGGCGACGAGCTGCTCGGCGGCAGCCGCCGCATCGAAGCCGGCGAGCGATGCGGTGATCGCGGCGTCGATCTCGTCGTGCCGCGCGCGGCGCGCGTCGGCGTCGAGCGACCCGTCGCCGAGCACTCCGTCGGCACCGAGCGCCTTGCCGAGCGCTCGCCATGCGCCTTCCGAGCCGACCGCCAGCGAGACGCACTCGCCGTCGCGACAGCGGTAGATGCCCTGCGGCGCTGCGTCGGGCCCGCGGTTCCCTTCGGATCCGAGCAGCACGCCGTAGGCCGAGTGTTCCACGATCTGCTCGGCGGCGAGATTCAGGCCGGGTTCGACCAGCGGAACCTCGACGAGCTGTCCCATGCCGGTGCGACGCCGGTGTTCGAGCGCCGAGAAGACGCCCACCACCGCGTGCAGCGCGCCGACCGGGTCGCAGACGTTCGCGTTCATCGGGAGATCGGGATAGCCGCCGCGCCAGGCGATGCCGCACGCCTGCTCGACGTTCATCGCGAAGCCGGTGCGGTCGCGCCACGGACCGTCGAGACCCCAGGCGGGCATGCGCACGACGACCAGGCGCGGGTTCCACGCGTGCAGCGTCTCGAAGCCGAGACCGAAGTGGTCGAGCACGCGCGCCGAGAAGTTCTCGACCAGCACGTCCGCTTGCTCGACGAGCGCACGGAAGGGGCGGTGACCCTCCTCGATGTCGAGGCGGATCGTGATGCCGCGCTTCTCAGAGTTGGCGCCGTGGAAGATCGAGCCGGCCTCCCACATCGGGACGTCGGGCTTGCCGTTCACGAAGCGCATGCCGTCGGGACGCGGCGTCGACTCCACCTTGACGACGTCGGCGCCCATCATCGCGAGCGTGTTCGTCGCGAAGGGGCCGGCCCAGAACGCCGTGAGGTCGATGACGCGCAGCCCGGCGAGTGACGGCGCCGCCTCCGAGCCGACGGATCCTCCCGCCTCGTCGAGGGCGGCCGTCCATTCGAGCTGGTGCTCGCCGAGGCGCGGCGCGGCCTCGAACGGAGCCGGCGCGACGTCGGAGAGAAGGATCGGCGAGCGCGGCTGCT